>DASYTT010000012.1:0-2900 GCA_036002045.1 Gemmatimonadales bacterium
CCAACGCTGCCGATCTCCGAGCTGCGCCCCCTGCAGGAAGCGGTAAACGCCTCGCTCGCGACGCGGCGATTGACTAACACGCTGCTCACCGGGTTTGCGCTGCTCGCGCTGCTGCTCGCGGCGATCGGGATCTACGGCGTCATGTCGCTTTCGGTCACCGGACGAGCGAGCGAATTCGGGGTCCGGCTCGCGCTGGGTGCGGCACCGGGGGACGTGTTGCGGCAGGTCCTCGGCCAAGGGCTGCTGCTCGCCCTGCTCGGTTTGGGGCTCGGCCTGGCGGGGGCACTCGGCCTCACCCGTTTTCTGCGCACGCTGCTCTTCCAAGTCGAACCCTTCGACCCACTGACCTTCGGCGCGGTGGGAGCCGCCCTGACCGCCGTCGCCGTTCTGGCCTGTTACCTGCCCGCCCGGCGGGCTACCAAGGCGGATCCCATCGCCGTGCTGCGGCGTGAGTAATGAGCCATAATCCCACGATGCACCAACTGTCACAATGATGTAACGCCAAGCTCTGCTTTACATCCCCCCTTGCAATTATTCAGTCAAATGATACCTTTTGCCGCCCATGGACGAGCGAACCGAGGCGTCGGAGGCCCCGCGCTGGCAGCGCAGACCGACTGAGCGACGGCGAGAGATACTCGACGCTGCCGCGCTGGTGTTCGGCGAGCGAGGCTTCGAATCCGCCACGCTGGCCCATGTTGCCGAGCGCGCCGGGGTGAGCCCCGGCACCGTCCAGCATTACTTCGGCACCAAGTCCGCGCTCTTTCATGAAGTTATCGCCGACCGTTTCTTCTCCGGCGCCGCCGAGGACGAGGCGCTGCTCATCAACCATCGCGGCAACTACGCCGAGCTCCTGCGGGTGCTGCTCGAGCGCATATATGCCAGACTCCGGCGCCCGGGGACCGCCGAGCTGCTGCTGGTCGGCATGGCCTCGGCGGGCAATTGTCCCGAGGCCGGGCGGGTCGTGTCGGGCGAAATGGGCAGTCGCTGCCCGCGGGTTCTGCAGGGAGTGATTCGAGCCGGGGTGGAAAGCGGAGAGTTCCGGGCCGTCAATCCCGAGCGGCTGGCTCGCGTGTTAGGCGCGGCGCTGCTCGGACTGGTGGTCGGCCAACGGCGTTTCGCGCCGCATTGCCAGGGGACGCCGGAGCCGGACGCCGCGCTGCAGGAGCTGCTCCAGATGGTCGCGCGTGCCCTCGTCAATCACCCCCCAGGGGGAACGGAGATCCAGCCATCATGATTCGCCCCGGGTCGGTCGCGCTCCTCGGCCTTGCCGCGCTGGCCTGCCGGAAGCCGGCGCCGCCGGCCGCGTTTCCGCCGGCTGAAGTCGGCATCGTGACCATCACGCCCCGCAGGGTGGACCAGGTCTTCGAGTTCGTCGGCAATGTCGAAGCCTTCAAGCGGGTGCAGGTGCGCTCGCAGGTAAATGGCGTGATCCTTTCACGGCCGTTCACCGAGGGCCAGGCGGTGCGCGCGGGCCAAGTGCTCTATCGCATCGATCCGACGGCGTATGACGCCGATTGGCGCGCGGCCAAGGCGCGGCTGGCCGAAGCCGAAGCGCGCCAGGCCAATATGGAGCAGAACCTGACTCGGCTCACCGCGCTGCTGCGGGACAACGCCATCTCGAAGCAGGAGTACGACAACTCGGTGTCGCAGGCCAAGCAGGCGCAAGCCGCGGTCGAAGAGGCTCGCGGCATCGTGGACCGCGCCAGGAAAAACCTCGACGACACCGCGGTGCGCGCCGAGCTGAGCGGCCGGGTCGGCAAGGCGCTGCTCGAGGTCGGCGCGCGGGTGCGCGGCTCGGACGACGTGCTCACCACGATCGATGTGCTGGAGCCGATCTACGTCACCTTCCGGCCTTCGGGCCAGCAGCTGCTGGCCTGGCGCCGCGACCCGAAGAGCAGCCGGCTGATCGAGCCCGGCGGGCCGCTCAGAGTCGAGGCGATTCTCCCCGACGGCTCGACCTTGCCCGTCCAGGGCAAGCTCGGCTTCATCGATCCAGTGCTCGACCCAGCGACGGGAACGCAGGCTTTCCGGGCGCAATTCCCTAACCCGCAACGCCTGCTCCTGCCGGGCCAGTTCGTGCGGGTCCGGTTGCTCGGCATGGTGCGCGACAGCGCCATCGTGATCCCACAGCGGGCCGTCTTACAGGCGATGGGGCGCCAGACCGTCATGGTGGTCACCCCGGGCGACACGGTGCGGCCGCGCGAGGTCGCGGCGAGCGCGTGGACCGGCGACCAGTGGGTGATCGAGCACGGGCTCGCTCCTGGTGATCGCGTCGTCGTGGATGGGCTGCAGAAAGTCTTTCCCGGGATGAAGGTGCGGCCCGTGCCGGTGGGGGACGGCACCACCCGGGCCGACTCCGCTCCGATTCCTAGAGGTCCGAAGCCGTGAGCGAGCGGCCGGCGGGAGCAGCCCGCTACTTCTTCATCCGGCGGTCGGTGCTTGCCGGCGTGATCTCGATCGTGATCACGCTGCTCGGCGCCTTCGCGATGATCAGGCTCCCGATCAATCGCTATCCCCAGATCACGCCGCCCTCCGTCACGATCACCGCGATCTATCCCGGCGCCACCTCGGAGGTCGTGGCCCAGGCTGTCGCGGCGCCGATCGAGCAGCAGCTCTCGGGGCTCGATGGGTTGCTCTATTACCAGTCGGCGAATTCGAACGCCGGGGCGACCACGATTTCCGTGTTCTTCGACATCTCCCGCGACCAGGACCTGGCCGCGGTCGAGGTGCAGAATGCCGTGAAGCTGGCGGAACCACAGCTTCCGGAAGAAGTCCGCCGCAACGGGATCGTCATTCAGAAGGCCAACGCGAACATCCTGCTGGTGGCCGCGCTGACCTCCGACGATCCGCGCTACGATGCCGCCTACCTGTCCAATTACGCCAAGCTCAATGTCGAGGAC
>DASYTT010000013.1:0-5496 GCA_036002045.1 Gemmatimonadales bacterium
AGGTAACTCTCTTCGCGCTTCGCCCTTCACTCTTCGCTAATCGAGGAGCTCTGGATGGCGCTCGACAGTTTGCAGGACTTCATCGCCGCGATCGAGCGAAGCGGAGAGCTCGTGCGGGTGAGGGAACCGGTCTCCACCCGCCTCGAGATCGCCGAAATCGCCGATCGCTGCATGAAGAGCATTGCAGGTGGACCCGCGCTGCTGTTCGAGAAGCCCGTGTTGGAAGACGGCAGCGTGAGCGCAATTCCCGTCGCCATCAATCTCTTCGGCTCGCTCAGGCGCATCTGCCTCGCGCTCGGCGTGGACCGGCTCGATGAGATCGGGGCGCGAATCTCCGAGCTGCTCGAGCTCAAGGTGCCCGAGGGGTTGTTTGGCAAGCTGGCCATGCTGCCCAAGCTCGCCGAGCTGGCCAAGTTTCCGCCGCGGACGCGGGGGGGGCGTCCCGCGTGTCAGGAGCTCGTGCTGGAGGGCGACGCAGTCGACCTCGGCAAGCTGCCGTTCCTGGTCACCTGGCCGGAGGACGGCGGCCGCTACCTCACCCTCCCGCTCGTGATCACGGAGGATCCGGTCCGGGGAATCCGCAACGTCGGGATGTATCGCATCCAGGTGCTCGGGAAAAATCAGCTCGCCATGCACTGGCAGCGCCACAAGGTCGGCGCGGCGCACTGGCGGGAGATGGCGGCGCGCAAGGAACGCATGCCGGTGGTCATCGCGCTGGGCGGCGATCCCGCCAGCATCTATTCCGGCTCGGCGCCGCTGCCGCCGACGATCGACGAATTCCTTTTCGCCGGATTCCTGCGCAACAGCCCGGTGGAGCTCGCCAAGGCCGTGAGCTGCGATCTGCTGGTGCCCGCCGAGGCCGAGCTGGTGCTCGAAGGCTATATCGACCCCGCCGAGCCGCTGGTGCTGGAGGGCCCCTTCGGCGACCACACCGGCTTTTATTCGCTCGCCGATTATTACCCCAAAGTGCACGTCACCACGCTCACCCAGCGGAAGCAGTCGGTGTATCCCGCCACGCTGGTCGGCCGTCCGCCGATGGAGGACTACTACCTCGGCCACGCCACTGAGCGGATTTTCCTGCCGCTGCTCAAGCTCACCGTGCCGGAGATCGTGGACTATCACATGCCGGCGCCCGGCATCTTTCACAATCTGGTCTTCGTCTCCATTGACAAACAGTACCCGGGACAGGCCTACAAGGTGATGAACGCGCTCTGGGGTCAGGGCCTGATGTCGCTGGCCAAGGTGCTCGTGGTGCTGGACAAAGAGGTCAACGTGCAGGACCCTGACGAGGCGTGGTGGGTTGCGCTCAACCACATCGATCCCGAGCGCGACGTCCGCTTTACCATGGGTCCGATCGACGTGCTCGATCACGCCAGCCGCGCTTTTACCTATGGGAGCAAGATGGGGATCGATGCGACGCGGAAGTGGCCGGAAGAGGGATTCAGTAGGGAATGGCCCAAGCCGATCATCATGGACCCCGCCACCAAACGACGGGTGGACGAGCTGTGGCCAAAACTCGGGATAAACCTGGGTGAGAGGTGAGAAGGGATAACTACGGTGAGAGGTGAGAAGTGAGAGGTAACAGCCAACGCACCAGACCGGATGGGGAAGGGGGTGGCCCTCTCACTTCTCACCTCTCAACTCTTACCTCAAGAGAAGGCCAGACTTTCACCGGGGCCAGTCTGCTTTCCCGCTTTGCCAGTTTCGTGAAATTGCCCCACACCTTGTTCGCCCTGCCGTTCGCCTTGCTGGGGGTGCTGGCCGCCTCACTCCACTACCCGCTCCGCTGGAGCACGGTGGCCCTCGTCGTCGTCGCGTTCTCTGCTGCGCGCTGGGTGGCGATGGGCTTCAACCGCATCGTCGATCGCGAGCTCGACGCCCGGAACCCACGGACGGAGCAGCGCGAGCTGCCTCGGGGGGCGCTGTCCCTCGGGCAGGCCTGGGCCTCCGTGCTCATCGCGGGGGTGCTCTTCGTGGCGGCCTGCGCGCTGCTCAATCCGCTCTGCCTCGCGCTGGCTCCGCTGGCGTTGCTCTGGGTCACCGCGTACAGCTTCACCAAGCGCTTCACCTGGTGGTCGCATCTCTGGCTGGGGGCGTCGCTGGCGATCGCCCCGGCCGGCGGCTATCTGGCGGTCGCTGGTCGCTGGAGTGATCCCTGGTGGCTGCTGCCGCTCATCGGCGTCGCCGTCGCCACCTGGGTCGCGGGGTTCGACATCTTCTACGCGCTCCCGGACGAGCAATTCGATCGGAGCGAGGGCTTGCGGAGCGCGGTGGTGCGGATGGGCCTAACCCGCAGCATCACCTTCGCCAAACTGCTCCACGGGGTGACCATTCCGGCGCTCGCGCTCTTCGGCGCCGGAGCAGGGTTCGGGCCCTGGTATTACGCCGGCCTGCTGGTCGCGGCAGGGATACTCCTGTATGAGCACCGGCTGGTCCAGCCCGGCGATCTCTCCCGGCTCGATGCCGCTTTTTTTACGCTCAACGGCGTGATGAGCGTGACGGTGTTTGCCTTCGCGCTGGCGGACCGCCTGCTCTAGGCGGGGGGGCGGTCGACGACCGCCCCCCACGGGTGTCACCCCCCCGGCGTCCAGCGGGCCCAGGTTCCGTAACCCACCAGCTGGTTCGTCACGGCTCCCACGAGCAGGAACAGCACGATACCCACTACCACGATCAGCGCCGTGTACCCGACCGCTTTGTCGGCCGGAGCCTTCATGAGCTGCGGGAGGCCTAAATAGAGGAGATAGAGCGAGTACAATCCGAGCACGCTCAGGATGCTCAGGCTCGGAATGATCATGAAGATGCCGGCCACCCAGGTGGCCGTGCTGGAATAGACCGCTACCTTGAGCGCCTGGATCGAGCTTTTCTGGCCTCCGAAGGTGGGCGCCAGCGCGTCGATGATGAGGGCGAGGACAAAGACGCCGAGCAGCGTTCCGATGAACCGCGCCAGCGCCCCCACCAGCCCGTCGGACATGGGGATCTTGATCGACGTCCCCAGCACGTTGATGCCGACCACGGACCATCCGATGAATCCCGCCAGGGCGGGAATCGCGGCGAGCGGAATCGCGTACCCTGTGTACAGCGAGGCCGGAGTGGCCGGCTCGGTCTCAATGACGGTCCATTCGGTCTTGGGCGTCAGGAGAATCCCTTTCACGCGATCGACCAGCGCCATACGCTCCTCCTTGAAGGGTGAGCAGTGCAGACGGCAAGAAGGTAGCCTCCCGGGCCAAATGCGACAGGTTGCCGGGGGTGGGCCAGCGGGTACATTCCTCGCCATGCCCACGCCGCCGCGTAGCGATCAGCCCGGGCCCGCGCCGCTCCGCAAGGAACCGCTCCGGCCGAAGCCCCGCCGGGAGCGGCTGCCGCCCAAACTTCCTCCGCGAGTTCCTCTCCCTCCCAAGCATCCGGTGCGCCGCCCGACGCCCAACCAGCGCGGGCGGTGACGGAGCTTCCGCTCCTCCTCGCGGTCACCGGCGCGTCGGGTGCACCCTACGGGCTGCGCCTGCTCGACGTGCTGGCCCGCAATCGCGTCCCCCTGTGGCTGATCGTGTCGAGCCACGGCTGGCGACTGCTCAAAGAAGAGTGCGGTATCGGTACCCTCCCGCGCCTCAAGCGTGCGACCGGCGGCGACTGGTCGAGCGTCACCCACTTCACCGACGACGATCGCGGTGCCCGGCCCGCTTCAGGCTCCCAGCCCACCCGCGGCATGGTCATCTGCCCGTGCTCGATGGGCACGGTCTCCGCGATCGCGCAGGGCAGCAGCCGATCCCTGATCGAGCGCGCGGCCGACGTCACCCTCAAAGAGCGGCGCAAGCTGATCCTGGTTCCGCGGGAGACGCCGCTTTCGCTCATTCATTTGCGCAATCTGGTCCAGGTCACCGAAGCCGGAGCCACGGTCATCCCGGCGGCCCCGGGGTTCTATCATCGCCCCACGAAGGTGGAGGAGTTGGTAGACTTCATCGTGCAGCGGGTGCTGGATCAGCTGGGGCTCGAAATTCTGGTGGGCAAGCGGTGGCAAGGGTAATCGCTATGAGCTATGGGCTATGAGCTAACTGCGGGACCCATAGCCCATAGCCCATAGCCAACGCAGAAGGCCGCATGTATACGACCTGCTTATTCTGCAACGAAGACCTCGGCCGGAACGACGTGCTCCCCACCTTTCCGATCGGCAACCGGCTTGCCTTCGACTCCCGGCACGGCCGGCTCTGGGTCATCTGTCCCTCCTGTCACCGCTGGAACCTCTCCCCGCTCGATGAGCGCTGGGAGGCCGTCGAAGAATGCGAGCGCAGATTTCGCGAGAGCCGGTTGCGCTACTCGACCGACAATATCGGGCTCTCCTATCTGCCGGAGGGTTTGGCGCTGGTCCGGATCGGGCCCGCGCTCAAACCGGAAATCGCGGCCTGGCGGTATGGCCGTCTGCTGGGCCGCTGGCTCCCCGCGATCCGCCGGGATCCGCTCCTGCAGCTGGCGCGGCGCTGGCGCGAGCTCGGTGAACAGGCTGCCGATTTCACCTTCCGCCGGGTCTTCGGCCTGAAGCTCGGCTACGATGTCGCCACCTGGCTCCGGGTGCACGGGCGCGCCGATCGGGTCCTGGCTGTCAGCGCCGCCACAGACGGCACGGTCGCCGTGATCCGCGCGCGCCATCTGGATCACTCGGCCCTGGTGCGCCCCGATCCCCGGGAGCCCTGGCAAATCGTGGTGCACCACGACGGCGGGATCGCGACTCTGAACGGACAGGCAGGCCTCCACGTGGCAGGAAAGCTCTTCGCCGTGCTCAACGGCCCCGGGTCGGCTGAATCCGAGATTCGCTACGCCATCGGGAAGCTGGAGGATGCCGCGAATCCCGAAGGCTACTTCGCACGGGTGGCGGCGATCGCCATGCGCTGCTGGTGGGGTCGCTACCCCGACGCCCCGGCGGAGGCGCCCATCGAAGACCCGGCAGGATCCGAGGCCGAGCGGCTGGCGCTCTCGATCACCAAGCGGTCCTTCTGGGGCCGCGGGGGAATCGGCAGCGAGCCGCGGACCCCGCTGCCCCGGCTTCCTCTGGTGGATCGTCTGGCGCTCGAGATGGCCGCGAACGAAGACACCGAGCGGCGCGCGCTGGAAGGCGAGCTCGCGGTGCTCGAGTCGGCCTGGCGGCAGGCCGAGGAGATCGCGGCGATCTCGGATGGGATGTTTAGGAGTAATAGCTATGAGCTATGCGCTATGAGCTATGGGACAGTAGCGTCGCAGCCCATAGCCCATAGCCCATAGCCCATAGCCCATAGCCCATAGCCCATAGCCCATAGCACCCCTTTGCGCCTCGGAATCATCGCGGACACGCATGGGTTGTTGCGTCCTGAGGTCTTCGAGGTATTCAAGCACGTCGACCGGATCCTGCACGCCGGCGACGTGGGTGACCTCGATATCCTCACGGAGCTCGAGGCCATTGCCCCGGTAACGGCCGTCTGGGGCAATACGGACGGCTTGGCGCTCCGCGGCCGGCTTCCTGAAGTGATT
>DASYTT010000014.1:0-14615 GCA_036002045.1 Gemmatimonadales bacterium
CCCACACGCGGCGTCGCTGCGTCAGGCTTTCGCCCATTGCGCAATATTCCCCACTGCTGCCTCCCGTAGGAGTCTGGGCCGTGTCTCAGTCCCAATGTGGCTGGTCATCCTCTCGGACCAGCTACCCGTCGTCGCCTTGGTAGGCCATTACCCTACCAACTAGCTGATAGGCCGCGAAGTTCTCCATCGGCGCCTTGCGGCTTTCACCAACGAGGGATGTCCCTCAAAGGTCGTACGCGGTATTACCCGGCCGTTGGGCCGGCTATCCCCCGCCGATGGACAAATTCTTCACGTGTTACGCACCCGTTCGCCACTGAATCCTTGCGGATCCCGTTCGACTTGCATGTGTTAGGCACGCCGCCAGCGTTCGTCCTGAGCCAGGATCAAACTCTCCAATGAAGAATTCGATATAGCTCGGATCGAACAACTGGATGTTCTCAGTCGTCCGAATCACAGATTAAGAGATTGTGTGTCCTCCCCGCGCCCGCCTCTTGTGCGGACACGGATCGAAGGACCCGCACTCCATCCTGATTCTCCGTTCACGTCACTTGTCAAAGAGCGAATTGCCGAAATTGGGTCCCGGTTCCCCGGGAGCCCAGAATGCTAAACGACCGAAGGCACCCCGTCAAGGGGGGTCTGGTGGCCCATCTCGCTGCACGACATGGATTTCCGACGTCCCGCGGGAGGAGCCTGACTGGGGGCGAATCTAAGCAGTTGGCGTCGAGGCGCAACGGGGCGAAAGGCGGACGGGCGGACGGGCGGAGGGGCAGAGGGGAGAAGGGGGAAGCGAATGAGCCGGAAGGTCTTTTGAGAGCATTTGAAGGGAGGTCTTGACTTTATTTGGTAAAGTACTCTACAATAGAGAACCCTCTCCGGGTGGAACCGTGACCAAACGCCTGCTTGCGATCGCCTTCATCTATCTCTGTACCGCCGCGGGCTGGGCGGTGTTGGGCGCGACGATCTTCGAGCGGACTCGTTCGTTCGAAGGCCGGCTCAAGGAACGAGTCAGCTCGACCTGGGGGACCTCGCAGACCCAAGAGGTGCCGGTGGCCTATAGCGAGCGCGAAGAGCCGCCGAGCAGCGGAGGCAACACGGAATCGGTCCTGACGCGGGTTCCCCTGCCCCTCGAGCAGACCCGGGCGACGGTGGCGCTGGCGCTCGAGCACCGGCAGAAGGGTCTGCTCTGGTACAGCACCTACGGCGTGGCGTTCGACGGCAGGTACCGCTTCCGGAACAGCACGCCCGCGGAGACGGTTGCGCTGGAGCTCAAGCTGCCGGCCTCCCAGGCGGTATACGACGACCTCCGCGTCAGCGTGAACGGAGCTCCCGCCAGCTATGAGATGCGAGGGCAGTCGATCGTCGCGCGCGCCCGGGTGCCGGCGGGCGACAGCGTCGCCCTGGCGGTGGCCTACCGGTCCCAGGGACTCGATGAATGGCGCTACCTGCTTGGGCGCGAGGTCGCAGAGGTGCGCGATTTCCGTCTCACGATGCGAACGGACTTCGCGCGGATCGACTTTCCGGAGAACACGCTCTCGCCCACGGAAAAGCGGCCGCATGGCGATGGGTGGGAGCTCGAATGGCGCTACAGCAACCTGCTCTCGGGATTCCAGATCGCGATGGTGATGCCGCAGAAGCTGCAGCCGGGCCCGCTCGCGGGACGCATCGCGTTGTTCGCTCCGGTGACCCTGCTGTTCTTCTTCGCGGTGATGTTTCTGATCACGACCCTCCGCGCCATCGAGCTGCACCCGATGAATTACGCGTTCCTCGCCGCTGCATTCTTTGCGTTCCATCTCCTGCTGGCCTACCTGGTGGACCACATCTCGATTCACCTGGCGTTCGGGCTCGCCTCGCTGGTGTCGATCCTGCTGGTGACCAGCTATCTCCGCCTCGTGGTCGGGTCGAGTTTCGCGTTCCGGGAGGCGGCGCTGGCGCAACTCACCTATCTCGTGCTGTTCTCCTACGCCTTCTTCTTCGCAGGATTCACGGGACTCGCCATCACGCTGGGGTCCATCGTGACGCTGTTCGTGGCGATGCAGCTCACCGGCGGGATTCGGTGGAAGGAGGTGTTCGCTGTGAAGCGGTGAGAGGTGAGGGGTGAGAGGTGACAAATGCGGTGAGAGGTGAGAGGGGGCGACTATTTTGATCCCACCATGCTCGTACCGAAGCTGGTCACAACCCTCAAGACCTATACATCCCGCCAGCTCCGCGCTGACCTCCTGGCGGGGATCACGGTCGGGATCGTGGCGCTTCCCCTCTCCATTGCGTTCGCGATCGCGAGCGGAGTCTCCCCCGAAAAGGGCCTCTACACCGGGATCATCGCGGGCTTGCTGATCTCGGCGCTGGGCGGGTCGCGAGTGCAGATCGGGGGTCCCACAGGCGCGTTCGTGATCATCGTCGCCGGGATCGTGCAGCGCTATGGCCTCGACGGCCTGATTGTCGCGACGGTCATGGCCGGGCTCATTCTGATCGCGGCGGGATTCCTGAAGCTCGGCGGGCTGATCAAGTTCATCCCCTTCCCGCTCACGCTGGGATTCACTGCGGGGATCGCGATCGTGATTCTCTCGACGCAGGTGCGTGACCTGCTCGGGCTCGAGCTCACCCGGGTGCCGCCGGAGTTCTTCGGGAAGTGGCTGGCCTATCTCAGGAATCTGGGCAGCGCGGATCTCGCGACGATCGGCATCGCCGGCGGCAGCCTGCTCACGCTGATCTTCTGGCCGCGGATCAGCCGGCGCATCCCCGCCCCCTTCGTCGCGTTGATCGCGGCGACCGTGCTGGTGCGGCTGCTGCATTTGCCGGTGGAAACGATCGGGAGCCGGTTCGGGGTGATCGACGCGTCCTTCCCGCGGCCGGCGCTGCCGCATGTCAACGAGTCGCTGGTGGTCTCGCTCGCGGCTCCGGCGTTTACAATTGCCCTGCTGGCAGCGATCGAGTCGCTGCTCTCCGCGGTCGTCGCGGACGGGATGATCGGCTCGCGGCACCGCTCGGACATGGAGCTGGTGGCCCAGGGCGTGGCCAACGTCGCCACGCCGCTCTTCGGGGGAATTCCTGCCACTGGGGCGATCGCGCGGACCGCGACCAACATCAAGAGCGGCGGCCGGACCCCACTCGCCGGGATCGTGCACGCAGTCACCCTGCTCTTGATCACGCTCTTCTTCGGGCGCTGGGCCGCGCTGATCCCGCTGGCGGCACTCGCCGCGATTCTGGTGATGGTAGCCTACCACATGAGTGAGTGGCGCACGGTCGTGGCGGAGGTCAAGGGTGACCGCAGCGACGCCGCGGTGCTGCTCACGACGCTGGTGCTCACCGTGGTGGTGGACCTCACGGTGGCGATTGCGGTGGGGATGGTGCTCGCGGCCTTCCTGTTCCTGCGACGCATGGTGGAGACCGCCGACATCAGAGCCATTGCCGCCGAGCTGCGCAAACAGGACGAAGAACGCGGAGAAGCTGCCGCGACGGAGCGACATGCGCGAGTCCCGAGCGATATCGAGGTATTCGACATCAACGGACCGTTCTTCTTCGGGGCCGCGGAAAAATTCCGCGACGCGCTCAGCCAGACCAGCAAGCGTCCCCGGGCGCTCATTCTCGACATGGAAAACGTGCCGGTGATCGATTCAACCGGGTTGCGCGTGTTGACCAGTGTGGTGGAACAATGCCGCCGTCAAGGCATCCGGGTTTATCTGGCCGACCTGGGCGAGGAGACCCGGGCTCGCATCGCGGATTCTCCCTTGGGCCAGTCGATTGCCCCACCGGAGCTTTCGCTGTCGTTCGACCAAGTACTCTTTGCGCTCGGGCCGACCGGGGAGATGCCAGTTGGGAAGAAGAGTGATTAGTGAAGGGTGAAGAGTGAAGAGGGAAGAGGGAGGACGCTGGGTCAGGAGCTCGAGGATTCGGCTCTATCCTCCAGTCGGCCCAGCAGCCGCAGGAGGCCGTCGAGCACGGTTAGGGGATGGGGAGGGCACCCGGGGATCCAGAGATCCACGGGGATTTCCTGGGGGACCCCATGCAGCACCTCCGGACTCTCCGCGAAGGGCCCGCCGCTGCACGCGCACGCCCCGACCGCGATCACCAGACGAGGATCGGGCACCGCCGCGTAGGTACGCTCGAGGGCCTCGCGCATGTTCAGGCTCACCGCTCCGGTGATCACGATGCCATCGGCATGGCGCGGCGAGGCCACGAATTGGACGCCGAAGCGCGCCATGTCGAAGACGACATTGGAGAGGGCGACCAGCTCCGCCTCGCAGCCGTTGCAGCTTCCGGCTGACACTGAGCGCAGCCGGAGCGAGCGCCCGAGCAGGCGCCGCATCCTGGCGTCCAGCGCGCCCGCCAACTCGAACTCGCCCGTGGCAGTCACCAGGCCCTCTCGAGTACGGCTGGCCATGCGATGGTCGCGGGAGAAGACAGTGCGGCAGTGCGGCAGTGCGGCGGGCGGGCAGAGAGGGAGAGGGGCGGCTTCCTCCGGAGAGAACAGGCAAGCTCCCAGGTCGAGGACGGGGAGACCCTTTGCGTCCTGGCGCAGCATTCCCGTCGGAAGGTCCGCAGCCGGTTCGGGTCGTTCAGCTTCCTCAGTCAGCAGCACCGGCCGACCGCGGAAGCGTGCCGGAAAACCCGGATCGCCCTCGGGAAACGAGGAGGTCGGGATGCCCTGGGCCAGGCGAGTGCGAATCAGGTCAAACATCAGAGATCGTGGCCCGCATAGGAGAGGTTGAAGCTCTTGTTGCAGAGCGGGAAATCAGAGATCTGGTTGCCGGGCATCGCGAGGGCAAGCGCCTCCCAATGCCGAAACGAGGCATCAGTGACTTTGTGGCGGCGGATGCGCCCGCCGTCATCGGTCACTGCCACGTGGGCGACTTCGCCGCGCCAACCTTCCTCCAGCGCCACGACGAGCTCAGCCGGGGCGAGCGGACCGCACGGTCGCAGCAGCTCTCCTTTCGGAAGCCCGTGCACCTGCTCAGCGACGAACTCGAGTGAGCGCTGAATCTCGAGCCAGCGGATGAGCGCCCTGGCGAACACGTCACCCGCCCAGGCGGAGGCCACCGGGATCTGTGCGAAGCGGTACACGCCGTAGGGATAGTCGTGCCGCACGTCGCGGGGGACGCCCGCGCTGCGAGCCACGGGCCCGACGAAGCCATGCTCCCGGCAGGCATCCGCCGAAACCGCGCCAACACCTTCGAAGCGCGATTGGACCGAGGACGCTTCGAACAGCAGGCGGGCAACCGGGCGAAGCTCCTGGCCCAAGCGTTCGATGCGCGCTGCAAGCTCCCCCGCCAGCTCCGGCGGGAGATCGAAGCCGACGCCGCCGGGCCGCACCAGGCCGCGGCCGTAGCGGTTTCCCGTGACGAGCATCAAGAGATTGAGGCACTCGCCGCGCAGGCGCCCGAAATAGGCCGCCGCGGGCTGGTAGGCCACGTCGCCCGCGAGCGCGCCGAGATCGCCGATGTGATTGGCCAAGCGCTCGAGCTCGAGCGCGATGCCGCGCAGCGCCTGGGCTCGAGGGGTCTTATGGCAGCGCGCGAGCGCCTCGATCGCGCCACACCACGCGCTGGCGTGCGCGATGACACTATCTCCAGCAATTGATTCTGCGACGAGAACAGCACGCCGCCGCTCGAGCGTTTCCAGCAGGCGCTCGACGCCGCGGTGCTGATAGCCGAGCATGATCTCGAGCGCGAGCACTTCCTCGCCGTGCGCCTGGAAGCGGAAATGGCCGGGCTCGATGATACCGGCATGGACGGGTCCCACCGCGACCTCGTGCACTTCCGCACCGGAAATCGGCCGCCAGGGGAACCACTCGCGATCACGCAGAGGTACGCTCCAGCCGGAAGGGCGGTGATCGGGCGGATGGCGCCGGAGCGGCTTCAGGGGCTCGGCGGATTCAGGGATGGCTCCGCATTGTTCCACGATTTCCCGCTCGAACGGGGCCGCCTGCGGACAGTCACGCGACAGGGCCGGCAGGTGCTGCGAGACGACGGCCGACAGGGCATGCAGACGCCCGTTTTCGTCGTCGCCCAGAATGGCCAGCAGGCGCAAGGCGTCGGGGGTTTCGGGGAGGCCGAAGAGAGAGATGATCCGGCCCCCGCGGGAGACACTATGGCCGAGCGCCGCAGCGAAGCGCTCTCCGGAGAGGACGGGAACCGCAGCCAGCGGCGCCGTCCGCCGATTGGTGAGACGCAGGGTCTCGGGCCGATCACTCACGGCGCTGCTCCGCCGAGTGCAGAAGCCGCGCCGGCGAGCTGCTCCTGCAGGGCACCCGGCAAGTAGCTGCCGAGCATGAGCACGAGGGCGGCCAGCACGAGCGGCCCGAGGATCATCCAGGACCGCTCCGGCCCGGGGCCGCTCGGCTCAGCGGGGAGCGGCTCGCCCAGCACCATTTCGAGGATCATTCGGGCCAGCCCCACGAAAATCACGGCGAGCAGCAGCAACGCGACGACGGCTACCACCGGATGGTGTTGCCGGAAGGCTCCGCTCAGGATCGCGAATTCACTGAGAAAGAGACCGAAGGGTGGCGACCCGGTGACCGCGAACAGGCCGACGACGGCCAGCGTCGCGGAGACCGGGCGGACGCGGAGCATCCCGCGCACGTCTACCGCGGCGGAGGATCCCGCCGCCAGCACCAGATTGCCGATTACCAGGAAGAGCAGTCCCTTGACGAGAGCGTTGTTGAGGGCGTGGAGCACGGAACCGTAAGCCCCTAACCCGCCGAGCCCCAACCCCAGCGCGAGGAGGCCCATGTGCTCGACGCTCGAGTAGGCGAGCAGCCGCTTGACGTCGGCCTGTCCGATGATGAACGCCGCGGCCACCGCGAGCGAGAAGAGCCCGAACGCCAGCAGCAGCGGTCGGGCGAATCCGCCGAGCCCCGCGGCGAGGAGCACCTGGGTAAAGCGCGCGAGACCGAGGAACGCGCAGGTGGTGACCCCGCCCGCCATGAGCCCTCCCACCAGGCTCGGCGCTTCCCCGTAGGTGTCGGGCTTCCAGGTATGCAGCGGGGCGAGCCCCATCTTGGTCCCGAAGCCGACCAGGGCGAAGACGAACGCGGCGCGGAGCCACCGGTGGTCGAGAGCAGCGGCGCCCGCGGCAAGGTCCTCGAGCACCAGCGGTCGCGTACCGGGGAGGGACGGCTGGGCCGTGGCCAGCAGGAACACGGCGAGCAGCGCGAAAGCGATGCCCACCGAGGAGAGCACCAGGTACTTCCAGACCGCCTCGAGGGAGCGGCGATCGTGGCGGTCGTAGATCAGCGGCGCCATCGAGAGCGTGGTCGCTTCCATGCCAACCCAGAGCAGGGCCAGGTGATGACTGAGGGAAACGAGGGAGGCGGCGGCGAGAAAGACCAGCATGCCGGCGCTGAAGACCCTGCCCTCGCGCGCGGTCCGGCCGACGAGGTATCCCACCGCGTAATGCGCGACGACGAGGAACAACACGCTCGCCACGGTGAGGACGATCAATCCGAGCCCGTCGACGGCGAGCCAACCACCCAATACCGGTCCCGCAGGACGCAGCCACAGCGAGGCAAGCAGTGCGAGGTGAAGCCCCCCCGTGCCCAGGAGCCAGGAGGAGCGGATTGCCGAGCGCGGGGCGCGGAAGGCCGCCGCCGCCGTGAGGGCGGGAACCAGCACCAGGGCAAGGAGGCGAAGCGAGGAGAGCACCCTACTCCTCCCGCAACTCGGTGAGCTTCAGGGCGGAGATGGAGTCGAATTCCCGGTTGATGTGGAAGACGACGATTCCCATGACGAATACGCCGACGAAGACGTCGAGTAACACGCCGGCCTCCACCAGAAACGGCACCCGCCGCGTCTGGGTGAGGCCGAAAAGGTAGATGCCGTTCTCCAGCATCAAGTAGCCGAGCACCTGGCTCAGCGCCTTGGTGCGGGTGATCAGCACGATCAGCCCGATCATCAACGTCGCCAGCGCCACGGGTACCAGGAGGCCGCTGCCTCCCGTCGAAGGCAACCGCGCCGCCACGGCGAACGCGACCGCGAGTGCGGCCGCACCAAGCAGGAACGACGCCATGTAGCCCACGAGCGGCTCGACTTCGCGGCGCACCGAAGCCTCCCGAATGGCCCAGCGGAGGAACCAGGGCAACAGGACTGCCTTGACCGCAATGGTACCGAGCGCGAGCGAAACGGCATGGAGCGACCATTCACCGCCCGACGTCAGCGAGAGCAAGCCGAGGAGCAGTCCCTGCGCCGCGACGGCACGGATGCACGCGCTCAAGCGCGAGGTACCGAGGACCGCGAAGTCCAGCAGGATGACGAGCAGCAGAAGCAGCTCGGTCAGGGCATGCATCAGCGAAGCACCAGGAGGAGACCGAAGCCGGCCAACGCGGCGGAGCCGGCCAAGTAGAGCGGCACGCGCGGCAGGCGGAGTCGCGCCGTGGCGGCTTCGACGACTCCCACCGCCATGCCGATTGCCAGCACGCCGGCAAGCAGGATCACGAGCCAGATCGCCAAGGGTACGGCGGCCCGGGACAGGAGCAGCACCACGATCAGGGACGCGAGGGCAGCGAGTTTGAGCGCACCCGCATACAGCAGCAGGGCGAGATCCGGGCCGCTATGGTCGAGCACCATCACCTCGTGAATCATGGTCAACTCGAGATGAGTGGCCGGATCGTCCACCGGAACCCGCGAGCATTCGGCGAGGAGCAAGGCGAAGAGCCCGGCGGCCACCATCACCAGGGAGGCTGCCGCGCCGGGTCCGGGCCGGCTCACCGGGCCCGCGATCATTCCAGCGAGGGAAACCTCCCGGCTCACGACGCTGAGCGTGGCGATTGCAAAGAAGAACCCGAGTTCCACGAAGCTCGCGAAGGTCACCTCGCGGCTGGCGCCCATGCCCTCGAGGCTGGAGCCGGTGTCGAGCGCAGCCAGGACGAGCAGAAAATGTCCCAGACCGAGCAGCCCGGCAAAGGCAAGCACGTCGCCCGAAAAGCCCAGAAGACCCGCGCGGCCGTCGAGAGGGAGCAGCAGCACGGCAAGCACTGTCGTCGCGGCGACCGCAATCGGCGCGAGGCGGAACATCGTGGTGGTGGTCGTGCTGTACACTGCTCCGCGGCGGAGCAGCTTCCAGAGATCAGCGTAGAGCTGGTGTACCGGCGCCCCCCGCCGACCAGTCAGCAGCGCTCGAGTGCGCGTCGCCACGCCCGGAACCAGTGGGGCCAGGAGGAGCAGCAAGCCGAGGCTCAGCAGCGCGCTCGTCATGGCGGTCGCTACGAGGCGGGTGCCAGGACCAGGTATATCAGAAGAGCCACCACAGCCAACACGACGTAGATCAGATAGACGTGCAGGCGTCCCTGCTGCATAGGCCGCAGTCGCAAGGCGAGTCGCTGCACCCGTTGCCAGAGGGGCAGCACGGTACCATCGAGGACGAGGTCAACCGGCGCGGAATGGAAGACCGTCGCGCCGCGGCTCTCGCGCACGCCGGCCAGGCCTGCGAACACCGAGGCGAGCGGGGCCGCGAAGGACGATGCGCTGTACTGCATGCGCGCCGTCGGGAGGGGATAGCCGCAGGCCCAGGTCTCCGCGGCCCGAACGATCTGACGCTGCAGTGCGAGACGGCGGATGAGCCAAAAGAGTGCGCCGAGCAGCAGCAGTCCCAGGGCCAGGAACGAGATCCGCTGGGCATCCAGCACCACCTGGGCAACTTCCGTCGGGAGGGCTCCCCGGTCGAAACCGGCGATCGAGGCGCCGGTCCGGAGGACCGGACCAACGAGCAAGCGGGGAAAGATCCCGAGCAGGACGCACGCCACGCTAAGCCCGAGCACGGGGAGCAGGAGTCCGCTGCCGACCTCGTGCGCCTGCGCTGCGGGCTCGCCGCGGGGGTTTCCGAGGAAAACGATCCCCGTCACCTTCGCGAAACAAGCGAGGGCCAGGCCGCCGACGAAGGCGAGGGCCGGGACCGCGAAAAGCGCGAGGCGGAGGGCCTCCGGCTCCTGGCCCGCGTGCAGCAGCCCGAGCAGGACCAGCCATTCGCTCACGAAGCCATTCAGGGGAGGCAGCCCGACGATTGCCGCGGCGCCGACCAGGAACCCGAGCCAGGTGAGCGGCATCCGGCGCGCAAGGCCACCGAGCTGCTCGAGGTCACGGGATCCGGTGGCGCGATAGACCGCTCCGGCCGCGAGAAAGAGCACGCTCTTGAAGAGCGCGTGGTTCAGGGTATGGAGCACTGCACCGCCGTAGCCGAGCAGAGCTACGACTGGATGTCCTGAGGCTGCTCCCAGCGCGCCGACCCCGAGCCCCATCAGGATGATGCCAATGTTCTCGACGCTGTGATAGGCGAGCAGCCGCTTGATATCGTGCTGGACCAGGGCCCAGAGGACGCCCAGAATCGCCGAGACGACACCGATGACGAGCATCCCCCAGCCCCACCAGAGCGGAGGAGACCCCGCGAGCGCTGTGACACGCAGCAGACCATAAATGCCGGTCTTGATCACGACGCCCGATAGCAAGGCGGAGACGTGGGTGGGCGCCGCGGCGTGCGCGGAAGGCAGCCAGAAATGCAGGGGCACCAAGCCGGCTTTCATGCCGAAACCGAGCAAGGCGAGGGCGAAGACCGCTGCACCCGGCGCGACCTCGGCCAGCCCTGCGAAGGTCCAGTCGCCGGCACGGCCCCAGAGTGCGAACATGGCGAACAACGCGAGGGTTCCCGTGTGCGTCGCGACCAGATAGAGCAAACCCGCCCGTCGCACCGCAGCACGCTGATGCTCCGTCACGATCAGGACGTAGGCACCCAGGGCCATCAGCTCCCAGGCCGAGAGAAACAGCAGGACGGAGCGAGCCGTCACGACGAGCGCCAGGATGGCCAGCAGCGCCGCGAAGCCTGCGTGATTGAGCCACACCGGACGCTGGGCGTGCTCCCGTTCGAGGGAGGCTTTGCCGAACACCGCAGTGGCCAGACCGGGCCCCAAGATCGTCAGGAGGAAAACCGCCGAGAGCGGATCGATGCCGAGCGCCCAGGCGCCACCCGGCACGCCAGCGCGCCAGCGGAGCAGCAGCGGCGCTCTGCCGAGCAGGACCTGGACGGCGGGGATGCTGGTGACGAGCGCACCAGCGGAGACGAGGAGGAAGAAGACGAGGTCGGCAAAGCGTCGCCGCCGGAAGAGGAGCGCACTCGCCGCGCCCGCAAGCAGCAGCCCTACCCCGAGGAGGAACAGCCTCACTGCGCGGTGCTCTTGGAGGCGGCGTACGATCCCGTCCGCAGGCTGCTCTCCACGAACTCAATGCGTCCCAGAATGGCCTCCGCGGGAGCGGCTTCGCGCAACAGCTGGCGGAGGGGCACGTCGCGAAGCACAAAGCCCAGCTGCGCGAGGATGCGAAGGTGCGCGGGGACCGTCATACTCACCACGAGAAACAGGGCATGCACCGGCCGGCCATCCGGGGCATCAAAGTCGACGGGGTGGCGCAGGAGACAGAGGGTGACGAACGACTGGTCGACCTGCAGGATGACCGGATTGCGAACGTGGGGAATGGCGATGCCGTCGCCGATGCCGGTCGAACCCATCGCCTCGCGGGCTTCGAAGATGCTGAAGAGGAAGTCCCGATCCAGCTCCGGCGGCAGCGGAAGGCGCTCCACCAGAGCGCGCAGGACATCCGTCTTGGTGTTGCCTTCGACCGCGTGGAAAATGCCCCCGGCGCGGAGCAGCTCGCTGAGCGGGGGAACCTCCTCCGGGGTGCGCCGGGCCTTCTCAAGCAGGCCACGCGATACCGGGATGCCCTGCTCGACCGCCCATTCCCACAGCTCGAGCGGGTTCAGGTAGATCCGCTCGTAGACCTCGTGCACCGGCAGGCCGCGCTGACTGATCCAACGCCGGAAAGTCTGCTCGTTCACTCCGAAGTAAGATGCGGCTTCGCGGATGGTGAGCTGCATTGCGGAGAGTATAACTGGGGGAACTGCCATGCGGGCGGGATCGGCGTGCGAACCCACGGTAACCACAGATTTCACAGATTACGGAAGATTGGAACGGACGCTGAGGCACCATTTGGCGCCATTCGGGTGCCAAGTTGCGCCATTCGGGAGCCATCCGGCACCATTCGAGCGCCAGCGGGCGCCATTAGAGACCATTTGGCGCCATTCGAGGGGATTTGGGAGTTGATTGGAGGTGAAATGGGGTGAATTGGACCCCTTAACTGCCGGCCATGCTGCTAGTTAGGGCGATTGGCTCGCTCTGCTTATGAAGTTGGGGGGTTAAAGCCCACCTGCCCTTCGACCCAGCTCCGGAAGTACTTGGGGTCCTCGATTGCCAGGGCGGCCTTGGCTGTGTGCAGGGGCCGGAAGGAGTCCATCATCACGGCGAGCTCGTTGGTTTCCTTGGCACCGATGCTGGCCTCGGCACGACCGGGATGGGGGCCGTGGGGAATCCCGTCGGGGTGGTGGGTGATGCTGCCGTATTCAATGCCCTTCCGGCTCATGAACTCGCTGCTGGCGTAGTAGAGCACTTCGTCGGAGTCCACGTTGCTGTGGTTGTAGGGCGCGGGGACCGCTTCGGGGTGGAAGTCGTAGGGCCGAGGACAAAAGGAGCAGATGACGAACCCGTCGCCCTGGAAGGTTTGATGGACCGGGGGCGGCTGATGCACCCTGCCCACGATGGGCTCGAAGTCCTCGATGTTGAATGCCCAGGGATAGAACATCCCGTCCCAGCCCACCACGTCGCAGGGATGATGATCCAGGGTGTATTCGTTGAGTCCGTCGTACTGTTTGATGACGACGCGGAACTCTTCCCGCACGTCGTGGGTCTTGAGCTCCTGGGGCCGGCGGAAATCCCGCTCGCTGTAGGGCGCGCCTTCCACGATCTGGCCGTACTCGTTGCGATAGCGCCGGGGAGTGCGCACGTAGCCCCGGCTCTCGAAAATGAGCAACCGGTGCGACTCGGCGTTCAGATGGTAGCGATGCAGGATTCCGCGATGAATGACGAGGTAGTCGCCCTTGCGATAGGGGAGGTCGCCGAACTGGGTCTCGAGGACGCCACTGCCCTCCCCGACATACACGACTTCATCCGCCTGCGCATTGCGGTAGAAATGCGCATCGGCTTTATCGGGGCGGGCGAAGAGCATCGCGATGTCGCTATTGAAGAGCAGCGGGGTGCGATCGAGCGTCGGACTGCCACCCTCCGGCAACGCGGCGGTGCGGAAATGACGATGGCGCAGGGTGCGATCCGGATCGGCCTCCCAGACCAGGTCGCCCAGGCGTTGCACCGCAGTGACGGTGGTCGGCGGGTGAATGTGGTAGAGCAGCGACGCCGGTCCGGTGAAACCCTCGTTCCCCACCAATTGCTCGGCGTAGAGGCCGCCATCCGGCTTGCGGAAGGCGAGGTGCCGCTTCTTGGGGATCCGCCCGAGCGTGTGGTATACGGGCATGAGTGAGAGGTGAGAAGTGAGAAGTGAGAGGTGAGAGGGCCCGTCCCCCCCACTATCCTGGCTTGCCTTGTGGCTTCAGCTACAGATTACCTCGGGCGGCCTGCTCCCGTTCGATGGCTTCGAAGAGGGCCTTGAAGTTGCCCTTGCCGAAGCTCTTGGCACCTTTGCGCTGGATGATCTCGTAGAAGAGCGTCGGGCGGTCCTGCACCGGCTTCGTGAAGATCTGCAGGAGGTAGCCTTCGTCATCGCGGTCGACCAGGATGCCGAGCTCCTGGAGAGGCGCGAGATCCTCGTCGATCTTGCCCACCCGCTCCAGCACGGTGTCGTAGTAGTTGTTCGGTACGTGCAAGAATTCCACGCCGTAGTCCCGCAGGCGGGAAACCGTGGCGATGATGTCGTCCGTGGCAAGCGCGAGGTGCTGCACGCCCGGGCTGTGATAGTAGTCGAGATACTCGTCGATCTGGCTCTTTTTCTTACCCTGGGCCGGCTCGTTGATCGGGAATTTGATCCGGCCGTTGCCGTTCGCCATCACCTTCGACATCAGCGCGCTGTATTCGGTCGAGATGTCCTTATCGTCGAAGCTGATGATCTGGGAGAAGCCCAGTACGTCCCGGTAAAACCCCACCCAGAAATTCATCTTGCCGAGCTCGACATTGCCAACGCAATGATCGACGTACGCGAGGCCTCCGGGCGGAGGATGGTAGCGGCTCTCGCTGGGCTGGTATCCGGGCAGGAAGGCGCCGCGATAATTGCGGCGCTCGATCAGCGAGTGAATCGTTTCGCCATAGGTGCGAATCGCGGCGGTGACGGCCTCTCCTTCGGCGTCGCGCAGCAGCGTGGGCTCCTGGGCGGACTGCGCACCCCGCGAGATCGCCTTGGCATGAGCTTCCCTGGCATCGTCGACCCACAAGGCGATGTCGTGCACCCCGTCGCCGTGACGCAGCACGTGATCGCAGATCGGGTGCTCGGGCTGGAGACCGGTGGTCAGCACGAGGCGGATCTTGCCCTGCTCCAGGACGTAACTCGCGCGATCCCGGGTGCCGGTCTCCGGACCCCGATAGGCCACGCGGTGAAATCCGAACGCGCTCTCGTAAAACAGCGCGGACTGCTTGGCATTGCCGACGTACAGCTCGATGAAATCCGTCCCGTTGATCGGGAATACGTCAGTAGCCACAGGTTCAGGGAGTATCTGGGTGGACATTGTATCTCCAGCCGGCATGCGGTACCTGTGGAATATAACGCGCCGGCGCGGTCCCTCGTCGGTGAGAGGTAAGAGGT
>DASYTT010000015.1:0-1805 GCA_036002045.1 Gemmatimonadales bacterium
GAAAAGGGATTGAAGGATCAGACCCGGTGGCAGTTTGTGACCTGGTCCGCCCTCCTGATCCCGATCATCGGACTCTGGATGAAGCGGTAGCCGTTGCCGGATAGCGTGTTGAACCGCGCCGACGACGCATCCCCCCCTTACGACCGTTCCCGCTTCGTGATCCAGTCGCGTGCCGCGGCTTCGGAATTGACCTCGTGTATCGTATTGCTAACGCCATCGACTACGATCCACCGCGACCCTCGCTGCTCCATCAGGAATCTTTTCTCCAAGCGCAAATCTGTGAAATCTGTGGATGACCCGTCCTCGGCCTCGAACGCCGCGGGCGTACCTTAGAACTCGATCAGCTCCAGGATCCGCTCGGTGATCTGCTCGACCTGGGGCAGCACCGCGTTCATGAGGGCGACATTGTAAGGCGTGGGGATATCGGGGATCGCGATCCGCTGGATTGGTGCGTCGAGCGAAAGGAAGGCCGCTTCGGCGAGCACAGCAGCCACCTCGGCTCCGAAGCCGGCGGTCAAGGTGTCCTCGTGAACGATCAGGCAGCGCCGGGTCTTCCTGACCGAGGCGAGTACCGCGTCCTGATCCCAGGGCGCCACGGTGCGCAGGTCGAGGAGCTCCACCGCCTGACCAGCTTGCCGGATCGCCGCTTCACAGCGTTCCACCATCGCGCCCCAGGACACGATGGTCAGCCGGTCACCGGGGCTCACGATTCGGGCGCGGCCGAACGGCACCACGAAGTCGTCGCCGGGGTAGGGACGCCGCGCCGAGGTTCCGTCGAGCAGGGCCCGATGCTCGAAGAACAGCACGGGATTGTTGCCGCGGAGCGCCGTCCGCAAGAGGCCCACCGCGTCTTCCGCGTTGGAGGGAATGGCCACTTGCCACCCGGGAGCATGAGCCCACACCGCTTCACCACACACGCTGTGCCACGGATCGCCGCACTTGGGCGCATAGCCTCCCGGCATGCGTACGACGATCGGCGCAGCCCAGCGATTGTTGGTGCGCCAGCGGATGGTGCCGCAGTTGTTGAGCTGCTCGGTAGCGGGGTCCGCGTACTTCCGGAACTGGATCTCCGGCACCGGCATCAGACCGGCGAGCGCCATGCCGACTGCCCGCCCGATGATGCCTTCTTCCGAAAGTGACGTGTCGAAGACGCGCTGCGCTCCGAACAATTCCTGCAGGCCCAGCGTGGCCGCATGCACGCCTCCCTTTGGACCGATGTCCTCACCGAAGAGCAGCACGCGGGGATTGGAGCGCAGCTCGGATTCGAGAGTGCGCCGTACCGCGGTGAGCAGGTTGATCCGCGCCCCCTCCGGCGTCGGGAACTCGCTCGAGGGCGGAAACCGGTGACCGGTCGGCGCCAATCCCCCGCGGCGCTGTAGGATGGGCTGGCCCGCCGAATCCCGTTCTTCCACGCAATGGCGTCGCACGTGTGCCGCGTCCGGCTCGGCACGCGCGAGCGCCTCCGCGAGACCGGCCTCTGCATCGCGACGCGCCTGGGCTTCGACGGCAGTGAGCTCGGCAGCGCTGACGTCCACTTCACGCAGGAACGCGTAGAGCCGGCGCAGCGGATCGTTCGCCTGCTCGCGCTCGAGCAGCTCGGGACTCTTGTAGGACTGGGTATCCTGGCCCGAGTGACCGGAAAGCCGCGGCACCGTGAGCCGCAGCAGGGCGGGGCCGCGACCCGCCCGGGCGTGCGCGATGGTCTCGCCAATCAGGCGGGCGGTTTCCGCGGGCTGGGTCCCGTCCCCGCTGTTCACCAGGAGGTGCTTGAACGAAGCCAGATTCGCAGCGATGTCGCCACCGGG
>DASYTT010000016.1:0-19043 GCA_036002045.1 Gemmatimonadales bacterium
TCCCTCTTCCCTCTTCCCTCTTCCCTAACCTGCCACCTGTCACCTGTCACCTCTTACCTTTCAGAATGATCCACCTCGTCGAGGTCGGTCCGCGCGACGGGCTGCAGAATGAGGCCCGTTTCGTGCCCACCGAGGTCAAGATCGCCTTCGTGGACGCGCTCTCCGCGTGCGGCTTCCAGGAGATCGAAGTGAGCTCCTTCGTCAGCCCCAAGTGGGTGCCCCAGCTCGCGGACGCAGCGGAAGTCTTTGCGGGCATCCGACGCAACCCGGGCGTGGTGTACATGGCACTGGTTCCCAACCAGGCGGGGCTGGAGCGAGCACAGCAAGCCCACGCCGACAAGATCGCTGTGTTCACCGCGGCGAGCGAGACCTTCAGCCGTAAGAACACCAACGCCTCGATCGCGGAGACGCTCCAACGTTTCCGGCCCGTCGTGGCCAATGCGGCTTGCCCCGTGCGCGGGTACCTCTCGACCGCCTTCCACTGCCCCTTCGAAGGCCCCATCACCCCGGCGCAGGTGCTTCCGGTGGCTCAGGCGCTCCTCGACCTCGGCTGTGCCGAGCTCTCCATCGGCGACACGATCGGCAAGGCGACGCCCGAGGAGGTGCAGAACCTCTTCGAGTTGCTTCTGACCGCCTGTCCGCCTGACCGCCTGACCGCCCATTTCCACGATACCTACGGCAATGCCGTCACCAATGCGCGCACCGCCGCCACGCTCGGCATCTCGACCTTCGACTCGAGCGCGGGCGGACTCGGTGGCTGTCCCTATGCGCCCGGCGCTCCTGGTAACGTCGCGACTCAGGCGTTGGTCTCCGCCTTCCCAGGCCAAACCGGCATCGCAGCGGAGCAACTCGAATCTGCGACCGGCATTATCCGGCGTTACCTTAGCTCCAAGCCCATAGCCCATAGCCCATAGCTCATAGCCAGTAACCCAAACCCGTGAATAAAGTCCACCCCGACGCTACGGCCGCCTGCGCCGACATTCCTGACGGCGCCACGCTGTTCGTCGGCGGCTTCGGCCTCGCGGGCGTGCCCGAGGAGTGTATCGCCGCGCTCCGCGACCTGGGCGCTCGCAATCTCACCATCATCTCCAACAACGCCGGCACTACCGATCACGGCCTGGTGCATCTGCTCAAGAACCACCAGGTAAAGAAGATGGTCTCGAGCTACGTGGGCGAAAACCAGGTCTTCGAGCAGCAGATGCTCTCCGGTGAGCTGCAGGTGGAGCTTACCCCGCAAGGCACCCTCTCCGAGCGGATCCGGGCCGGCGGCGCGGGAATTCCCGCGTTCTTCACTCCCACCGGTGTTGGCACGCTCGTCGCCGAGGGCAAGGAGGTGCGCGAGTTCGACGGTCGCCGCTATGTGATGGAGCGCGCCCTCCGCGGCGACTATGCTCTCGTCAAAGCCTGGAAGGGCGACCGGCTCGGCAACCTGGTCTATCGCAAGACGGCACGGAACTTCAATCCCATGATGGCGATGGCCGGACGCATCACCATCGCCGAGGTCGAGCACCTGGTCGAGCCGGGAGAACTCGAGCCCGACCTGGTCCATACCCCGGCCATCTTCGTGCAGCGGATCTTTCAGGCTCGCGCTCCCTCGCACCTGATCGAGCGCCGCACCGTGCGCAAACGTCCATGAGCGACCTCCGCGACGTGATCGTGCGGCGCGCCGCCCAGGAGCTCCTCTCGCTCAGCGAGGAGACCGGCTACTACGTCAACCTCGGCATCGGCATGCCGACCATGATCGCGGATTGCGCTCCCGCCGGGGTGCCCTTCGTGCTCCATTCCGAGAACGGCATGCTCGGCGTGGGGCCCTATCCGCTCGAGGGCGAGGAAGACCACGACTTGATCAACGCGGGTAAGGAAACCGTCAGCGAGCTCCCCGGCACCAGCTACTTCGACAGCGCCACCTCCTTCGCCATGATTCGCGGCGGCCACGTCTCCCTCACCATTCTCGGCGGGATGCAGGTTTCCGAGCAGGGCGATCTCGCCAACTGGATGATCCCCGGCAAGATGGTGAAAGGGATGGGCGGCGCGATGGATCTGGTTGCGGGGGCCCGCAGGGTCATCGTCATCATGGAGCACTGCGCCAGGGACGGCAGCCCCAAGATCCTCAAGCGGTGTTCTTTGCCCTTGACGGGCGAGCGCTGCGTCCAGCGCATCATCACCGAGCGTTGCGTGCTCGAGGTGACCCCGCAGGGCCTCAAAGTGGTCGAGCTGCTCGCGGGCTGGACCAGGGAACAGCTCAGCGCGAGCACCGAGCCCACCCTTATCTGGTAGTATATCGCGCCGCCGCAGCCTCCACGTCCTGCGCCGCGAGAATGCCGGAGCTTACCGCGACCCCGATTCCTCCCGAACGGCGGACCTCCTCGAAATCTTCCGGTCTGACTCCGCCGATCGCCACGCACGGGATTTCCCGCGCCATTGCCACGATCCGGCGGAAACCCTCCGCCCCGAGTGCGCTGCCCGCATCCGGCTTCGTGGTGGTGGCACGCCAGGGCCCCACTCCCCAATAATCCGCTCCCCTCCCCAAGGCGATCTCCTCGGGCGTCCCGACCGAGGCTCCAATCAGGAAACCCGGAGGCACGATACGGCGGGCCAGCTCGACCGGCAGGTCATCCGGTCCGAGATGCACGCCAGCTGCTCCGGCAGCGAGCGCCACGTCCAGCCGGTCGTTGACCAGCACCGGTACGCTGAGCGCGGCGACCAGCTCTCTCCCCACTGCGACGAGCTCGCGCGCGCCCAGCTGCTTGAGCCGCAACTCCACCGAGCTCACTCCACCCCGTACCGCGGCAGTGCAGACGGCAACGAGATCGCGACTCGCGAGCAGAGCGTCGTCCGTGACCAGCAGGAGGCGGAGTTGCCCGGCTAGATTCGGATCCATGCTGCGAATCATAGCCCGGCGGAGATGAGCGGCGGCCCCCGACCGCACGCGGTGGTGAGCCAGCGCGGCGCCGAGCGCTGGCTCCGCGGCCACCCATGGATCTACGCGAGCGATGTCGCTCACGGGCCGCCCGAGCCCGGCGTGATCTCGGTCCGCGATGTGCGCGGGAAGTTGCTGGGGCAGGCGCTCTATTCGCCGCATTCCGAGATCCGGCTTCGCCTGCTCGAGTCCAGCGAGCGTGCGATCGATCTCGCCTGGTGGGAGGGGCGGCTGGCCCACGCGCTCGCCCGGCGCGCCGGAATCAATGCCACGGCGTATCGCATCGTCCACGGAGAAGGCGACGGACTTCCCAGCCTGATCGTCGATCGCTACGACCGCTGGGCCGTGGTTCAGCTCCTCTCTGCGGGGCTCGAGACCATGCGGGACGACATTCTCGCCGCCCTCCGCCGCGTCCTGGCCCCCGAGGGCATCTTGCTGCGGAACGACGCCGCCGTCCGCCGTCACGAGTTCCTCCCCGAAGCGGTCGAGCTTGCCTTAGGCACCGTCCCCCAGGAAATCGAAGTGCAGGAGGATGGGGTCCGCTACCTCGCCGCGCCCTGGACCGGTCAGAAGACCGGCGCCTTCCTCGATCAGCGCCCCAACCGGATCCGCGCCGGCGAGCTCGCGGTGCCGGCAGGCAATGCGCTCGACTGTTTTGCCTATCACGGCTCCTTCGCGCTCCACCTCGCCCGGAAGAGCGCGCGGGTTATGGCGCTCGACACCAGCGCCGAGGCGCTGACTCGCGGCGCGCGCAATGCGGAGCTCAACGGCTTCACCAACATTCAGTGGGACCAGGGCGACGCATTCGACGTGCTGCGTGCGCTGGAGCGGGCCAAGACCCGCTTCGACACCATCGTGGTAGACCCGCCCGCCTTCGCGAAAGCGAAGAATGCCGTGCCGCAGGCGCTCCGCGGCTATAAGGAGATCAATCTCCGTGCGATGCGCCTGCTCAATCCCGGTGGCGTGCTGCTGTCGGCCTCCTGTTCCTTCCACGTTCGCAGGACCGAGTTTCTCGAGGCGATCGCCGCTGCCGCGCGCGACAGCGGCCGCAGGCTCAGCGTGGTCGAGCACCTCAGCCAGGGCGTGGACCACCCCGAAGTGCTCACCATTCCGGAAACCGGGTATCTCAAAGGGATTGTCTTACGGGCGGAGGATTGAACCGCAGTGAACAGTGAACCGTGAACTGTGAACAGGATTTAACCTTAGAGCAGTTCACCGTTCACTGTTCACCGTTCACTGTTCACCGTTTACCGTTCACGCTGTTCCAAACCTGCGCCCCTTTTTACATTAGATCCCATCATGCTCAACATGGCCCAGCTGGACACTCGGGCCGGGTCCAAACCATCCCGGCGAGGCCGGCCGCTTCCCTCCCCCAAGCAGCGCTACCAGGAATACATCCTGCAGCGGATCGAGGACTACAAGAATTCCCTTGCCCGCGAGGAGCTGCTGCGACTCGGCAATGATGCGGCGTCCGAGCTCCAGGATGCCGCCGAAGGACAGTACTTCCTGACCGAAGTCGTCATGCAGGAAACCGTCGATCGCTTGATCATCAAGCGGCTGAAGCTGCCTAGTTTCCCGAAATGGCGACAGAAGTTCGCCAAGCTGCGTGTGGCCCAGCGCGAGCCCACTCACTGGGGTATCGAGCGTGGCAGCGCCGTCGCTGCGCTGCTGCCCCGGCTGGAGCCGGGAGATCACGCGCTGGTGGTGGGAAGCGGCGCCGAGGCAGCCGCGTATCTATTGGCAGCCCACGACCTTCGCGTCACCTGCCTGTTTGGCGACGATGCCACCTGTACCCGCATCGAGACCCGCATGGCCGCAGAATCGCTCACCGGCGACTTCGAGGCCTTCGTGGTCATGCTCGGCAGCTGGTTCCCCGAGCTCGAGCTGCCAGTGCATCTCGTGGTGATCGACGCCGCTACCCTGGCAGGTCTGGCAGGCCCTCGTCGTGTCGACCTGATGGCTCGGCTGCAGGACGTGACGGAGCCTGGCGGGATCCACGCCGTGCTGCCCCACGACGGGAAGGTGGCCGCCGAAACTTGGCTTTCGCTCTATCCCGACTGGGACCGGATTCCCCTCCGGACCGAATCCAGCCGGCGTGGCACCAAGCGCCCGATCCCCCCGGGTATCCTGCTGTCCCGTCCCCTCCCCCCCACCCCCAACCCCTCGTCGCAAGCCTCTACCGCCTGACGGAGCCACCGCCTCCCCGCCCCTCTGCCCATCTGCCCCTCTGCCCCTCCGACGTTGACTGTTCCCTGTTCACGGTTCACTGTTCACTTGCCATGCCCAGCTTCACCCTTAATGGGGCAACCATCCCCTTCGAACCAGGGGCTACCATTCTCGACGCGGCCCGTGCCCGCGGCGTCGAGATTCCGACCCTCTGCTGGTATCCCAAGCTTCCCAACGTCGCCAACTGCCGGATCTGTTTGGTATCCGTCCAGGGCGCGCCCAAGCTGATGCCCTCCTGCGGCACGCCCGCCGCGGAAGGAATGGTCGTCACCAGCGAGTCCCCTGAGGCGGTCGAAAACCGCCGCAGCGTGCTGCGTTTTCTGCTCGAGCGCTATCCTGGCGATCACCTCGGCAATGGCGGCCGCGCCAATCCCCGCAACGAATTCGAGCGCTACGTCGCGCAGTATGACGTGGAGCCTCGGCCGCGCCACGAGCTGCCGCTCCGCGCCGGAGACACTCGCCCGGGCGACGTGATGATCAGCCACGACATGTCGCTCTGCGTGCTGTGCACCCGCTGCGTGCGCGCCTGCGAGGACATCCAGGAAGTCGGGGTGCTCGACGTCGCGGAGCGCGGCGCCCATACCGAGATCATCGTGGGGGGCGACGGCGATCCCGATCACGCCGGCTGCACCTGGTGCGGCGAGTGCGTTCGGGTCTGTCCGACCGGCGCGATTTTCGAGGTCATGCCGCGCCAGCGCTTCGGGCTCGCGGAGCTCCGGCAGCCCGACAAGACCGTGCGCTCGGTCTGCCCCTATTGTGGCGTGGGCTGCCAGATCGATATCCAGGTGCACGGCGACGAAGTCATGCGGGTTACTTCCCCCTGGATCGAGGAGCGCACCCCCAATCAGGGCTCCACCTGCGTCAAAGGCCGCTTCGGCTACGACTTCCCCCAGCACCGCGATCGCCTCACCCGCCCGCTTATCCGCAAAGGCTGGGAGCAGCGGAATGGCCGCTGGGTCTGGACCGGGGAAATGCCGCGCTATCGCCAGGGCGACTGGGAGACCGTGGCGGAGGAAGGCCGCCACCAGAAGCCCAGGCCCCCCAAGCGCCAGGTTGGGAAGCCGCCGCAGACTGGTATGGCCCTGAGCGACGACGGCGATGTGAGAGATCGCGTCGCCACTCCGCCCGAGTGGTACGCCAGTTTTCGCGAGGCCAGCTGGGAAGAGGCCATGAGCCTCACGGCGCAGGAGCTCGCCTGCATCCGCGATACCCAGGGGCCCAACGCCCTCGCCGCCTTCTCGTCCGCCAAGTGCAGCAATGAAGAGAACTACGTCTTGATGCGGATGGTCCGCGCGGCCTTCGGCACCAACAACGTGGATCACTGCACTCGCCTGTGCCACTCGACTTCCGTCGCCGCGATGAATCGCGCGCTCTCCACCGCTGCCGCCTCCGGCTCCATGCGGGAGATCGAGGAAGCCTGTGACGTGATCTTCATCGCCGGCGCCAACACCACGGAGAGTCATCCCGTCTTCGGGGCCCTGATCAAGCGGGCGCATGCCAAAGGCGCCCAGCTGATCGTGGCCGATGTGCGCCGCACGGAGCTGGCTGGCTTGGCGGGTATTCACCTCCAGATGCTGCCCGGCACCGACGTCGCCCTCTACAATGGGATGCTGGCCCATATCATCGAGGCCGGTCTTCTCAACGAGACCTTCATTCGCGAGCGCACCAAGGGCTTCGACGCGGTGCGCGAGGCGGTGAAGCCCTACACCCTCGAGGTCGCGGAGAAGATCACCGGCATCCCGCGCGACACGATCCGCCGGGCGGCCGAAGCGTATGCGCGCGGCCCCAACACCTCGACCCTCTGGGCGATGGGGCTCACCCAGCACGCCACCGGCACCGACATCGTGGCCAGCCTGCTCAACTTGTTGCTCGCCTGCGGCATGATCGGACGCTGGGGCGCGGCAATGATTCCGATCCGCGGTCAGAACAACGTCCAGGGCGCGAGCGACGTCGGCGCGATTCCCTTCGCCTACACCGACTATCGCCCGGTTACCAGTCCCGCCAATCGCGCTGAGTACGCCCGGGCGTGGGGTGTGCCCGAGGAATCGCTCTCCCTCGAGAACGGTCTGATGGTGACCGAGATCGTAAAGGAGGGCAGCCCGGTCCGCGGCATGTTCATCATGGGCGAGAACCCCGTCCTCTCCGACCCCAACGTCGCCAAGGCCGAGGAGTGGGTGCGTAAGCTGGAGTTCCTCGCGGTGCAGGATCTCTTCCTCACTGAGACGGCTCGCTGGGCCGATGTGGTGCTGCCTGGTTCTTCCTTCGCGGAAAAGGAAGGCACCTACGCGAACACCGACCGCCACATCCAGCTCGCGGATGCGGCAGTGCCGGTCCCCGGAGAGGCCCGCCAGGATCTCGAGATCCTGATCGATCTCTCGCGCCGGCTCGGCTTGAAGACGCCGTACGACACGCCGGCGGAGGTGATGGACGAGATCGCGCGGGTTACTCCGACCTGGCGCGGTATTTCCTATGCGAAGCTCAGGCGTGAGGGCGCGCTGCAATACCCGGTGCTCACCCCCGACTCACCCGGGACCGCGTTCCTCTTTGCCGATAGCTTCCCCACGCCTGACGGGCGGGCCACGCTGGTCCCGGTGGAGTACCTGCCCCCCGCAGAGCTGCCCAGCGCGGAGTTCCCACTCTTCCTCAACACGGGCCGGCAGATGTACCACTGGCACACCGGGACGATGACCCGCCGCGCCCAGGGACTCGATTCTCGCGAGCCGGTCCCGATCGTGGAGATCGCCCCGGTGGACGCCCTGGCACTCGGCGTGAATGAGGGTGACACGGTGCGGGTTACTTCTCGCCGCGGCAGCGTGCTGATCGGGGCGCGGATTTCTGAGCGGCAGGCTCCCGGACAGGTCTTCATCCCCATGCATTTTCGGGAGGCTGCCGCCAATCTGCTCACCAATCCTGCCCTGGATCCCTACGCCAAGATCGCGGAATTCAAAGTGAGTGCAGTGCGGATCGAGGTCCTCTCCGTCTGAACACTCCCAAAAAGCCAACCTTGACCAGGCCCCAGCGGGAGGTCCTCGGCGTCATCCTCCTGCTGGGAATCGTGGTTCGCCTGGGGCCATTCCTTGCGGCGCCGGCCATGTATCTCGACGAGGCGATGCTGGCGCTCAACCTCGCGACGCGCGACTGGGGTGGCCTGACCCATCCGCTGATATTCGAGCAGTCCGCACCGGTCCTGTACCTCTGGCTGAGCCGCCTCGTCGTGGTCATCGCGGGAGTCACCGAGCACACCTTGCGGCTCCTCCCGCTCCTCGCCGGAATCCTGCTCCCGGCCGCAGTCTGGTATTTCAGCCGACGGCTTCTCTCGGCGAATGCCGCGCTGCTTGCAACGGCGTTTGCGGCCCTGAGCCCGCTCGTCGTGTGGTACTCGAACGTCGTGAAGCCCTACACGCTGGATGCACTCGTCGCCACGTTGCTTCTCCTCGGGGCGCTCAAAGCCAAGGATTCCACGCAGGACCGGCCGTGGGCAGTGCTCGCCGTTGCGGGGCTCATCGCCCCGTTCCTCTCGGCGCCTTCGGTGTTCATACTGGCGGGAGTCTTGCTGGCGCTACTGCCGGGTCGCGAAGCCTGGAAGCAACCTCGGGTGTGGCGCTACCTCGCAGTCATCGGCGGCGTCAGTGTGGGAGCAGGCGCCAACTACCTGATCTTCCAACGCGGCATGAACGAGGTAAGCTACCTGACTCGATTCTGGGATCGAGCGTTCCTCGGGCCTCCAGACTCCTCAATGTTGGCCCGGCTATCGAGTCCGGTCTCCGGGTTCACTCAGCTGTTTTTCTACCGGCGGGGCGTAGACTTTCCGGCGCTAATCCTCTTGGGAACCTTGGCGCTTGCTGGCATCGGACTCTTCTCCCTTCATCGGGCGTACGGCTGGCGGTGGACCGCCCTGTGCGTCACTCCCGTCCTCGCGGTAGCCCTGGCTTCCCTGTTCCGGATCTATCCTCTTACCGAGCGACTGTTGCTGTTCCTTGCTCCTTTGGTCGCCGTCATCGCTGCAGCCGGCGTGGAGTACTTGGTGACGAAGCTGCCCCCGCACCGGCGAGCCCTGGGACTTGCGATCGTCGGCTGCGCCGGACTGTTCGTCGCGCTGCGGACCGACATCCGCAACGTGCTCCGACCCCACAGCGATGGCGCGGAGGTGAGACCGATGCTGACGCAATATGACACCAGCCGCTCGCCAGGAGATCCGGTTTATCTCTACGCTCGCGGCGTTCCGATCTGGGCCTACTACACCACGGACTGGTCTCACCCTGACCAAACTCGACTAAACTCTCTGCTCTCCCTGGCCCAGAAGATCGGGCCTAATTCCGGTAATAATCCGTCCCGCAGACGGCCGGTGGAGCATGAGGGCTTCGATCTGGTGGTGCCCGCGGGAGATCACGACGAGCTGGTTGGGACTCCCTCGGGTGTCGAGATCCTGTATGCTCGAGCCGATCGTCGCGCTCCAGATCCCGGCTGGGCCGACAACGAAGTGGCCCGCATGCGCGCGGCCGGCGGCCGGCAAATCTGGGTTGTGCTGACCCACTATTCGACCGAAGTGGAGGCGGACCTCGAAGCGGCCATTCGCCGCGCCGGCGGCACGATCGCCGAGGACTGGCGCGAGTGGGCCGCCAGGCTATGGCAAGTGCATTTTTCGGCTCCAAATCAGCCTTTTTAGTACCCTTTTGCTGCCAAATCGCTCTCGAAAGGCGTCAAATGGCCCCGAATGGCGCCTAATGGCACCTAAATGGCCCCAAAGAGCCCGGAATGGCGCCTAAAGACCCCCCAATGGCGCCTTTGCGCCCGCTCCCCGCTCCCTCTTCCCTCTTCTCTCTTCCCTCTTCCCTCTTCCCTCTTCCCTCTTCCCTCTTCCCTCTTCCCTCTTCCCTCTTCCCCTTTCCTCCGTCCGCATTTCACGACGAATCCGGAACCCCCGCCACCTGCCGGCCCCTCAGTTCGCGCCGATCCCGCCGCAGCCGGAACCAGATCCCCACGAGCTCTGCGAACGCCTGGAAAAAATCCGTCGGTTTGACCTTCGAACCGCGAACATCGATCCACTTGAGCAGGGGATACTCGTAGATCCGATTCTCCGGGTGTTCGACACCGGCAGCGCGGAGTCGCTGTATGAACCGCCCGATTAGCTCGACATCGAAGATCCAGCGGCTCCCGAACCGTCGCTGCAAGGAGTCCGTCAGAGCGGCATTCACGCGGAACAGCTTGGCCCCGCATTGCGTGTCGTAGACGGCGATGCCAAGTACCAGCGACGCAGCGGTCGCGAACACCCGGCCCAGGTAGTGCCGGAGTTCCTGCCGCTCGATGTGTCGTCCCAATAGCTTGACCCGCGCGCCGATCACCCATTCAATGTCAGGGCGCCCGCCGAGCAACTTCTCGAATAGGTCGATCGCATCCAGTGGGGTCGCGAGATCGGCGTCCCAGAATCCCACGATCGCCGGTTTTCGCTCCATCGCGCTGAACAGGCCCCTCCGCACCGCCTCGGCTTTGCCGCCGTTCGGCTGCAAGTCCAGCACGGATACTTGAGCCGGATAACGCGCGGCGAGACTCGACAAAACCGCCAGTGTGTTGTCTCGGCTCCCGTCATTCACCAGCACCAGGCCGACCTGGGGGTGCGCCCCGAGATAGCTCGCGAAGGTTTCGACCGGAAGCCGCTCCGCTTCGTTGTAGCACGGCACGACGACGATGACATCCATGCTTAAGTATATTCTCCCCGCCCCGCCCCCTCCGCCGAGGATTTTCGTGCGTGCATTGGTGAAACCCGGGCCCGGCCCGGGGATGGAGCTCCGCGAGGCTCCCACCCCGGGCTATGGGCCGAGCGACGTCCTGATTCGGGTCCACGCGGCCGGGGTATGCGGCACGGATCTCCACATCTGGGAATGGGACGCCTGGGCCAGCAACCGGCTCCGCCCCCCCGTCATCATCGGCCACGAGTTCGCGGGCCGGATCGAGAAGCTCGGGTTGGAGGCCGAAGAGGAAGGGCTCCTCGAGGTCGGGGACCTGGTCACCGCTGAGGGTCACATCGTCTGCGGCCACTGCCTGCAATGCCGTACCGGCAACAGCCATCTCTGCGTGCGCACCCGGATCATCGGCGTGGATCGGGATGGAGCCTTCGCGGATTACATCGCCATGCCCGCCTCGAACGTGATGAAGCTGGAGGGAATCCCCGTCGAAATCGGCGCCATCATGGACCCGATCGGCAACGCCGTCCACACCGTCCTCGAGGGCGGCGGCGTGCCAGGGAGCACCGTCTTTGTGCTCGGCTGTGGCCCGATTGGCTGCTTTGCCTGCGGCGTCGCCAAAGCAGCCGGCGCTTCACTCGTGATCGCTAGCGACCTGAACGATATGCGGCTCGAGCTGGCGCGCAGGATGGGCGCCGACGTGGCGCTCAATCCTGGACGGGACGACGTGCTGGCCCGGATTCAGGAGCTCACCGCCGGCGACGGCGTGGACCTGGTTTGCGAGATGAGCGGTCACCCTGCGGGTCATTCCCAGGCGTTTGCAGCCGCCCGGCTCGGCGGTCGCGTGAATCTGCTCGGGACGCCGAGTCAGAGCACCGAAGTCAACTTCGCTCGGGACGTCATCTTCAAGGGTCTCACACTCTATGGCGTCACCGGGCGCAAGCTCTACACGACCTGGCACCAGATGGGCCGTTTCCTGAGAAACGGCCAGCTCGACCCCCGTCCGGTCGTCACCCACCGCTTTCCCCTCGAGCGGATTGCCGATGCGATCGCGGTGATCAAGGAGGGCAAGGCGGGCAAGGTCATTCTGGAGATCGCCTCGTGACCTCCCCCCTCGAAACTCGTGTCGTTGCCAGCCTGGAACAGTTCCGTGCCGAGGGCGTCTACAAGCGGCTCAATTTCATCGAGACCCCACAAGGCGCCAGAGTAAAGATGGAGGGGCGGGGCGATGTCATCATCCTCTCCTCCAACAATTACCTCGGATTCTCCGCCGAACCCGACGTCATCGCGGCGGGCAAGGCGGCGCTCGATCAGTACGGCGCCGGCACCGCCTCGGTGCGCTTCATCTGCGGCACCTTCACCATCCATCGCGAGGTCGAGGCGGCGCTGGCCCGTCTGGTGGGTACGCCCACCTCGCTCACGTTCGTGAGCTGCTGGAACGCCAACGAGGCGCTCCCCGCCACCCTGCTTACCGATCAGGACCTGGTGCTGAGTGATCGGCTCAATCATGCCTCCATCATCGATGCCATCCGGCTCGCCAAGGCCATCACCAAGTGCCAGACCGGTATCTACGAGCACAAGGACCTGGGTGACCTGGACGCTAAGCTGGCCGCGGCGAAAGACCGCCAGGTCAAGCTGGTGATCACCGACGGCGTCTTCTCGATGGAAGGGGCCATCGCCGACCTGCCCGGTCTGCTCGAGCTCTGCCGCAAGCATGGCGCGGTCCTCGTGGTCGACGACAGCCACGCGACCGGCGTGCTCGGTCCCACCGGCCGGGGCACCGCAGAGCACTACGGAATGCTTGGCCAGGTGGACATCATCACGAGCACGCTCGGGAAGGCGCTGGGCGGAGCCGCCGGCGGATTCGTCGCGGCCTCCGAGGCCGTGTGCGACTACCTCACCCAGCGGAGCCGGCCCCAGCTCTTCAGCAACGCCCTGCCGGCAACCGTTGCCGCGAGTGCGCTTGCGAGCGTCCGCTTTCTCGAGTCCCATCCCGAGCGCGTGGCCCGCCTGCGCGACAACGCGCGCTACTTCCGGCGTCGGCTGACCGACCTCGGCTTCAAGCCGCTGGCGGGAGAGACTCCGATCATTCCGGTCATTATCGGCGAAACCGCGGCGGCCATGCGCATGAGCGAGCTCCTGCTGGACGAGCACGTCTTCGTCACCGGATTCGGCTACCCGGTCGTGCCGCAGGGCACCGCGCGCGTGCGTTGCCAGATCTCCGCCGTCCACAGCCGGGAGGACCTCGACGAAGCCCTCGCTGCCTTCTCCAAGGTGGGCCGATCCCTCGGGCTGATTTGAACCACCTGCCACCTGCCACCTACCACCTACCACCTTCAACGCCCCCCCTTGCCTTTTGCCCAAAGAAGGCGATTCGGCAGGAGAGAGCTCGGCCGGCACCCTAACAGTGATCGGGCCACGGTGTGCCGGGCCGGCTCAGGCCATGTCTTGTATCTCCTTGTAAGCCATAGTGATACACAAATCGGCCCAAGCGAATCTCCCGCTGCGGGTGGCTTGGAGCTGCCGTTCGGTGCACTTGGGGCGAGCGTAGCATGGGGTTTGCCGTCTTGCGGAATCTCGATTCTCCGTCCGGAGGCACGCCCGTGCGCGTCAATTTCCGAGTTCTTCCGCTCGCAGCCCTGGGTCTCTTGGTCCAGGCCTCGGCCTCGCAAGCGCAGTCCGCTCGCTCCGCAAGCGCTGCGGTCGCCAAGGTCCGTGACGATCGCTTCAAGTGGTTCTTCGGAGCCGAGGGCGGCGCGCTGCTGTTCGAGACGCAGTCGCAGACCCAGAGCGGCGTTCCCGCCGCTGGAGCTCATCTGGCGGTGATTTCCCGCCGGGCCGGCATGATGATCGGCGTGGATGAGGCGTTCGGCAGCAACGAACCCACAGCCTTCGTTGATCCCAACACCGGCAATCAGGTTCAGCCGGTCCAATTCGACCGGATTCGGCGCTATGGTTTCAACCTGACGGGCTACCCCGTGCGCGGGGCGCTGGAGCCGTACCTGGGCGTCGGATTCGGATTGCTGCAGGTCCTGAGTCCCGAGCTGACCGGGACCTTTACCTCAAAGGAAGAGCTCGACCTGAGCGCCCAAGAGGCTCACGATCGCGCCGCAAGCGGCTTTGTATCCTTCCTCGCCGGCCTGCAATTCCGGGTCGGCCGAGTCGCCGCGTTCGGTCAGTATCAGATCAACTCGTCGCCCGCCGCGGGCAGTCTGCTGCGGGGTCCTGGTCACCTGATCATGGGTGGCATCAGGCTTTCGCTGGGCAGTGCAAAAGAGGAGATCAGAGGCGGGGGGTACTGAGCAGGTAACGCAGCGGCCAGTCCACCGCTTTCGTAATACCGATCCGCGGAGTCGTCACCAGTTCACCGGGCGACTCCGCTTTCGTTTCCGTGACAAAGAAATTCGACCGCCACATGAGCTGCCCGTCCAGCTCGACCGTGATGCCGAGCGCCTGACACAGCTTACCGGGTCCATTGGTCAGCTCAGGATCGGGTCTGCCTCGGCGGCGGCGCATCAGCGCCAGGCCCTCGAGCGGCGTGAGGCCGCGTAACAGCACCGCGGCTCCCGCCGCCGGCTTGCCGCACACCAAGTTGGCGCACCAGTGAATGCCGTAGGAGCGATAGACGTACCAGGTGCCAGGCGGGCCGTACAGGCTTGCATTCCCGTTATGCCGCCGGCCGCGGTAGGCGTGGGAGGCCGGATCGTCTACGCCGAGGTAGGCTTCGGTTTCGCTGATGATGCCGCTCAGTCGAGTCCGGCCCGACCGGAACCCGATCCGGGCGCCAAGCAGCTCCTGCGCAACAACGTCTGCCGGCCGTGCAAAGAAGCTCTCAGGAAGCGGTCTCACGCGCTCTTTTTGCGGGAGCGTCCTCGCTTTGTCGGTGCCGCCAGAGCGGCTTCGGCAGGGGGTGCACTTGCCTTCCCACGCCGCGCGTTGGGTTTCGCGGTCTTCTCGGGCTGAATCGGCTCGTCGACGTGGACCACTCCCACCAGCGGAAGCTCAGCGGGCCGGAGCATCGAGCGGGAACCCCGCCGGAACCGGAGCGCCGCCGCGCGCGCCGGACCGGGACTCACCGGGGCAGCCGGGCTGACGCCGTCTTCAGTGGCGGGTTCCACCGGCGGCCGGCTCGCCAGAGTCGTTGCCACCGGCATCCCAGAGACGGCCCGATGCGGGGTTATCTCGTAGCTGTCTTCGCCCACTTTCCGCACGTCGGCGACCTCCGCGTCGTTCGCCTGGCGGAGCAGTCGCGAGAAGCGCGCGGTCTCGAGCAACGGATCTTCCCGCCCATGCAGGGCGGCCATCCGCGCTCGCAGGATTTCTCCGCCGACCGGTGCGGGCAGCTCGGAGAGCGCTCGCGCCATCAGCTGGAACGCCGCGGCGAGCGCCAGCGTACCGCCAGGGGCCTCTGTCTCTCTGCCCTCCGCCACACTGCCGCTCTGCCGCACCGCCGCACCGCCACTCTGCCGCACCGCCGCACTGCCGCGCCCCCTCCCCCGCCCCCGACCACGCCGGCTCTTGCCGTTCTCCCCCCCCCGCTCGCTGGCAGCTTCTCGAGCAGGGCTCGCGCCCTTCGCCAGCGGAAGCGTGGCGGGTGAAACGGGAGCGACCTCGAACTGGCCGTTGTCCTGCTTGGTAACCCGCAACAGTCCTTTCGCGCCCGCCTCCGTGACGAATTTGCTGAACCGGTTGAAGCCCGCGTTCTTCTCATCGAAGTTGGGATCGATCTGCTGCATGACCTGCTTGAGCCGGTCGGACCGCATCACATCGCCGTTTCGGCTCATCAGGGCCACGGCCTCTCCCACCAGCTCCCACGGATCGCGTTGTGCCGAGGGCGTGTCCGGCTCCTTGGTCAGCCCGGCCAGATCGCTATAGGAGTAGTACTCGTCGCAGTTCTGAATCAGCAGATCGCTCGCCGATTCCCGGATCCCCACGCCGATCACGTACTTGCCGTACTCTTTGAGTTTGATCACCAGCGAGGAGAAATCGCTGTCGCCCGAGAGCAGGATGAAGGTTCCGATCTCCGGCCGGGTGAACACCAGCTCGGTCGCGTCCACCGCCAGGCGGATGTCGGTCGCGTTCTTCTTGTTGGTGCCGAAGGCGGGCGCGAAGATGAGATCGATGGACGACTCGGACAGCGGGACGATGTACTGTGGATAGCGGCGCCAGTCGGCGTAGGCGCGTTGCACCGCCACCTTGCCCTTGATGATGTCGCTGTTGAGCAGCGTGCGAAGCTCCTTGGTGAGGTCGCTTCGGATGCCCAGCGTCACGTTGTCGAAGTCGATCAGGAGTGCTGCGTGCGGGGCGTGATGGACGTGCACCGGCACTGGGGCGGGCGGGCTGGACGTCTGGTGACTTGACGGCCGGCTGACCCGATGGGTCGGGTGACTCAAAGGTTTTTCTTCTCCGCGGCCCGCCTGGTTTGCCGCTCCCCCCGCTTCCCGGGCCCCGTCACAGGGGTCAAGGAATTCGGCGCAGGAGCTTGAACAGCGGGTGCCGCATTAGGTCCGGATCATTCCGAAGACCCCATTGGTCCCCGGCTGTCCAGAGGTGCAAACTAGCTAACCCGTTGCCACAACGGTAGTACCACTTCTCGCCTCTTACCCCTCACCTCTCACCACTCTCAGCCAGTGGAAGCTGCAACGTAAAGTAGAAGCGGGTCCCGACCCCACCCGTCGTCTCGACGCTGAGATCGCCTTGCATGGCCTCGACCAGCTTGCGGCAGATCGACAGCCCGAGCCCCGATCCCGAAAAGGCGTAATCCCGGTCCTTCTGACGCCGGCGGAACGGCTCGAACAGCATCGCCATGGCTTGCGGCGGAATTCCCCGGCCCGTGTCCCGAACCGAGAACTCGACGCCGGTTTCTCCCACCTCCGTCGCGCTGACCTCCACACTGCCTTCGTCGGTGAACTTGAGCGCGTTGGTGGTCAGGTTGAGCAGGATCCGGCTCAGGGCCACCGGATGTCCCACCCGCGAGCCGCGCTGGCAGGGAGACAAGCGGACCTCGAGCCCCTTCTCCTCCGCGATAGGCTGAACGATGTCCCGCACCGACTCCATGATGTCCTGAATCGCGAACGGCAACGGTTCGAGGTCTACCAGGCGATCGCCCCCGCGCGCGAGCTCGATCACATCGCTGGCCACCGAGCTCAATCCGAATGCAGCGCTGTAAATGAGGCCGAGCTGCCGCTCCTGCAGCGGGGTCACCGGACCGCTGCGGCCCCGTTTGATCGTCTCGCCCAGGAAGAGAATAGAGGTGAGCGGAGAGCGGAGATCATGCGCGAGCTCCACCACCAGCTCGAGTCCGTCCGGACCGGTCAGCCGGTCCGCAAAGCGCTGATCCCAGTTGGGCTCGAGCTGCTGGCCGACCAGCTCGAAGGTCAGCAGGGTACTCAGCAGCTCGCTGCCGGATGGAGGAGGAACCTCCCCCGCCGCGCGGCGCACGAGTCGTCCGCGGAGCAGACCGAGCAGCCGGCGGGGCAGTTGTGATTTGGAGAGCTCGCTCAGGTCCGGGGGAGCCTCGCCCGCGAGCCCTGCCGCGAGTGCCGCGGTGAGCGTAGCGAGCGCGCGAACGACTTCCTCACGGGAGGCCGCGTCCTGCCGCACGACTTGCCAATCGTCGACCAGCTCCCGGGCAGCCTCCGTGAGGAGCCGCGATAAGACCGGCTCCTCCGCGGAGACGGCCATTATTCGGCTTCCCCGCCGCGCTCGTCTCGCGGGATTTGATGTTTGTCCATCAAACGATAGAGCGTCGTGCGATCTACACCCGCCAGGCGCGCCGCCTTCGACATGTTGCCGCCGGCCCGGTTCACCAGACGGGCGAAGTATTCCCGCTCGAAGTGCGCAACCACCTTTTCCTTGGCCGCGTGGTAGGGATCGTCGTTGGCCGGCAGCAGGGCGGGCCGTTCGGCGCCCGGATCGCCCTCATGGTCCTCGTACACCGGAATGTCGGTCGGCTGAATCTCCTGGTCGGGATCCACCAGTACCGCGACGTGCTCGATCACGTTCTGCAGCTCGCGAACGTTCCCCTTCCAGGGTCGCGAGCGGAGGAAGCTGATGCTGGCGTCGCTCAAGCGGGGGAGCCGCACCGCGCCGCCCCGGTGCCGGATCCAGTAATAGCTCAGAAAGTGGTTGGCCAAGAGCGGAATGTCTTCCTGCCGCTGCCTCAGGGGCGGCAGCGAGATCGGCACCACCCGGAGCCGATAAAAGAGGTCACCCCGCAATACGCCGCTTTCCACGGCCTGTTGCGGATACCGGTTGGTCGCGGAAATGAAGCGCACGTCTACCTGGGCATCGGTGGTCTCCGAGCCCACCCGCCGCACGACCCCGTCTTGAATAACCCGCAGCAGCTTGGCCTGGATCGCCAGCGGCATCTCGGTGAGCTCATCGAGGAACAGCGTGCCCCCGTTGGCCGTTTCGAGCAGTCCGGGTTTGTCCCGGTCGGCGCCCGTGAACGATCCCTTGCGGTGGCCGAACATTTCCGATTCGAGCAGGGGCTCCGGCAGGGCTGCGCAATTCACCGCCACCATGGCCTTGCGGCTCCGCCGGCTGTGCTGGTGAATGAACTGCGCGATGACTTCCTTGCCGGTGCCGCTCTCCCCGCTGATAAACACCGAAGCATCGGTCGGCGCCACCTTGCGCGCCAGCTCGACCGCCTTGCGGAAGAGTGGCGAAATCCCGATCAAAGCGATCGAGTCGCTGTGACTGTGCTGCTGCAGCACCTGTTGCCTGAGCTCGCTGGCCTCGCGGCTCATCATCACCGCGTGCGAGGCGCGGCCGATCAGCACCTGGAGGTGCGTCGCGCTGAACGGCTTGGGGAGGTAGTCCCAGGCCCCCGCGCGCAACGCCTCGATGCTCGAAGTCACGCTGGGATTCCCCGTCATGACCACCACGATCGTGTCTTTGTGCTGCTCGAGGGCGGCCCGCAGAATCTCCAGTCCGGAGACCTGTGACATGTAAAGATCGACCAGCACGATGTCGAACTTGCGGCGCTGCAGCAGATCACGCGCTTCTTCCCCGCGTCCCGCCAGCGTTACCGAAAAGCCGTCCATCTGCAGCACGCTCGCGCAACTCTCGCGCAGGGTGCGCTCGTCGTCCACCAGCAGGATCTTGATGCTGGCTTTGACGTCGGCAGGAATCGACAACGGATCGCGGGAAGCCGCGACGTTATCATTTCCTAACCCGGCTGCACCGCCGCCTGGTTTGACCGAGCTGCCCAT
>DASYTT010000017.1:0-39189 GCA_036002045.1 Gemmatimonadales bacterium
CCGGCGCGCGAAGGCCGGCCCGGGCCGTCGCACCTCGGGTGCGTCGAGCGCCCGAAGCTCGTTGAGCTGGTCGCGTAGCAGGGCGGCCAGCTCGAACTCGAGGTTCGCCGCAGCCTGCTTCATCTGCTTCTCCAGGGCGAGCATTGCCGCGGCGCGCTGCGCGGGATCATGTAAGTCGGGCGGGGCGGCGCCACGACGTTGCGGCAGCGGACGCTCCGTGCGTGCATCGGCAACGTGGGTGGACAGCCGGACCTCTTCGGTCGATTTGACAATCGACACCGGCGTCTTGCCATGCTGCAGATTGAATTCCGTCTGGAGCCGGCGCCGCCGGTCCATTTCATCGAGCGCACGCCGCATCGAACCCGTCACCTGGTCGGCGTAAAGAATGCCAAGGCCGTGGAGGTTGCGGGCGGCGCGGCCCACGGTTTGAATCAGCGCGCGATCGGAGCGCAGGAACCCCTCCTGATCGGCGTCGAGGATCGCCACCAGAGAGACTTCCGGGAGATCGAGTCCCTCGCGCAGCAGATTGATCCCGACCAGCACGTCGAATTCACCCAGCCTGAGCCCGCGGAGAATCTCCATCCGCTCGATGGCGTCGATATCGGAGTGGAGGTAGCGGACCCGGACCCCGTGCTGCTGCAGATAGTCGGTCAGGTCTTCCGCCATGCGTTTCGTCAGGGTCGTGACGAGAACCCGCTCCCGCCGCTCTTCCCGCAGCCGGATCTCGTGCAGCAGATCGTCCACCTGTCCCTTGACCGGACGCACCTGCACCTCTGGGTCCACCAGGAAGGTCGGGCGAATGATCTGCTCCACCACCGAGCCATGCGAGAGTCCGAGCTCATAATCGCCCGGCGTAGCCGACACCGCGACGATGCGCGGGACGAGGGCCATGAATTCCTCGAACATGAGCGGCCGGTTGTCCAGCGCCGAGGGCAGCCTGAACCCGTATTCGACCAGCGTCGTTTTGCGGGCGCGGTCGCCGTTGAACATCCCCCCGATTTGTGGCAGCGACGCGTGCGACTCGTCCACCACCGTCAGAAAGTCCGCGGGGAAGTAGTCCAGCAGGCAGGCGGGGCGCTCGCCCGCGGCTCTTCCCGTCAAATGGCGTGAATAGTTCTCGATGCCTGGGCAGGTCCCGATCTCCAGCAGCATCTCCACATCGAATTGGGTTCTGGATTCCAGCCGCTGGGCCTCCAGAAGCTTTCCGGCGGTCTTCAGCTCGAGCAATCGCTCGGCCAGCTCGGCGCGGATCAGCTTGACGGCGCGCTCGATCTTGGGCCGTTCGGTGACGAAATGCTTGGCGGGATAGATCGCGCACTGCTCCAGTCGCGCAATGGTTTGGCCCGAGGTCGGATGGATCTTCGAGATCCGCTCGATCTGCTCGCCCCAGAGCTCGATCCGCACCGCTTGCTCCTCGTAAGCAGGGTAGATCTCCAGCGTGTCCCCCCGCACTCGGAAGGTGCCCGGCTCGAACGAGACATCGTTGCGGTGATACTGGATGGCGACCAGGTCGTGCAGGATCTTATCCCGGCCGGGTGACTCCCCCGTGTGCAGCGAGAACATCAGGCTGCGGTAGGTCGCGGGGTCACCCAGGCCGTAAATCGCGCTCACGGTGGCGACGATGACCACGTCGTCGCGCTCCATCAGACTGGAGGTGGCGCGCAGCCGGAGCGCCTCGATGTCTTCGTTGATCGAAGCATCCTTCTCGATGTACACGTCGGTCGAGGGAACGTAGGCTTCCGGCTGGTAGTAGTCGTAGTAGGAAACGAAGTATTCGACGGCGTTGTGGGGCAGAAACTGCTTAAGCTCCCCGTAGAGCTGGGCCGCCAGCGTTTTGTTGTGCGAGAGGACCAGGGTAGGCCGCCCGAACTCGGCGATCACGTGGGCGAGCGTCATCGTCTTGCCCGACCCGGTCACGCCGAGCAGAGTCTGGTAGCGGCTGCCCTTTTGAAGGCTGCGACTCAGCTGCTCGATGGCGCGGGGCTGGTCACCGGCGGGACGGAACGGGGCGACGACTTCGAACTTCGGCATCGCCGAAATATAGACTATCGGGGTTTGTTCGGTAGACCCCTACAGCGAGAGCAAAGCCTCCCACTGCTCCGGGCTTACCGGCATGACCGAGAGCCGGGGGATCCGCACCAGGGCAAAATCCGCGAAGCGGCTGTCGGCCTTCACCGCCGCCAGCGTGATCGGGTGCTTCAGCGGACGAACCGGCGCAAGATCGACGACCGCGCGCTTCGGGTCCTTAAGAACGGGATCTTCGTACGGGTTGCTCACGATTCTCGCCACCCCGACGATCGCCTTCTCATCTCCGGTGTGATAGATGAACGCTTGGTCGCCATTCTTCATGGCGCGGATATGCCGCAGCGCCGTGGGGTTCGAGACGCCGTCCCAGGTGGTGCACTGCTCGCGCTGGAGGTCAGCGAAGGAGTAGGTCGAGGGTTCGGTCTTGAGGAGCCAGTGAGCTGCCATGGGATACTCAGCCTCGTCTGGACCACAACAAGATCACACCGCACTCCTGCCCGCGGCCGCCGTACTCCATCGGGATCTCCCCCTGGTTACGGTATATCTCCGCCGCTTGGAGGCTCGCCGGGTCGAAGGCCTTGAGGTCGGGATCGGGGATCCGAATCCCGTTCAGGAACACCGTCAATTCACAGGGGAGCAGCGTATTGCGGTTGAAGGCTTTAGTGCGCCGCCCCTGGCCCCCGCGCCCAAATACCTCTTTCACCTCGATTCCCGGGACGTGCCGCCGCAGCAGATCGCCCAGCCGGAGGTGCTCGGAGCGGCGCATCTCGGTGGAATCGATGAACTTGCCGAGCCCGAGGCTGCGGCGCTCCTCGAACGCATCGTAGCCGCCGCCGCGCGGGCGCTTGGCGTCGGCGACCACGACCACGGGGTCGAGGCGCACGCCCAGCGGTGCCAGCGTCGCCATAACCCGCACCGTGTCGCCCTTGCCGAGTCTGGCGCGGAAGCGCACCGGCTTGAAGCCGATCAAGCGCATGAGGAAGTAGTCGTTGCCCGCCGGCAGGGAGTCGAGCAGGAACCGACCGCTATTGTCGGTCGTCGCTCGCCGAGTCGACTTCTCGTGGATCACCTCCACGCCCTCCAGCGACTTGCGGGCGGTGTCCTGCACCGCACCGCTCAGCACCGCCTGGGCCGTGAGCGGAGTGGCCCAGAGGGCCGCGGCAAACACGCTGAAGGGCGTCCGCATGCTAGGTCGCCGGAACTTCTCGGCGATCGACACTGGTAACGCCTTTCACGCGCCGGACAGCCTTCAGCACCTTGCCGAGGTGGGGCAGATTGTCCACTTCCACGAACACGGTCCCGAACGCGGAGCCGTCTTTGGTGTGCAGGTCGGCGCCCCGGATATTCGTCCCGGTGGCGCTGATCGCCTGGAGAATGTCCGCGTAGAGTCCCCGGCGGTCTTCGGCATTCACCACCAGACGCACCGCGAAGGATTCGCCTTCCTGCTCCTGCCAGTCGATCTCGACCCGCCGGTCCCCCGCGGAGAGGGTAAGCAGGTTGGGACAGTCGGCCCGGTGGATCGAGATCCCCCTGCCCTGCGTGACGTACCCGACCACCGGATCCCCCGGCACCGGCTGGCAGCACTGGGCGTAGCGAACCAGTAGTCCGTCTACCCCCTGGATTTTTATCCCCCGGCCCAGCCGGATCCGGTTGAGCATCCGGCCGAAGACGTTCGGCTTGGGCCCCTGCAGCTCGTCGCCCGGCAGCTCGGGATAGAGCGCTTTCATGAGCTGGCCAATCGCCACATCGCCTCGCCCGACCGCCGCCTCGAGCCCGGGACCGTCCTCGAGCCCCAGCTGCCCCGCGGCCCGATCGAGCGCGGCGGCGTCCGGCATGGAAAGCCGCCGCCGCTTGACTTCGCGCTGCAGCAGGTCCCTGCCGAGCTGGTTGCTCAGGGTCTCCTCTTCGTGCCGGATCCACTGCTTGATCTTGTGCCGGGCGCGTCCGGTGCGGACATGCGCCAGCCAGTCCCGGCTGGGCTTGGCCGACGGAGAGGTGAGAATCTCGACCGTGTCGCCGTTCTTGAGCTCGCGGTGCAGCGGCGCGATCCTGCTGTTGATCTTGCAGCCCTGGCAGTGCTGCCCGACTTCGGTATGGACGTGGAAAGCGAAATCGATCGCCGTGGCCCCCTTGGGAAGCCGTTTCACATCCCCTTGGGGCGTGAAGACGAAAATCTCGTCCTGGTACAGGTCGACTTTGAGAAACTCGAGGAACTCTTCGGGCGTGTGGGTCTCCTGCTGCAGCTCGAGCAGCTGACGGAACCAGCCGAAATGCTGGTCGAGCTCGTCGGGCCGCACTCGCTCCGTCTTGTAGAGCCAATGGGCGGCGATGCCGTACTCTGCCGTCCGGTGCATCTCATGGGTGCGGATCTGGACTTCGTACAGCTGCCCGTTCGGGCCGAAGATCGTGGTATGGAGCGACTGGTACCCGTTGGACTTGGGATTCGCGATGTAGTCCTTGAAGCGCTCCTGCAGCGGCGGCCAGTTGTGATGAATGATGCCGAGCACGTGATAGCAATCGGGAACCGTTCGCACGATGACCCGAAGCGCCATCATGTCGTAGATGGCCTCGAAGGGCGTGTTCCGCCGCCGCATCTTCTGCCAGATCGACCAGAGATGCTTGGGCCGCCCGCTCACGTCCGCGTCCGCGATGCCCGCGCGGCGGAGCTCCTGCTCCAGGGGCACCTGCAGCGCGGCGACCATCTCCTCCCGCTCGGCGCGCTTGGCGGCCACCTGCCGAGCCAGCGAGGCATATTCCTCGGCCTCGAGGAACTTGAAGGCCAGATCCTCAAGCTCCGCCTTGACCCCCGCCATGCCGAAGCGGTGTGCCAGGGGCGCATAGATCTCCCGGGTCTCAGTGGCGATCCGGGCGCGCTTTTCGGGCGCGAGATGCTCGAGCGTCCGCATGTTGTGGAGCCGGTCCGCGAGCTTGATGATGATGACGCGGGCGTCCTTGGCGATCGAGAGCAGCAGCTTCCGGTAGTTCTCCACCTGCTCTTCCGCGGTGGAGCGGAAGGTCAGGTGGGCGATCTTGGTGAGCCCGTCCACCAGCCCGGCAACCTCCCCGCCGAATTCCCGGGCGATGTCCTCGTCCCGCACGTCGGCGTCCTCCACCACGTCGTGCAGCAGCGCGGCGGCGATGGAGGTGGAGTCGACGAACTGGCCGATCAGGATGGTGGCGACAGCGATGCTGTGCGAAATGAATTCTTCCCCGCTCATCCGCTTCTGGCCCCGGTGCGCGCTCGCGCTGAAGCGGAGCGCGCGGTCGATCAGCTCGAGATCGAGCCGTTCCGCGTGCTTCTCCAGCGCGGCCCGGAACTCCGGGGCCAGGTCCAGCAGGGTTTCGGTCACAGCATTCCTCTGGTGGCGAAGCTGGTGAAGCGGTCACCCGCCACAATCACATGGTCGTACACCGGCACATCGAGCAGCTCTCCCGCTGCGACCAGCTGCCGGGTTACCGCCTGGTCGTCCGCCGAGGGCGTCGGGTCGCCGCTCGGGTGGTTGTGCACCAGGATGATCCCCGCAGCCGCCTCCGCAATGGCCGCCCGGAACACCTCACGGGGATGCACCAGCGAGCTGTTGAGCAGCCCGCGAGTAATCAGCACGTCGCGCGTCACCTGGCTCTGGCTGTCGAGCGCGAGCAGATGAAACTCCTCAACCGCGAGGTCCCGCAAGCGCGGTCCGACGATGCGTGCCACATCTTCGGGCGAGCGGATTCTCGGCAGGGCAGGACGTGCTTCGCGGGCCAGCCGGGCAGCGAACTCGAGCGCGGCAAGCAGGCGCGCTCCCTTGGCCGGCCCGACGCCCGGCGTCCGCAAGAGCTCAGCCGCCGGTCGTGCCGCCAGCCGGCGCAGCGAGCCATCCGCAGGTTCCAGCAGGCCGCCCGCCAGCTGGAGCGCGCTCTTACCCCCTCCCCCTGTTCCTAGGAGAATGGCCAGAAGTTCCGGAGTGGTCAATGCTGACGCGCCGTGGGCCCAGAGACGCTCGCGGGGGAGGTCGGGAAAGCGGTCGGCCGGAAGGGGCGGGGCGGCCATTCTCGCATGATAGGGGCCGGAGGCGCAGGTAGGCGACCGGAATCACGCACCGAAGCGCAAAAGAAGCTGAGCAGTAAGAAGTAAAAGGGCCCCACCTCTCACTTCTCACCTCTCACTTCTCACCTCACACTCCCGCTCCATGACACTTCTTGTACTTCTTGCCCGACCCGCACGGGCAGGGATCATTGCGGCCAACCTCCGGCACCTTTCGGCCATCGCCGGCACCCAGCTTCCCGAGTGAGGTCTCGACCCGCGGCGCGGCGGGGGGGGGTAGTCCGCCCATCGGCCCGGTGCTGGTGCGAGCCGAGCCGGCGAACAGTTCGTCGGCTCCACGTTGCGGCGTGGGAATCGGAGGGGGCGGCGGGACCTGCCGCGGCGGTTCCGCGGTGACCTGGATCTTGAGATAGCGCTCCGTGAAGGTCGCCTGGATATCGCGCATGAGATCCTCGAACATCTCGTAGGCTTCCTTCTTGTACTCGACCAGCGGGTCCTTCTGCCCGTAGGCGCGATACTGGATGGCATTGCGCAGTAGATCCAGATCGTAGAGGTGATCCTTCCACTTCTCGTCGATCACCGAAAGCATGACCTGGGAAAGCACCTGCTGGTCGACGTCGCCGATGCCGATCCGCCGGCCGAAGTCCTGCAGGTAGTCCACCTTGCGCTGGAAGGCGGCCTCGCCCTCCGCGATCGCCACCCGCACGATGTCGTCGAGCCCCTTGGCGGCCGCCGCGTCACCGATCTCCGGAGTCACCAGGAACTGCATGGCGAGCGCATCGGTGAGCGCCTGCCGGTCGTAGTCCGCCGGCTCGGTGTCTTCCAGGAATTTGCGCACGGCGTGGTCGAGCGCGCTCGAGATCATCTGGCGCGCTTCCGCCTTGAGCTCCTCGCCCTTCTCCAGCGCAAACAGCCGCAGCGAGTAGACCACCTCGCGCTGCTGGTTCATCACGTCGTCGTATTCGAGCAGCCGCTTGCGCTGCTGAAAGTTCTGCAGCTCGACCCGCTTCTGGGCGGATTCGATCGCGCGGGACACCAGGCGGCCCGAAATGACTTCGCCCTCCTCGGCGCCGGTCTTGTCCATGTAGCGCGCAATGCGGTCCGAGCCGAACAGCCGCATCAGGTCGTCTTCCAGCGAAAGGAAGAACAGCGAGGAGCCCGGATCTCCCTGCCGGCCCGCACGCCCTCTGAGCTGCCGGTCGATCCGCCGGCTCTCGTGCCGCTCGGTGCCGAGAATGTGCAACCCCCCGATCTCCTCACCGCTCACCACTTTGTCGTGCTCCGTCTTGCTCCAGGGCCGGGTCTCGGTCACACCAGGGCCGAGTTTGATGTCGGTGCCGCGGCCCGCCATGTTGGTCGCGATGGTGATCGCACTCTGCTGCCCCGCCCCAGCCACGATCTCTGCCTCCCGCTCGTGATACTTCGCGTTCAGCACCTCGTGCTTGAGGCCGCGGCGCTTGAGCATCTTGGAGAGCGTCTCCGACACGTCCACCGAGGTCGTGCCGATCAGGATCGGCAGCCCGAGCTCGTGCAGCCGCTCAATTTCGTCGTTGACGGCGTTGTACTTCTCGCGCCGGGTCTTGTAGATCCGGTCGGTCTGGTCCGCCCGGTTGATCGGCCGGTTGGTCGGGATCACCGCGACCTCGAGCCCGTAGATGGAGTAGAACTCGGCCTCTTCGGTCTCGGCGGTTCCGGTCATGCCGGCCAGCTTGTCGAACATCCGGAAATAGTTCTGGATGGTGATCGTGGCGAGTGTCTGGGTCTCGCCCTTGATCTGCACGCCTTCCTTGGCCTCGACCGCCTGGTGCAGCCCATCGGCCCAGCGCCGCCCTGCCAGAACCCGGCCCGTGAATTCGTCGACGATGAGCACCTGGTTGTCCTGCACCAGATACTCGACGTCCTTTTCATAGAGGGAGTGTGCCTGCAGCAGCTTGTGGATGATGTGCAGCTTCTCACTCTTGGCCGCGTATTCCGCCTCCACCGCCTGACGGGCATCCCGCTTCTCGGTGACGGTGAGGGCGGGGTCCCGCTCGATGCGGTGGACGGCCTCGGAGATATCCGGCACTAGAAACAGCGTGGGATCGTCCGGCGAAAGAGCCGCCGAGCCCTTGTCGGTCAGGTGCACCGAGTGGCCCTTCTCGTCCAGCACGTAATAGAGGGCTTCCTCGAGTCCCCGCATCTTCTGTTGCCGCGACGGCAGCTTGCGGTCGGCGATGTAGTCGAGCTCAGCGCGCTGCACCAGCTGTTTCACGCCTGTCTCGTTGAGCAGCTTGAGCAGCTTCTTGTTTTTCGGCATGCCGAGCTGCGACTGGAAGAGCTTGACCGCGGCCTCTTCCTTCCGCTTCTCGTCGCTCAGCAGCGGCTCCGCTTCTCCCATGAGCTGATTCACCACGGCGGTCTGCCTGCGCACCAGCTCGGCCACCTGCCGGTTGAACAGGGTGTACTTCTCGTCGCCCTCGTTGCCGACCGGGCCGCTGATGATCAGCGGAGTCCGCGCCTCGTCGATGAGGATCGAGTCAACCTCGTCCACAATGGCGTAGGCGTGCTCGCGCTGCACCCGCTGCTCCAGCCCGAACACCATGTTGTCCCGCAGGTAATCGAAGCCGAACTCGTTGTTGGTGCCGTAGGTGATGTCGGCCTGGTAGGCCTCTCGCCGCGCGGGACTGGAGGGCTCGGTGTCGTCGATGCAGCCGACCGTGAGGCCCAGATACTTGTAGACGTGACCCATCCACTGCGAATCGCGGCGGGCCAGGTAGTTGTTGACGGTGACGAGGTGCGCGCCGCGCCCGCTCAGCGCGTTGAGGTACAGCGGCAGCGTGGCGACCAGCGTCTTGCCTTCGCCCGTGGCCATTTCCGCGATGCGCCCGCGGTGCAGCTCGATGCCGCCGATGAGCTGGACGTCGTAGGGCACCATGTCCCAGCGCAGCTCGTGCCCCATCACCATCACCGTCGTGCCGAGCAGCCGCCGGCATGCCTCGCGGACGGTGGCGAAGGCCTCCGGAAGCAGGTCGGTGAGCACGGCCGCGAGCGCCTTCTTGTATTCCTGCTCCAGGGCATGGGCCCGCTCCTCGAGGACGCGGCGTTCGGCGGGATCGGCGCAGTGGTGTTTGGCCGCGCGGACTTCCTCGAGCTCCTGCTTCAGGGCGCCGGTGCGCTCCGCGATCTGCTCGCGGAAGCGCGCCGTCTGCGCCTTGAGCTCCGCCTCGCTAAAGGAGCGCAGCCGCTCTTCGTGCTTGTGGATCTGGTGGACGAGCGGGGTCAGCCGGCGCACTTCGCGCGCCTGCCGGGTGCCGAACACCTTCGCAATTGCCGTCTTGATCATCGCTCCTGTGCTTCCTCGTACAACCGGCGCGCGGCGATGTACTCCACCACCGCGTCCGGCACCCAATAGCGTATCGACCGCCCGGCGCGCACCCTCGCCCGAATGGCGGTAGAGGAAATATCCACCCTCGGCACCTGAATCCCTGCCTCCCCGATACCTTCCCGCACAAAGGTCTCCACCCGGCAGAGCTTCCCGATCTCCTCGGGCTCCCGCCACTGGTCCAGCCGGGTGGCAGCGTCGGCTCCGAGCAGCAACACCAGCTCTGCATCGGGGCGTTCTGCATGGAGGGTGCGCAGGGTGTCGACCATGTAGGAGGGCTCTTCGCGCTGAAGCTCCCGGCGATCCGACCGAAGCTGCGGATCCTTCCGGACCGCCAGCTCCACCATCGCTGCACGATCCTCGGCCGCCGCCGCGTGACCAGCGGGCTTGAGCGGCTGCCTGCGCGCCACGACCAGCCTCACTTCCTCGAGCTCCAGCGACTCCGCCAGGGAAGCCGCCGCGATCAGATGCCCATGGTGGATCGGATCGAACGAGCCGCCAAACACGCCAATCCGCACTACCGGCTCCCCCGCTCCCCGGCGTCCTGCCCTGCCGCCTTGGGACACAGTCGCAGCGGGCCCGCGGGATCAGGATGGTACTGAGCGATATAGGCGCAGGTTTCCTTCACGTCTTCCTGATAGTTGAGGATCTGATAGACCCGCACCAGCCGCTCGAGGGCTTGCGGAACTACCGTGGACCGCGGATACGTGGCGATCACCGAGCGGAGCATGAGAATCGCGGAATCATAGGCCTTATAGCGGAAGTAGAAGACCGCATTCTTGTACTCCTTCCGGGCGAACTGCTCATTCAGGGTGGCCAGGCGAATCGCCGCGCGGCCAGCCGCGGGAGTTCCGCCGTACCGGCTGACGACTTCCTCATAGACCGTCCGCGCGGTTTCTCCGTAGGTCGGATCCAGCTCGGGCCGGCGCCAGAGGTCCGCATAGGCATCGCCGGCGCGCACCAGGGCATCCGCGGCCAGGGGGCCCTCCGGCTGCTCATCCGCCACGCGCCGGAACTCCCGCACCGCCTGCAACTGGTTGCCTTGCTCGAAGAGGATCTCACCCTGATAGAAGTGCAGCCGCAGAAAGCGCGGATCACTCGGCTGCAGGGCGGGAGCCAGCAGCTCGAACACCTGCTGGGCTCGGGTCCAGCGGCCTTGATCGAAGTACCGGGTACCGAGGGTCCAGAGTGAATCGGCCGCCCGAACCTGGGCGCCGGCGACGGGAACGGGAGCGGCGGTGGGCGAATGCCGACCGCAGGCAATCACAGTGAGCAGCAACACTCCTGCAGCCCGCTTCTGAAAACTCACTGAACCGGGACTCCTTCCTCCGGCGGGATGCCGCCCAATGCGTCCAGCTTCCCCGCCGCGAGCTTCTGCAGCGTGTCTGGGACGCCGGCTGCCGAGAGCACGCTCTGATAGGCGATAGCGGCGCCCAGCACATCACCTTGACTCATACGGGCGTCGCCGAGCCCGATGGTGGCGCGCCAGCCGGACGGGGTGGCCGGCGCCGCGCTCAGTGCCGTCTCGAACCAGCGCTCAGCCAGCTCGGCCTGCTCACCGGAGAGCGCGTCGAGGCCCAACCGGAGCGCACAGGCTGCGATCCCCTGAGCAGCGGTCGCCCGAAGCCCCGCATTCCGGCTGCGCCGCACCACGGCGCCGAACGTATGGGTCGCGGCTTCGCACGCCGTCGTCACCCGCTGGGCCTCTCCGTACGCCAGCAGAAGCGAGTCCACACTGCGCGAGTCGCTCGCGGAGGCCAGCGCTGCCGGGAGCGCGCCGAGCGCCTCAGCGGCGTCGAGTCCCGCCACGAGCCCGAGTCCAAAGCGGCCCAGCGGCCGGCCCGGCGCAACCGCACGCAGCGCGCGAACCGCCGCGGCGAGCTGCGCCGGCTGCGGGGTTCCCCCGTGGGTGGCGAAGTAGGCGGCCCGTTCGAGGCCGGCGGCCGCTTCCGCGGCGCGCGAAGGATCGGCTGCCTTGAGCGCCACATAGGCGTCGATAGCGGTGGTCAGGTCCCGGTCGTGCAGCGCTGCGCTGCCCAGCTTCGCGTAGACCCGGCCGCCGCCGCGGCTTCGGCCAGCCGCACGATACTCCGCTACCGCGGCGACATAGCGGCCTTCGCGGTAGGCGCGGTCGCCCAGCCGCTCGTGATCGGCGGCCGCGGGGGAACAGCCGCCGATGAGCAGACCCAGCAGGAGTACCCTCGAGAGGCGGATCATGCCGGCAGCCGCTGGGCCATCGCCAGGTAGGCAGCCACCCGAGCGTCCGGAGCGCGCTGGTGACGACAGCGCGCCCACAACTCGCGCGCCGAGGCGGCGTCCCCCGCGAGGTAGTGCGCCAGGCCGAGCGAAGCGGCCGCATCGAGAAAGTCAGGATGCTTCGCCAGAATGCCTTCGAGCTCTTCCCGGGCCTCGAGCGGCCGGCCGGCCTCAAGCAGCAACCGCGCGAGTCGATAACGCAGGTCATGAAATGCAGGGCCCAGCGTGACCGCGCGGCGGAACTGCTCGATGGCCTCAGCGAGCGCCCCCGTCTCCGCGTACGCCTCGCCGACCTGCGCGTGGAGGTTGGCCAGCTTCGCGGCCACGGGACGTGAGTACCCTTCGATCCGGTCCTCGCCGTGCGCGACCGCCGCCTGGAACGCCGCTTCGGCCTCCGCGCCGCGCCCCAGCTCGTTCAGCAGAATCCCGCGGTGAATATTCGCCTCGATGTAGCGTGGATTCAGCGCGAGGGCGCTCTCGAATTGGGTCAGAGCACGCTCGGTATGGCCCAGCATGGCCAGGGAGAGACCCAGGAGGTGGTGCACATCCGCGAAGCTCCGCCCGGATTCGAGGACCTCTTCGAGCAGGTGCGCGGCACCATAGTAGTCCTGCACGGCAAAGCGTTCCCTCGCTTGCGCGAGCAGATGATCAGCGCTGACTTGCATCTCCTAAAGATAACGACGGTCTCAGCTTAAGACGATTTGCCGGAAGTACTCGATGGTGGTGGCAAGGCCTTCCTGCAGGGGGACCCGGGGCTCCCAACCGAGGGCTTCCCGGGCGATCGTGATGTCGGGCTGACGCACCTTGGGGTCATCGCTGGGAAGTGGCTCAGCGACGATAGGGGCGGAGCTGCCGATCATCTCCTTCACGAGCTCCGCGAGTTGGGCGACGGTGAATTCCTGCGGGTTACCGATGTTGGTGGGATCTCCGCGCTGACTCAGGAAGAGCCGATAAATCCCGTCGATCAGATCGGACACAAAACAGAACGAGCGGGTCTGGGTGCCGCTGCCATACACGGTGAGCGGCTCACCCAGGAGGGCCTGCACGATGAAGTTGGAAACGACCCTGCCATCGCGCGGGCGCATCCGCGGCCCATAGGTATTGAAGATCCGCACGATGCGGGTGTCCATGCCGTGATGCCGCCGGTACGCCATCGTCATCGCCTCGGCAAAGCGCTTGGCCTCGTCGTATACGCCCCGGATGCCGATCGGGTTCACGTTGCCCCAGTAACTCTCCGGCTGCGGGTGGACCAGCGGATCGCCATAGACCTCGGAGGTCGAAGCGAGGAGGAAGCGGGCGCGCTTGGCCTTCGCGAGGCCCAGGGTATTGTGCGTCCCCAGCGAGCCGACCTTCAGGGTCTGAATCGGGAGCTTGAGGTAATCGACGGGACTGGCGGGCGAGGCGAAGTGCAGCACCCCGTCGAGCGGGCCGTCAACGCGGAGGTACTGGGAAACGTCGTGCCGCACCAGGCTGAAGCGCGAATTCCCGGCGAGGTGGGCGAGATTCCTCTCGGAGCCGGTGATGAAATTGTCCATCCCGATGACCACGTGGCCTTCCGCCAGCAGCCGGTCGGTCAGATGCGAGCCGAGGAACCCGGCCGCCCCGGTCACCAGCAGCCTCATGCCCTGCCCCGTCCAATCCCGTGGTACTCGAAGCCCAGCCGCGCCATGCGGTCGGGGTCGTAGAGGTTTCGACCATCGAGGACGAGGGGCCGCGCCAGCAGGGACCGCATGCGCTCGAAATCGGGGTTGCGGTAGACCAGCCATTCCGTCACGACAACCAGCGCGTCTGCGCCCGCGATGGCATCATAGGGATCAGCGCAGTAGCTGATCCGGTCCCCGTACCGGTCGCGGGCCACTTCCATCGCCTTGGGATCGTGCGCCCGTACCACGCCGCCTGCCGCAAGGATTCCGTCGAGCAGGGGCAGAGCCGGGCTCTCCCGCATGTCGTCGGTTTCCGCCTTGAAGGCGAGTCCCCAGACCGCCACCTGGCGCGAGCTCAGTGACGGTCCGAGCAGGGAGAGCAGGCGTCCGGGCAGCACCTGCTTCTGGCGCTCATTCACTGCCTCGACCGCCTCGAGCAGGTCGGGGTCCATTCCCATCTCGCGCGCGCTGGCGATCAGCGCCTTCACGTCCTTGGGAAAGCACGACCCGCCGTAGCCGGGACCAGGAAACAGGAAAGCGCTGCCGATGCGGGAGTCCGTCCCCAGTCCCTGCCGGACCATGTTGACGTCGGCGCCGACCCGTTCGCAGAAGTTGGCCATCTGGTTCATGAACGAGATCCGGGTGGCCAGCATGGCGTTCGCGGCGTATTTGGTCACCTCGGCCGAGGGAATATCCATGAACAGGATCGGTTTGCCGGTACGGAAGAAGGGCGCGTAGAGCTCCGCCATGACGTCGCGCGCGTCCTCGCTGTCGACCCCGAGCACCACGCGATCGGGTTTCATGAAATCGTCGATCGCCGCGCCCTCTTTTAAGAACTCCGGATTGGAGCACACTTCGAAGCGGTGCCGGGTCTCACTCCGAATCGCCGCGCGCACCCGTTCAGCGGTGCCGACCGGCACGGTGGACTTGGTGACCACCACCTTGGGCCCGCTCATGTGCTGGCCGATGGTGCGCGCCACCTCGAGCACGTGCTGGAGGTCGGCCGTGCCGTCTTCGCCGGGGGGCGTACCCACCGCGATGAAGATGACCCGGCCGTGCTCGACGGCAGCAGGCAGATCGGTCGTGAAGCGGAGCCGGCCTTCCGCTTGATTGCGGCGGATCAGCGGTTCGAGGCCGGGCTCGTAAATGGGAATGTCGTTGCGCTGGAGCCGGGAGATCTTGCGGGCATCCACATCCGCGCAGATCACTTCGTTACCGGTTTCGGCCAGACATGCCCCTGCCACCAGGCCGACGTAGCCGCTTCCAATGACCGCAATCTTCACGGGGTGCTCCGCTGGCGCAGGGCGTTGCGGGTGTCTACGATCGCGCGGCCATGCCGGCGGACCAGCTCGTAGTCGATGTTCGAATGATCCGTCACGACGATGACGCAATCGGCTGCGCCAAGTGCGTCGGCGGTGAGCGGAACGGAGGTAAAGCGGCGCCCATCCTCCTCGAAGTGGGGGACGTAGGGATCGTGGTAGGCCACTTTGGCGCCGCTCTGCTCCAGCAGGCGGATGATGTCGAGGGCCGGGCTTTCGCGCAGATCCTCGATGTCCTTCTTGTACGCAACGCCCAGGACCAGCACGGATGACCCGCGCACCGCCTTCCCGCTCTCATTCAGTGCATCGGTCACCTTGCGAACCCAGAACGCCGGCATCTCGGTGTTCAGCTCTCCGGCCAGATCGATGAAACGCGTCTTGTAGTTGAGCCCGCGCATTTTCCAGGCGAGGTAGTGTGGGTCGATTGGAATGCAATGCCCGCCCAGCCCGGGACCCGGCGAGAATTTCATGAAGCCAAACGGCTTGGTTGCGGCCGCATCGATCACCTCCCACACATTCACCCCGAGCTTGTCGCAGACGATGGCCATTTCGTTGACCAGGCCGATGTTCACGCTGCGAAAGGTGTTCTCGAGGAGTTTTACCAGCTCCGCAGCCTCGGTGGTGGAGACCGGTACCAGCACGTCAAGGGCCGGCTGATAGAGCGCGCAGACCACGCGAAGGCAATCAGCAGTTATTCCGCCGACGACTTTGGGTGTGTTCTTGGTCTGAAAGACGGGATTGCCGGGGTCCACCCGCTCCGGGCTGAAGGCGAGGAAAAAGTCCTGCCCGACCTTGAGCCCGGTTGACTCGAGCGCCGGCAGCATGATCTCCCGCGTGGTGCCCGGATAGGTGGTGCTCTCGAGAATGATGGCTTGTCCGGGCCGCAGGACCTGCTTGACCGTTTCGGTGGCAGCCACGATGTAGCTGACATCGGGGTCTTTGAATTTCGAGAGCGGAGTCGGCACGCAGATTGAGATCGCGTCCGCCTGGCGCAGCCGGCTTCCGTCCGTCGTGGCTTCGAAACGACCGCTCTTCCGAATGGCCTCGAGCTGGGCCGCCGAGACGTCCTTGACGTGCGAGTGCCCCGCGTTGAGTCCGTCCACCACCCGCTGACTCACATCGAATCCGAGCACCTGGTAGCCGGCGTTGGCGAGCTCGACGGCGAGGGGAAGGCCCACGTAACCCAGCCCGATGATCCCGAAACGGATGTCGCGGGATTCGGCGCGCTTGATCAGGTCGTTCGCCACGGACATCAGCGTCTGCTCCGGAAATCAGGCATAAAAGTCGGTCACCGCCTGTACCACGAGCTCCTGTTGCGCTTCGGTCAGCTCCGGATACATCGGCAAGGAAAGCACTTCGTCCATCGCAGCCTCGCTCTCCGGCAGGCTTCCCCGTCGGTAGCCCAGCTCGACGAAGCAGGGTTGCAGGTGGAGGGCAAGCGGATAGTACACCGCACATCCAATGCCGCGGCTCTTGAGGTGCTCCCGTAAGGCGTCGCGCCGGGGCACCCGAATGGTGTATTGGTGGAAGATGTGCTCGTTCGCGGGATCGACCGTAGGCGGCACAATGGCCGGATGTCCCCGGAAGCGTTCGCTGTACCACTCGGCCTTCTGCCGGCGGGTGGCGCTCCACCTTTCGAGGAAGGGGAGCTTGGCCAGCAAAACGGCGGCTTGCAGGCTGTCCAGCCGGCTGTTGGTGCCGACCTCGTCGTGGCGGTACTTGACGAGGCCGCCATGGGTGCGCAGCCGGCGGAGCCGGAGCGCCAGGGCGTCGTCGCTGGTGAGCATCATCCCGCCGTCACCCCACGCCCCGAGGTTCTTGGTGGGAAAGAACGACAGCGTTCCCGCCCAGCCGATTTGTCCGGCGGTGCGCCACGCTCCGTCGATCCGCCGGCGGGCACCGATGGCCTGCGCCGCATCCTCGAGAACCGGGATGCCCCTGCGCTCGGCGAGGGCCATGATGCGCTCCATCTCCGCCAGCTGACCGAACAAATGGACGGGGATGATGGCCCGGGTGCGCGCGGTGATCGCCGCCTCGACCGCCTCTGGCGCCAGATTGAAGGTGCGCGGATCGATGTCGACGAAGACCGGGCGGCCGCCTGTGTAGTGCACCATCCCCGCCGTCGCAAAGAAGGTGAAGGCGGGCACGATGACTTCGTCTCCGGGCTTGAGCTCGAGCGCCTTGAGCGGGAGCAGGAGCGCGTCCGTCCCGCTGGCGCACGCGATGGCGTGCTTGACCTGCGAAAGCCGGGCGATTGCGGCTTCCAACTCACCGACTTCCGGTCCCATGATGAACTGCTGACGCTCGATGACCGCGAGCAACGCCGGCATCGCCGCATCGCGGATGGCCGCGAACTGGGCCGTGAGATCGAGCAGGGGGACCTGGGCGGGGACTGGTCCGCCAGGCGTGGCTGAGGAGGTCACGCTGGGCGGTTAACCTAGTGCACCCGATCCGGCGGGGTCAACGGCGCTCAGCAGCCCCCCGGCCTCTCGGTAGCGCGAACCGCATGCGCCGCAGGTCGCGGTCCCGCCTTCCACGCTGAGGCGTACCCCGCAGCGACACATCCAGCCGACGCGCCGCGCGGGGACTCCGACCATCAACGCATAGGCGGGGACGTCACCCCGCACCACCGCCCCCGCACCGATGAAGGCATACTCGCCGAGCGTCGCTCCGCAGATCACCGTGGCGTTCGCCCCGATGCTGGCGCCGCGCCGGACCAGTGTCGACACGTATTCCGACTTCCTGGACACCTGACTCCGCGGGTTATTGACGTTGGTGAACACGCAGCTGGGCCCGCAGAAGACGTCGTCCTCGAGAATCACGCCCTCATATACCGAAACGTTGTTCTGAATCTTGACGTTGTTCCCGATCCGGACCCCGGGCATCACGACCACGTTCTGGCCGAGATTACAGCGCTCGCCGATCACGGCGCCGGGCATGATGTGGCTGAAGTGCCAGATCTTGGTGTCCGCCCCGATCTCCGCACCTGCATCCACGTAGGACGACTCGTGCACGAAGTAATCGCTCATCTCGGCAGCGTCTCGTATTCGCCGTTGTTTCCGATCAGCTTGACCTCGGTCTCCAGTGTCACGCCGAATCGCTCCCGGATTCTTGCCGCCGCGTTAGCGATCAGCTCGCGAACGTCCCGCGAGGTAGCGGTGCCCGTGTTCACAAAATAGTTCGCATGCAGGCTGGAAATCTCCGCGCCGCCCACCCGAGTCCCCTTGAGCCCCGCGGCCTCCAGCAGGGATCCTGCGGTCCAGGCGCGGCTCCATCCCGGTGGAGCCGGCGGCTCGGGATTCTTGAACACGCTCCCGCAGCAGGGCTGGTTGAAGGGAGTTCCCTGTTGGCGCCAGGCGAAGAGGCGCTGCACTTCGGCGCTCAGCTCCTTCGGCTCACCACGCCGGAGCCGCACCTCCGCCTCCAGGATGAGCATCCCTTCGAGCCCGCTGCGGCGATAGGTAAACTGAATGTCCCCGGCCGGGATGATCCGCAGTTCACCCGCACGGTCCGCCACGGTGACCGCGGTGGTTACATCGGCCCACTGCCCCCCGTGACATCCCGCGTTCATGAACACCCCGCCGCCCACGCTCCCGGGCACGCCTACCATCATATGCAGGCCCGCCCAGCCCTGCTCGGCGGTCTTCCGCGCGGCCAGCGGAGCCGGTAACCCGGCGCCCAGCCACCACCGGTCCGCGTCGTTCCGGATGGCGTCCAGACCTTTGCCGAGCCGAAGCACCAGGGCATCCAGCCCGGCGTCCGGCAGCAGCACGTTCGAGCCCAGTCCCAGGGGAAAGACCTGCACCCCGGCGTCTCGCGCAGCGCGCAGTGCCACGGTCACGTCCTCCGCCGACGCGGGCAGGAAGACCGTGGCCGGACCTCCGATCCGGTAGGTGGAGTAGCGCGCCAGCGAGGCATCTCGTTTGACTTCGCCGCGCACGGCCTTGGCGAGCGCCCCGGCAAAACGCGGATCGCGCGCGCTCATGCGCGCTGCTCGGCCATCAGGCTCTTGGCCAGGGCATGCCACTCCTGGAGCGAGCGGACCTCGCCTCCCCGGCTCCGCATCGCCGCGATCGCGTCACAAGCCGCGTTGGCCGCCGACATCGTGGTGGTATAAGGAACCCGGTGTTGCAGGGCTGCCTGCCGCAGGATGTAATCGTCCTGCTGGGTCAGTTTGCCCAGGGGCGTGTTCACCAGCAGCTGCACGTCGCCGGAGACCAGCAGGTCGACCACGTTGGGGCGACCCTCGTACACTTTGAGCACCCGCCCGGCGGGCACGCCGCGCTCGCGCAGGTACCGCGCGGTTCCCTCCGTGGCCAGGACGGCAAAACCCATCTCGTGGAAGCGCCGCGCGATCGGCGTGACGGTCGGCTTGTCCTGGTCGTGCACCGTTATGAAGATGGTGCCCGCCTGAGGGAGCGCACCGTCCACGCTGATTTGTGCCTTCGCGAACGCCATACCGAACGAATCGGCGATGCCCATCACCTCCCCAGTGGAACGCATCTCGGGGCCCAGGATGAGATCCACTCCGGGAAGCTTGTTGAAGGGGAAGACCGCCTCCTTGACGGCCACGTAAGGCTGCACCACGTCATCGGCGAGGCCCAGCTCGTCGAGCCGCTTGCCGGTCATCACGGCGGCGGCAAGGGAGGCGAGCGGAACGCCGGTGGTCTTGGAGACGAAAGGAACCGTGCGCGAGGCGCGCGGATTGACCTCCAGCACGTAGATGATGCCGTGTTTGATGGCGTACTGGACGTTCAGCAGTCCCACCACGCCGATCCGATCGGCGAACGCGCGAGTATACCCACGCATCTCATCGATCTGCGCTTCGTTGATCAGGTAAGGGGGCAGCACGCAGGCCGAGTCGCCGGAGTGGATGCCGGCATCCTCGATGTGCTGCATCACGCCTCCGATGACGCAATGCTGACCGTCCGCGATGGCATCGACGTCCGCCTCGAAGGCATCCTCGAGGAAGTGGTCGATCAGCACGGGATGCCCGGGCGCCACCCGCTCCGCGAGCGCGAAAAACTCGGTGAGCGAATCGGCGTCATACACGATCTGCATCGCGCGTCCGCCGAGCACATAAGACGGGCGGATCAGGACGGGGTAGCCGATCTTCTCCGCTTCGCGCAGCGCCTCCGCCAGGGTCCGGGCAGTGCCGTTGGGCGGCTGCGCGATGCCCAGCTCCCGGGCGATCGCTTCGAAGCGACCCCGGTCTTCCGCGGCGTCGATCGCTTCGGGTGGCGTGCCAAGAATTGGAACCCCCTCGGCTTCCAGCCCGCGGGCCAGCCGCAGCGGCGTCTGACCGCCGAACTGCACCACCACGCCCAGCGGCTGCTCGAGCTGGACAATCTCCAGCACGTCCTCGAGCGTGAGGGGCTCGAAGTAGAGGGCATCGCTGATATCGAAGTCGGTGGAGACGGTTTCCGGATTGGAGTTCACCATCACCGTCCGGTAGCCCAATTGGCGGAAGGCCAGTGCAGCCCGCACGCAGCAATAATCGAACTCGACGCCCTGACCGATCCGGTTGGGACCGCTGCCCAGAATAATGATGGTCTTGTCGCCTTCGGGACCGACCTCGTTCTCCTCGTCATAGGAGGAGTAGAGGTACGGCGTGGCCGAGGGAAATTCCCCGGCGCAGGTATCCACCATCTTGTAGGCGGGACGGATCCCGAGCGCATGGCGGCGGGTCCGCAATTCCTTTTCGGTCACGCCCGAAAGTCTGGCAAGCTGCAGGTCGGAGAAGCCGAGGCGCTTCATGCGCAGCAGCGCTGCGCGGGCGGACGGTGAGGACAGTGAGGTCGGTCCTTCCCCGTCCCCACCGACCTCACTGTCCCCACTGTGCGTCCAGGCTTTCTCCGCCTCGACCAGCTCGGCGAGCTGCGCCACGAACCACGGGTCGATCCGGCTGCATTCCGCGATGGCTGCGACCTCGATCCCGGCGAGCAGCGCCCGTTTGATCTGAAAGAGCCGCTCGGGAGTCGGCGTTCTGATAGCCGCGAGCAGGCCCTCGCGGGAGGTATCGCTGAGCCGATCGTCCGCAGGGGTTTCTCCGATGTCCCAGCCGGCCCGGCCGACCTCGAGCCCGCGGAAGCCCTTCTGAAGCGCTTCTTTGAAGGTGCGTCCGATCGCCATCACTTCGCCGACGGATTTCATCTGGGTATTGAGGCGCGGATCGGCGCTCGGAAACTTCTCGAACGCAAAGCGAGGGATCTTGACCACGACGTAGTCGAGCACCGGCTCGAACGAGGCGGGCGTGGTCTTGGTGATGTCGTTCGGCAGCTCGTCGAGCCGGTAGCCGACCGCTACCTTCGTCCCGATGCGCGCAATGGGAAAGCCGGTCGCCTTGGACGCCAGCGCCGAAGAGCGGGAAACTCGCGGGTTCATCTCGATGACGAGCTGCTCGCCGGTGTCGGGATGCACCGCGAACTGCACGTTGCAGCCGCCCGCCGCTACCCCCACCTCGCGAATGATCTTGCAGGCGGAGTCCCGCATGACCTGATACTCGCGGTCGGAAAGCGTCATCGCGGGCGCCACGGTGATCGAATCCCCGGTGTGCACTCCCATCGGGTCGAGGTTCTCGATCGAGCAGACAATCACGACATTGTCGGCGCCGTCGCGCATCACCTCGAGCTCGAACTCCTTCCATCCCATGATGCTGCGCTCGACCAGCACCGAGCCGACCGGAGACAGCTCCAGCCCCCGCCGCAGCATCGTCTCGAACTCGCCGCGATTATAGGCGATGCCGCCGCCGGTACCCCCCAGGGTATAGGATGGCCGGAGGATGGCCGGATAACCGATGGTCTCCACCGCCACCAGCCCCGCCTCGACCGAGCGAACCGTCATGCCCTCGGGGGTCGCCAGACCGATCCGTCGCATGGCCAGGGCGAATTCCTCGCGGTCTTCCGCGATGCGGATGGCCCGTTCATTGGCGCCGATCAGCTCGACGCCGTAGCGCGCGAGCACGCCGTTCTTCACCAGCGCCATGGCCACGTTGAGGGCGGTTTGGCCCCCCATCGTCGGGAGCAAGGCATCGGGACGCTCGCGTGCGATGATCTGCTCGACCCATTCGGGCGTGATCGGCTCGATGTAGGTCCGGTCCGCGACCTCCGGATCGGTCATGATCGTGGCGGGATTGGAATTCACCAGGATGACCCGGAAGCCTTCCTCTCGCAGGGCCCGCGCCGCCTGCGTGCCCGAATAGTCGAATTCGGCTCCCTGGCCGATGATGATCGGTCCGGAACCGATCAGCAGGATGGAGTTGAGGTCAGTCCGCTTGGGCATCGAGCAGGTCCTGAAGGGTCTGGTCCAGCGGAATTCGCGGGCGCCAGCCGGTTTCGCTGCGGAGCTTGCCGGCGTCGCCCACCAGGTGAGCAATATCAGACCGTCGCGCCAGGCGCGGCTCGAGCTCCGGCCTCACCCGCCAGCGCGCCAGCCGCTCCAGCCGCTCCAGAATCTCCGTCAGGGGATGTCCCTCACCCGAGGCAATGTTGTAGGTCTCTCCGATGGTGCCGCGCTCGAGCAGGGCCAGATACGCTTCGCTCACATCCCGCACGTCGAGGAAATCCCGCACGGTATCGAGCGTGCCGGTCTTGATCGTCGGAGCCCCGATTCGCCTGGCCGCCTGGATCCGGCTGGCCAGCGCGGGAATGACGAAGCGCATGTCCTGTCCGGCACCGGTGTGAGGGAACGGTCGCGCAACGATCACCCGAAGGCCGGTGCGCCGGGCCACCTCGAGCGCCGCGATCTCCGCTCCGAGCTTGCTCGCCGAATACGGCGAGCAGGGCAGCACAGGATCGCTTTCCCGACGCGCTACACCCTGTCCTGTCCCATAGACCTCCCCCGTCGAAACCAGCAGAAAATTCGGGTCGCTTTGCCGGGCCACGACCCGCATTCCCAGCACCTCGCAGAGTCGCGCCGTCCCGGCCGCATTCACCTCCCAGGCGAGTCCCGGGTTTTCTCGCGCCTCGCTGCCCGAGGAGAGCGCCGCGAGGTGCACCACCGCATCCCAGCGACCGCGGCAGGCATTCTCGATCGACTCGCGGCTCCCGAGCTCCAGTTCCCGCCACTCGACCCGGGCTGTCTCGAGGGACGTCAGGACCGGCGACGGTCCCCCACCCCGCCGATGCGTCCCGACGACGCTATGACCACCTTCGAGCAGCCGGCGCGCGAGCCACCCCCCCACAAAACCGTCAGCGCCAGTCACCAGGGCTTTCATCGGCGCCCGCTCAAGCGCTCGAGATCCGCGTCGACCATCAGCTTGACCAACGCGGCGAAATCGACGGTCTTCTTCCAGCCCAGCTCGCTTTCGGCTTTGCGCGAATCCGCGAGCAGCACGTCGACTTCGGCGGGCCGCGAGAAGGCGGGATCGTGAACCACGTGGGCCTTCCAATCCAGCCCCGCGTAGCCGAAGGCCAGCTCCACCAGCTGCCGAACACTGTGTGCCTCACCGGTCCCGATCACATAGTCTGCCGGCGTTTCGCGCTGCAGCATCCGCCACATGGCGTCGACGTAATCTCCCGCGTAGCCCCAGTCCCGGCGCGCATCGAGATTGCCCATCCGGAGCTCCTTGGCAAGGCCAAGTTTGATGCGCGCGACGCCGTCGGACACTTTGCGGGTGACGAACTCCATGCCGCGCCGGGGCGATTCGTGGTTGAAGAGAATCCCGCTCACCGCGTACATGCCGTAGGACTCGCGGTAGTTCACGGTGATCCAGTGACCGTATACCTTGGCCACGCCGTAGGGGGAGCGCGGGTAGAACGGAGTGCCTTCGTGCTGGGGAGATTCCTGCACCTTCCCGAACATCTCCGAGGAGCTGGCCTGATAGAACCGCGCGGAGGGATGCACCAGCCGGATGGCTTCGAGCATGCGAGTGACGCCCAGCGCGGTGAATTCTCCCGTCAGTACGGGCTGGGTCCACGACGCCGGAACGTAGGATTGCGCCGCGAGGTTGTATACCTCGTCGGGTTGTACGTTCTGCATCACCACGGTCAGCGAATGCTGATCCAACAGGTCGGCGGTGACGATGCTGATCCGGTCGAGCAGGTGCTCGATGCGCTCAAAGGAATGGTGGCTGGTCCGCCGCACCATGCCGAAGACCTGGTAGCCCCTGGCCAGGAGGAATTCCGCCAGGTATGAGCCATCCTGCCCGGTGATGCCGGTGATGAGGGCTTTAGGCACGGTATTGAGCTAAATGCCTCATGTGATTAGCTTTCGCGGCTCGAAAGATAGCCCTCCAGGAGATGCTCGACTTATGGCTCGCGTCTGCACCGTGTGCGGCAAGGGACCGACGACCGGGAACCACGTCAGCCACGCGAATAATCGCGTGAAGCGGCGCTGGTATCCCAATCTGCAGACCGTCCGCACCAGCGTGAACGGCCAGGTGCGGCGGGTGCGCGTCTGCGCGCAATGCATCCGGAGCAATCGCATTCGGAAGGCCGGCTAGTTCCATCGCAGCGGCCTCCTCCGTGCTGTAAAAAAGGGGACCACGTGGTCCCCTTTGTCATTCCGGTGAGTGCGGCGCCGTTCACTCGGAGAGCAGCTCGATGCGGGCGAGATCGGCGCCATCTCCCGGGCGCGAGCCCAGCTTGAGGATTCTGAGGTAGCCTCCCGGACGCGCCGCGAAGCGAGGACCAATTTCCTTGAACAGCCGGCCCAGGATCGCGCGGTCCTGAATGCGGCGCTCCACCAGGCGTCGCGCGTGAAGATCGCCCCGCCGCGCGAGCGTGATCAGCCGCTCGGCGTACGGCCGCAGCTCTTTGGCCTTGGCCTGCGTCGTCACGATGGCATCGTGCTCAAAGAGGCTCGCCGCCATGTTGCGCAGCAGGGCTTTCTTGTGGGTGGCCGTTCGCGAAAGCTGGCGGCCTTTGGCGCGGTGCCGCATTACGGCTGCTCCTCGGACGCCGGCTCCTCCGGGAGGGCGCCGCCGCTCTTGGCGACGTGCAGGTCCCCGTCGACCTCTTCGAACGCCATCCCGAAGCGCAGGCCTTCACGCTGCAGCAGCTCCGCGATTTCCGCAACGGCCTTCTCGCCCACGTTCTTGACCTTGAGGAGCTCTTCCTCGCTGAACTCGACCAGATCCCGCAGCGTGCGGATGTTGGAGTTCTTGAGAGAATTGAGCGAGCGGACCGAGAGCCCCAGATCGTCGATCAGGCGCTCCAGCTTCATGCGGAGCCCGCCGGTGATGACGACGCCTTCCGCAGGCAGGGCACGAGCCTGCGGCACCCGCCCGAAATCGATGAAGAAGCGGAAGTGCTCGGTGGCCAGAGCGGCTGCGTAGGCGATGGCATCCTCGGGACTGATCGTGCCGTTGGTCTCCACCATGACCGCCAGCCGGTCGTAGTCGGTCCGCTGGCCCACCCGCGTTTCGCTCACGGTGAAATTGGCGCGCCGCACCGGATTGTAGATCGCGTCGATCCGCACGACGTCCACCGGCAGCGAGCGGTCGGTCGGATGCATTTCCGACTCGACATAGCCACGACCCTTGTTCACATACAGGTCGCAACTCACGTCCTTCTGGTCCTGCACCGTGAACAGCAGGTGATCCGGGTTCACGACCCGCACTCCTGCCGACTCCTGGATGTCCCGCGCGAATACGGGGCCCTTGCCTTCGCGCCGGATCCGGAGGACGGCTTCATCCTTGTCCTCGTCCAGAACGAGAGTGAGCGCCTTGAGGCGCTGGATGATCTGGTGCACGTCCTCGAGCACGCCGGAAACGGTCTGGTGCTCGTGCACCACGCCGTCCATGCGGAACGCCCAAACCGCCGAGCCGCGCAGGGAGGAGAGCAGCAAACGGCGCAGGGAGTTCCCCAGCGTGTAGCCGAACCCCCGCTCGAGCGGCTGCAGCCGGAACTCGGCGATGTTCGGATTGTCCTCCCGCTTGGTCATCTCGACCATGTACGGGCGGACCAGACCGGTCATATCGATCGTCATGCGGTATCCGTTCCGGAATTACTTCGAGTAGAGCTCGACGATGAGCTGTTCCTGCGCGTTCAGCGGAATCGCGTCGCGCGTCGGGAGCATCGTGAGCCGGCCGGCGGCCTTCGCGCCGTCGACCGTGAGCCAGGACATCGGCGCGCCCCGAGAGGCGCTCTCCAGTGCGAGCTTGACCGGCACCATTTCACGGCTCTCGGGCGCCACGCGCACCTCCTGCCCGGGAGCCACCCGGTAGGACGGGATGTCCACCCGGCGACCATCGACCTGCACGTGCCCGTGACGGACGAGCTGCCGGGCCGCTTTGCGGCTGCTGGCGAAGCTCATCCGATAGACCACATTGTCGAGCCGGGTTTCCAACGCGATCAGCAGGTTGGTGCCTTTGACGCCCTGCTCCGCGCTGGCGCGCTCAAAGGTATTGCGGAACTGACTCTCCGAGAGCCCGTAGATCCGCTTGACCTTCTGCTTCTCACGCAGCTGGCGGGCATACTCCGACATCTTGCGCCCACCACGCCCGCTGTTGGCCTGGCCGTGCTGCCCCGGGGCGTAGCCGCGCCGCTCGACGGCGCACTTCTCGGTGAGGCAACGCGACCCCTTCAGAAACAGCTTGATGCCCTCGCGGCGGCAGAGGCGGCAGCTGGGCCCGGCATAGCGTGCCATGCGTTATACCCTGCGCTTCTTGGGCGGCCGGCACCCATTGTGGGGGATCGGCGTGACGTCCTTGATCGAGACGACGCGGAGTCCAACCGATGCCAGCGCCTGGATCGCCGATTCTCTTCCGCTCCCGGGACCCTGCACCAGCACATGCAGTTTGCGGACGCCCAGGTTCATGACTTCGCGGCCTACGTTTTCCGCCGCCACCGTAGCGGCAAAGGGCGTGCTCTTCTTGGAGCCCTTGAAACCCGCTTTGCCGGCGGTTCCCCATGCGATGGTGTTGCCCCGCATATCGGTGATCGTGATGAGCACGTTGTTGAAGGTGGCCGAGATGTGGGCGATGCCCTCGGACTCGACGACCTTCTTGGAGCGCTTGGGACCGGCGGCCTTGGCGGGAGCAGCGGCCGCCGCAGGAGCGGAAGCCGTGGGCTCGGACGGAGGCGTGGGCTGTGCTGGAGTCGTCATGGGTTACTTCTTCGTCGCCTTCTTCTTGCCCGCGATAGCGCGGCGCGGCCCCTTCTTGGTGCGCGCGTTGGTATGAGTGCGTTGGCCGCGGACCGGCAGGCCCTTCCGGTGGCGCGAGCCCCGGTAGGTCCCAATGTCCATCAGCCGCTTGATGTTCATGGCGATCTCGGTGCGGAGCGCGCCTTCCACCTTGACGCTCCGCTCGATCAGCTGACGCAGCCGCGCTACTTCAGCGTCCGAGAGGTCGCGGACCCTGGTATCGGGCCCGATGCCGGAATCCGCGAGCAGCCGATTGCTGGTCGGCCGGCCGATTCCGTAGATGTAGGTGAGTGCCACTTCGACCCGCTTTTCCCGCGGAAGGTCCACTCCTGCTATACGCGCCATCGTTAACCCTGCCGCTGTTTGTGCTTCGGATTACGCTTGCAAATGACGCGAATGACGCCTTGCCGCTTGACCACTTTGCAGTGCTCGCAGATCGGCTTGACACTCGACCGTACCTTCACACCACTCCCCTTGAATTAGGTTGCCGGGCAGCTTGGCAATATAGAGAGCAGGCCCAGAGGACACAAGGGCCGGAGGGGAAACGAGTTAGGGGCCGTGGCTGACGGCGGGAGCGGCGGCCTTAGGCCGGGAGAACCGGCGTGCCAGCCGGGGGAAGCATGAACCAGAATCGGCTGCCTTTCCCTTCCTCGCTAACGACCCCGATGTGTCCTCCATGAGCCTGAATGGCAAGCTTGCAGTAGGCCAAGCCTAGGCCGCTCGAGCGGATCGGGACGTTGCCATTGCCAGCAACCTGGCCGAACTTGTCGAAGATCCGCTCGTGATACTCGGAGGGGATCCCGCAACCCTGGTCCACCACGCGCACCTGGGCACCCGCCTCATTCGCTTCGAGCTCCACGCGGACGACGGCCTCCCGGGGTGAGAACTTCACCGCATTGCCGACGAGATTGGTGATCACGCGCTTGATGACCGCCGGGTCGGCCACGACCAGGACCGGGGCCGCCGGCGCAAACAGCTCCACGGTGGCATGGCGCGAATGTCCTACCACCAATACGGCCTCTTCCGCCAGCGACCGCAGGTCGGTCGCAGCGAGAGAAAGCGGCATTGCCTCCGCTTCGAAGCGGCTCACATCGAGCACGTCGCTCACCATGTCGGTGAGCTCCACGATACTGCGTTCCATTTCTGCAAAGTCCTCGAGCACCTCAGGCAGAGACAGCTCTTCCACCCTCATCCGGGCCAGCTCGAGATAGCCCCGGATTCCGGTGAGGGGGGTCCGGAGGTCGTGCACCAGCATGTGCACCAGGCTGTCGCGGAGCTGCTCGAGCCGACGGAGCTCGTGGTATTGCGACTCCACCTGGCGGTGCAGACCACGCATTCGCAGGGCATTCTTGACCCGCAACAGGAGGTCCGGTCGGTCGATCGGTTTGGTGAGGTAATCGTTCGCGCCGGCGGCAATGCCCTCGAGGCGCTGCTCCCGGTCGGCGAGGGCGGTTACCAGGATGACAGGCAAAGCCGCCGTTTGGGCCTCGGCTCGTAGGCAGCGGCAAACCTCGAACCCATCCATCCCCGGCATGTTCACATCGAGGAGGACGAGATCCGGTTCGCACTCGGCGATGACGCGAAGCGCCGCCGTTCCATCTGCGGCCAGCTCGACCTGATAGCCCTGCTGCTCCAGAATCTCTTGCAAGAGCACGCGATTGTGCTCGTGATCGTCCACCACGAGGATCCGCCTGCCTGTTTCGAGTCCTTTGGTGGGCGGCGGCGTCATACGGGTCGCCGCGGCTCGGAGAGCAGGCGGGCCACGGTTCCAGCCAGAGTGCGAGTTTGAATCGGCTTGGTGATGTACGCGTCGAAACCGGAATCGCGCGCGAGCTGTTCATCTCCCGACATGGCGTAGGCAGTCAGGGCGATGACCGGAATAGAGCGGGTACTCGCATCGGCCTTGAGCATCCGGACCGCGGCGTGTCCGTCCATCCCCGGCAATCCGATATCCATCAGGATCAGGTCGGGCCGTTCAGCTTGTACCGCCTGCAACGCGTCCTCCGCCGAGCCCACTTGCCGGACGGTATAGCCGGCCGCTTCCAGCACGTCGGAAGCCAGCTCGAGATTGAGCTGGTTGTCGTCGACCAGGAGGACGGTCGCGCGCGTCCTGTCGATCACGTTGGGATTTCCCCGGCCCCGACCGGTGCTTGTGGCGGTGGACAGATCCGGGCAAGCTCACTCAGCAGGTCTCCCGGGCCACCTTTGGCCACTAGCCCCTGGACGCTGCTTCCCAGCCGCCGGATGTCCGCCGAGGTGAGGTCCATCGCCGTAAGAATCAGAATGGGAATGTGGCGTGCGACCGGATCCTCCCGGAGCGCGCGGACCACCTCGAATCCGTTCACCTCAGGCATGAGGAGGTCAAGGATGATGAGGTCGGGATGCCGCGTGAGGGCGAGGTCGATGCCCGCCCGGCCTCCGGAGGCGGTGAGGACGGCGTAGTCGCGCTGCTCGAGCAATTCGCGCACGTATTCCATCGCAGCTGGTTCGTCGTCGATGACCAGAGCCCTGCGGGACTGCCCCAAGGTCGCGTTGCCCATGCTCCGCTCGAGCGCGGCGATCAGAGCCTTCCCTTGGATCGGCTTCACCAGCCAATCCGCGGCACCGAGACTGAAGCCCAACTCGTGGCGATCGGTCACCGACACCACCACGACCGGGATGTTCCGCGTCTGGGGCTCGCTCTTGAGCTGTGCCAGTATCTGTAGGCCATCGCGGTCCGGCAACAGAATGTCCAGCGTGATAGCTGCCGGATGCACGACGCCGGTAAGCCGGATTGCTTCCTCCCCGCTGGCGGCGCAGACGGCCCGATAGCCATGCTCCTGGAGATAATGCTGAATCAGATCGCGCGCCCCCCGATCATTGTCGATGACGAGAACGAGCGGCGCCGTCGGTGAATTGCCACCGGAAGCAGCTTTGTCTTTTGCCGGATGCGCCGGGCCACCCACCGCCGAATAGGGCAGCGTAAAGCGGAAGGTGCTGCCCCGTCCGACTTCACTCTCGAGCGAGAGCTGTCCGCCGTGCAGTTCGACGAGCTTCTTGGTCAATGCCAGGCCGAGACCCGTTCCTTGCTGAGGGTGTCCCGAGCCGCCCCGGCTTTGCTCGAACTCGCCGAAGATGCGCTCCTGGTCCTCGAGCGGAACGCCGACCCCCGTATCGGCCACGGAGACTTCCAACCACTCGGTCTCCTCGTGCGGGCCGGAGCCCGCAACGCGTCGAGCGAGGATCGCGATCCGTCCGCCCTCGGGCGTGAACTTGATCGCGTTGCCCAGCAGGTTGAAGAGGATCTGCTTGAACTTTGCTTGGTCGGCCAGAATGAGCGGGAGCGCCTCGGGCACGCTGACCTGCACCGACAGACGCTTCTTGTCGGCGAGCGCTGTGACAATGCCAAGGATCTGATCCAGCGCCGCTGCGACCTCGAACTCGGACGTGACCAGTTCCATTCGACCCGCCTCGACTTTGGAGAGGTCGAGGATGTCGTTGATCAGTTGCAGCAGATTGCGTCCGCTCAGGAGCACGTTGGACACATAGCGGCGCTGTTTCTCGGTAAGCGGTCCGACGCTTTCGTCTTCCAAAATCTCGGAGAAGCCGATGATAGAATTGAGCGGCGTCCGGAGCTCATGACTCATCTTCGCCAGGAAAGCGGATTTCGCCCGATTCGCTGCCTCTGCGGCTTCGGTGGAGCGGCGTAGCGCTGCCTCGGCCTCACGCAACTCTGTCACATCGCGCGCGGTGGCGTACATCAATCCCCCGGGGTAGGGAACCGATTTCCACGACAGGGTGCGCCAGGAGCCGTCTTTATGCTGGTAGCGATTCTCGAAGTGCAGGACGTCTTCCCCGGCAATGGTCTGCCGCTCTACCTCGCGGAGTGTGGCGGCGCGATCGTCTGGATGCACAAACTCGAGGAAGGGCCGCTCCAGCAGCTCCTCGACACTCCAGCCCAGGGTCTGCGTGAACGCCGGATTGAGTCGCTTGAAATAGCCGTCTGATTTGGCGATACACAGCATGTCGAGCGAGAGCGTGAAGAAACGGTCGCGCTCGGCCTCGAGCTGCTTCCGCTCGGTGATGTCCTGCGAGATGCCCAGGAGAAAGAGCGGTTGTCCCCGTTCATCCCGCACGGCAACCTTCTTGGTAAACAAGACTCGTTTCCCGCGGTTCCGGGTTTGCACGATCTCCTCGGGGATCTCCAGCACCTCATTGCTCGCCAGCACGGCGCGGTCGCATGCCTCGTATTCCCTGGCATCCTCCTCGGGGAAGAATTCGGTGGTCCGCCTGCCAACCAGCTCTTCGCTGGTGAACCCCAGCAGCTCCTCGCCGGCCTTGTTGAAGCGGGCGAAGCGCAGCTCCCGCGGCTCCTTGAGGAACACCATATCGGGAAGGAGGTCGATGATCAGCGACTGGCGCCGCTCGTTTTGCTGCAGCGCCGCTTCGGCAAAGGCACGCTTCCGGAAGCCCCGGTTGATGGCCGCTCCCGCCAGAACGAGAAAGCACAAGGCGAGCAACGCGGCGGTCACGGTGGTCAGGAAGGACACGCGCGCGTCTCGCCCAAGCTGAGCACTCCAGGCCTGGATTGACGAGTCTTCCTGGGCAAACAGGACGCCGCTGACGTTGCGGATCCTGTCCATGGCCTGTCTGCCGACCCCCGAACGCACTTGATCGATGGCGGCAGCATGGCGTCCCGAGTCCTGCAGGTTGACGGTGTAGGCGAGGTGGGCGAGACTGGCCTCCAGCAGCGAATCGAGCGCAATGAGGCGAGAAACCTGGCCGGAATCCGCCCCGAAAAGCAGCTTCGTGCGGGCGAGTTGGGCCGGAACTGAATCGAGGGCGACGCGGTAGGGCTCCAGGAAAGCCACATCTCCGGTCAGCAGAAATCCGCGCTCCCCGGTTTCCGCGTCCTGGACGGATAACAAGAGCCTCGCGAGGGCGGTGCGCCGGAGCGTGCTCGCCTGCCTCATGGCCTCCGCGCGCCGGGCGCGGGCCGTGCTCCAGATGGAGGTGCCGCCCGTGAGAACCAGAATTCCGACCGCAACGACGAAAGCGAGATTCACTCTCCAGCGCAGGGCGCGGCTGTCAGAATCTTCCGGGGCGCTCTCGCGCCGTGCTGCACTCACCGCGAGCAGGCCAGCAGAGAGTCCCGCGAATCCCAGCAGCGTGCCGAGCCCGCCGGAGCCCGCCGCGCCCGCGTTGGTGACCCACCGATTGAGGTACGTCAACAGCATGAGCGTCGCCAGCAAGGCGAAGAGCAGCCCGATGAAGCGGGAGAATTGGCGCCCCGTTTCGCTTCGCGAGCGCACCGAGAGGAGGGCAACCCCCATCAGCAGGTAGATCGCCGCGGCGCTGGCTGTCACGGGCCTGGGGCCGCCGCTCTCGAGAAGGGCGAGGCGCGCCGGAAAGAGCAGTTGATCGACGGCAAAGGTCCAGCCAAAGATCAATTGGCCGAGCTTGAGCGCCGGGAGGAGCAGTGCGAGCATCACGCAGCCCAGACCCAGGCGGTGCAGCCAGCGCGTAGGACGCGCTGCGGTCCAGCACCAGATCGCCGCGCCGCCCAGCAGAAAGAGTTCCGCCGTAAACGGATGGAGCGTCCCTCTCGCCGATCCCCCGCGCAGCACGGGGAGGTCCAGCCACCAGCCGAGCAAGCCCGCGAGGCCCACGCTCAGCGCGACGGCGGCGGCGCCGCGAGCAATACCCGCGTTGAGGCGCGGGCCCCCGGCAGGTGCTGGGATGTCGGCGGAGCTCACACCAGCTCCAGGTACGGCAACGAAAGGAAGGCTTCGGTGAGCTGGGGATCGAACTGCTGGCCCGCATCGTTCTGAATGGCGGAGACCACCTGTCGCACCGGCCACGCGGCGCGATACGGCCGGTCGTGGCTCAAGGCATCGAACACATCGGCGATCGCGACGATTCGTGCCGGCAGCGGAATCGCGTCCCGCACCAAGCCGGCAGGATACCCGCTGCCGTCCCAACGCTCGTGATGACTGCGCGCAATTTCTTCCGCCATCGCTACGAGGGGCGACTGGCCGCCGGAAAGGATCGCCGCGCCGATGGCGGCGTGCCGTTTCATGACCTCAAACTCTTCCGGGCTCAGTTTGCCGGCCTTGAGGAGGATCTGGTCGGGAATGCCGATCTTTCCGAGGTCGTGAAGGGGAGCAGCGCGCTCAATCAGCTCAACCTCGGCCCGCCCCATCCCATGCGCCTCGGCCAGCAGCCCGGCGACCTTGCCCACCCGACGGGTATGTTCGCCGGTTGCGTCGTCGCGAAACTCTGCGGCTCGGGCCAACCGCTCCAGCACCTCGAGCCGGACGAGGTCGAGCTCACGGGTTCGCTCGCGCACCCGTTCCTCCAGGCGCTGGTTGGTCTGCTGCAGCTCGAGGTGCATGAACCGCGGTTCCAGCAAATTGCGAATACGGAGCAGGACCTCACGGGATGCGAAGGGCTTCGTCACAAAATCCCGAGCGCCTAACGAGAGCGCGCGATGCAAGGCTTCGGAGGAAGAGTCCCCCGTCAGCATCAGGATCGGGAGATAGGTGTCGGCTGGGATGAGAGCGCCGAGTTGCTCTAGAACCCCGAACCCGTCGAGCTCGGGCATGTGCAGGTCCAGACAGATCAGGTCGGGTTGAAACTCGAGGTAGAGTGACGGTGCCTCAGTGGATCGGCTCGAGGTGGTGATGGTCGTGAAGCCTGCGCGTTCGAGGACGCGGCGGAGGATGGCGAGATTTGCCTCCTCGTCATCGATCAACAGAATGCGGGCGCGGCTCAACTCCACCTGCGCAGGCCGGGAACCCTCCGGAACCTGCGACGGCGACCGCCAGGGGCCGCGGGGGGAGGAATCGGGGAGCAAGCTTCGGTTTCGGAACGGATCGATCACAGCAGGCCCCGTTGGTCGTGGTACTGCCGGGCCGGACCAGACCGGCCGCAGAGCTGCTCAATGGTCAATATCCATGCCCAACGTGGAACCCCGCACAGGACAAAGGATTGGGGTATCTAGCTTTGGACTGCGGAACGCAAGGAGTTGCGGGAGCCGTGGCGCAATGCCGAGGGTAGGGAGACCCCTAGGAGATCTCCGCCAAGAATGCCTCGAGGGCAGCAGCCGGATCCGGAGCCTGGACGACCGGGCGTCCCACGACGAGATGGGTAGCACCTCCTCGAATCGCTTCGGCTGGGCTTGCGGTCCGTCGCTGGTCGCCAGGGTCATCCCCGGCGCGACGGATCCCCGGGACCACGATCAGGGCGTCGGCTGCAAGCATCGCCCGAACTCGAGCAACCTCCAACGGGCTGCACACAACCCCCCGCAGTCCTGCCTCCGTCGCAAGTCGCGCCAGCCGGGCTACCTGCTCCTTCAGCGAAGCATCCACAGATTCCACCGATTCGTCACTGCTCGATGACACAGAAGAATCTGTGAAATCTGTGGATTGCGGTTGAAGATGTGAGGTGAGCACCGTAACTCCGACCAGCGCGAGAGAAGCTGGCGCCGCTCCCACTGCGGCTTGCAGCATCTCGCTTCCCCCGCTCGCGTGCACCGTCGCCATGCTCACGCCTAGTCCCGCCGCCACCCGCACCGCTCCCGCCACGGTCGAGGGAATGTCGTGCCACTTGAGGTCGAGAAAGACGTGGAGTCCTCGTGCCACGAGCTCCCGGACCAAGCCCGGTCCCTCGGCGGTCATCAGAATCGAGCCCACCTTCACCCAGCGCAACGCGGGCAGCCGGTCGAGCAAGTGCACCGCGTCACTGCGGGTCGGGAGGTCCAGCGCAAGGATGAGCTCAGCCATCGCCCGACTCGAGCTCACGGACGATGCGCTCCGGCAAGCGAGGGTCCGCGAGCTGGGCCGTGCCGATCGCTACGAGCGCCGCGCCGGCCTGGAGATATTGGCGAACGTCCGCCGCGCTCCGCACACCGCCAACTCCGATCACCGGAACGCCCGGCAGCCGGTCGCGGATCTTGCGGACCGCAAGCACGCCGATGGGGAGCAGGGCAGGTCCACTCACCCCGCCGTTTCCGTTCCCCAGCCGTGGGCCTCCCGTAGCGGCGAGGTATCCCGGCAAGGTGTTGATGGCGGTGATCCCGTCGGCTCCCGCTGCCACCGCCGCCTCAGCGATCGCTGCCGGATCGGGAAGCGCGGGAGAAAGTTTCGCGAGCAAAGCCCGCCGCGTCGCGGCCCGGCACCCACCCACCACTCGGCGGACCGATTCGGCGTCGGCGCCGAATTCCACCCCGCCCGCGCTGGTATTGGGACAGGACAGATTGAGCTCGTAACCCGCGATCCCCGCGATACCCTCGAGCCCGGCGACTACCTGGGCATATTCGGTCTCGCGGAACCCCACGACGTTGACCAGAATCCTCGCGCGCTTCAGGCGTCCTGTCAGCCAGGGCAGGGCTTCCTTCCGGACCGCCTCAAGTCCGGGATTGGCGAGCCCGACCGAATTCAGCATGCCGCCCGCGAACTCGGCCACTCGGGGAGCCGGATTGCCGTGCCGGGGCTCGAGGGAAACCGCCTTGGTGACGATTCCGCCGAGTGCGTCGAGGTCGCTGACGCCGTCGAGCTCGCGTCCGAAGCCGGCGGTGCCGGAGGCGAGAAGAATCGGATTTTGGAAGGTGCAGCCGAAGACGTCGCGAGCCAGCGACGTGCCCGTCACTGCCTGCTCGCGCCTACGCCCGAGGTCACGGAAAGGGGGCCTTGTCCGATCTTGCGCTCGTACTCGAGCAGGTAGGTGATCACGGCGTCGGCGATCGAGTTGGCGAGATTGCGCTGCGACGCCGTCCTGGTGAGCAGCTTGGCGTCCTCGGGGTTCGTGCTGAACCCGACTTCGATCAGGATGGCGGGCCGCCGCGCCGTGGTGAGCACCATGAAGCCGGCTTGCTTGACGCCCAGATCGGGTCCCGTGTGGGATTCCTGCAGGTAGGACTGCACCAGCTCGGCTGCCCGAGCCGACTCGCGCAGATGCTCATTGAGCTGCAGATCCTTGAGAATGAAATCGAGTCCGCCGGCCTGTTGCTCATGGTCCTCCGCCTCGAACCGGATCGCTTCGTTTTCCATTCTTGCCACCCGCGCCGCATCCTCGGTCTTGGCTTCTGCCAGGAAGTAGGTCTCGAAGCCCCGCACCTGCTTGAAGCCGGGGCGCCGCGGCAGCGAATTGACGTGAATGCTGACGAAGAGATCACATTCGGCGGTACAGTAGCCCCCCCGTTTGCGAAGATCGATCAGCGTGTCGGTGCGCCGCGTCATTACCACGCTTACGCCCCGTCGCTTGAGCTCATCCCGCAACAACAGACTGAGGTCGAGGGTGACGTCTTTCTCCTTGAGCCCGTCGGGGAAGAACATGCCTGGGTTGCCGGGATCGATCCCCCCGTGGCCTGCATCGATGGTCACGACGTGCCCCCGCCGCAATCCGTTGGCGAGCCGGTCGGGGTCCTTCGCAGGTGCCTTGACGACAATGACAGCGGCAGGCGCGGCATCGGCAAGCCGGGCCAGCCGGGGATCATAGCGGAATCTCGTCGCCAGGGTACGCGGGAGCACCTCCGAAACGAACTGAATCGGGAGCTGCAGGGTATCCCGACGCATCGATGCGGATCCCACCAGCGGATAGATGGCCCCGTCTACCAGAAAGAGCGGAGCACCCAGGTAGAAGCGAAAGACCTTGGGACCCACCGAGATCTCCGCCCAGCCATCGCCGAGTGCGGCTTTGGCGTCGAGCGCCGGCAGCAGCAACGGAGCAGCGAGCACGGGACCGGAGGATGGGTCGAGCCGCACCGGAACACGTGCCTCGCCCCGGGCCGAAGCGACCAGAACCACCATCGGAGCCAGCGTGGTGAGCAGCATCAGTGCTGTTTCAGCGCGCGCGCCATTTCGCGGTCGGCAATGCGGCGCTTGATGTCTTCACGGCGATCATGGGTCTTCTTTCCCTTGCCCAGGGCGAGGGCGACCTTCACCCGGCCCTTGTTGAAATAGATCTCGAGCGGCACCAGCGTAAAGCCCTTTTGCTCAACCCCGCCGATCAGGCGCTCGATTTCGCGCCGGTGCATCAGCAACTTGCGGGACCGGACCGGGGCTGGATTCCACCGGTTTCCCTGCTCATAGGGAGTGATGTGCATCCCTTCGAGCCAAACTTCCCCGTTTCGCACCAGCGCGTAGGCCTCCTTGATGGAGGCTTTTCCGTGCCGGAGGCTCTTCACTTCGGTCCCGGTAAGCACGATTCCGGTCTCCCAGGTTTCCAGGAGATGGTAGTCGTGCGAAGCCCGCGGATTCCGTGCCACGGATATCCGTGCCTTGGGGGAGGCCGGGCGATGGTTCTGACTCATAAGTGATGCTCGGACCGGAAGATAGGCCTCTGATTCGGGTCAGGCAACGCGTCGCTTGACCCGCTAACGGGGGGGTCCTAGCTTTGGCGGCTTGCCGAAGTGGTGGAACTGGTAGACGCGCGGCGTTCAGGGCGCCGTGGGCGCAAGCCCGTGGGGGTTCGAGTCCCCCCTTCGGCATACGAGCTATGGGCTATCGGCTATGGGCTATGGGTCCTTGCGGAAGAGCTCTTGCCAATAGCCCCTAGCACATAGCCCATAGCCAGTCTCAATACCGCGCCATCCCCGGATCCACGTCGGCCGCCCACGCATCGATGCCTCCTGCCAGGCTGCGCGCCTTGAATCCCGCGCCTTGCAGGAGCTGTTGCGCCATGAGGGATCGTTTCCCTTTATGGCAAACCGTGACGATCTCTGCACCGGAATCGAGCTCGCGGAGCCGGCCGGCAAGCTCTCCCAGCGGCATCAGCCGGCTGCAGTCGATCCGGGCGATTTCCCACTCCCATGGCTCCCTCACGTCAACCACCGTAGGCGCGCTAGTCTCTCCCAGCTTGCGTGCCAATTCCGCTGGCGTCACCTCGGCCTCCTGCCCCCCGTCGCCCTGGCTGCCGCCTAGGCCGCAATAAGCCTCGTAGTCGATCAGCTGCGTGATGCTGGGCCGATCGCCACACACCTGACACTCCGGATCCCGCAGAACCCTGAGCTCGCGGAAGCGCACTTGCAGCGCATCGACCAGGAGCAACCGGCCGACCAGTGATTCCCCGGCGCCCAGGATCCACTTGATGGCTTCGAGGGCCTGCAGGCTACCCACCAGCCCGGGTAGCACCCCCAGCACGCCGGCCTCCGCGCAGTTCGGCACCAGGTCGGGGGGAGGCGGATCGGCGAAGAGGCAACGGTAGCAAGGACCGCCGCGCGCGGCGAAGACCGACACTTGTCCGTCGAACCGGAAAATGCTCCCGTAGACGTACGGCTTCCCGAGCAAGACCGAGGCGTCGTTGACCAGATAACGGGTCGGGAAGTTGTCACTGCCGTCGAGCGCCAGATCGTAGCCGCCCAGGATGTCGAGCGCGTTCTCGGCGCTGAGCCGGACCGGATGGCAGAGGACGTTCACGTGGGGATTGAGCTCGCAGAGCCGCTGGCGCGCCGAGTCGGTTTTGGGCCGCCCGACTGCAGTCGTTCCGTGCAGGATCTGCCGCTGCAGGTTGCTGAGCTCGACCGCATCGCCGTCGACGATGCCCAGGGTTCCCACTCCGGCCGCCGCGAGGTAGAGGGCGGCCGGCGAGCCGAGCCCACCGGCACCGACCAGCAGGACCCGGGCCCGCCGCAGGCGTTCCTGTCCTTCCAGGCCAACCTCAGGCAGGGTCAGGTGACGGGCGTAGCGGACCAGCTCGGCGGGAGAAAGCGTCAACTTCTAGCGATCAACAGTCAACGGAACCAGTTCGGGAGCCGCTGGTTGCTCCTTGAGGAGATCCGCCAGAGTGATACCGGAGAGAAACTCGTCAACCCGCCTTTGCAACGCGTACCAGACAGGGCGGATTGAGCAGCTGTTCGACGGATCGCAGCGCTCTACGTCAACCGGATGCGAGGTACAGTTCATCTCGAAGGTCTGATGCTCGGAAGCCGTCATCACATCGCGCACGGTGATCCGTTCCGGCTCGCGCGCCAGGTAATAGCCTCCCCGCGCGCCCCGGACGCTTTCCACCAGGCCGGCCCGGCGCAGTCGCAAGAGGATCTGCTCGACGTAATCGGCGGGCAGCCGTTCCGCCTGGGCCAGCTCGCGGGCTGCCACGGGGTCCCCGCCGCCCCGGCCCCGCCGGGCCAGGTGAAGGGAAATGAGCAGGCTGTATTCCGTCTCGGTGGTTACCCGCATGGGGGAAATATCCTCCGAGCGGGATGAGGGGACAAGTTCAGCGCCCTTCGGTAGCTTCCAGACGAATGCCCTGCCGTTCCCTCGTCCTGACTGCTCTGGCTTTCGGCCCGCTCGCGCACGGGGCCGCGGGACAACCGCTGCGCGTGCGTGCGCCGTCCGGAACTCTGACCGGAATCGTCCGGGACAGCATGACCGGAGGCGCGGTTGGCTACGCGCTGGTCACTTTGGTTGAGGGCAATCAGCGGGTATTCGCGAGTGAGGGCGGACGCTTCACGCTGAGCGGACTCCAGTCGGGGAGGGCGACGCTCCGGGTCCA
>DASYTT010000018.1:0-9861 GCA_036002045.1 Gemmatimonadales bacterium
CCGGAGGCCCCAACCATCGGGATCGGGCTGTCGGGCGTCGCGATACTCTGCGCGCCGGCGGCGATCGCGCCGCAGAGCAGATAGAAGAGCAGAAACCGGAGTCTCCCGCTCGAGTCCTCCACGTTGTTCCCGAAGATCCAGAGAAACCACATGTTGCCGAGCAGGTGCAGCCAGCCCCCATGCATGAACATCGAGGTGAGCACCGTCGCCCAGCCGGGCAGGTCGCCGACCCGGCAGTACTCATTGGGACCCAACCGTACCGGCGTGCCAGGCGGTATCGCGCCCAGCAGGTGACCCGGGACGAGCCCGAGCCGGCAGACCGACTGCTCGAGCAGCGGAGATTGCCCCATCCCCTGCAGGAAAACCCACGCCGCCACGTTCGCCGCGATGAGGAAGAACGTCACGACCGGCGGGCTCAGGGTCGGGTTCTCGTCCTTATACGGAATCATGACCGAATATAGGCGTCAGGAACTTGGTCCGACGCGCTCTAGCGCGCCTGCCGGGCGCGCGGCATCTTTGGCGCTCTCCGGAGGAAATCATGAAGCGCTCGCTTGTCCTCAGCTTGGCTCTCGCGCTGGCCGCGCCAATCCTTGCCCAGGCCCAAGTGGATCCGGCCGCTTATTCCCAGCTCCGCTGGCGATATGTCGGTCCGGTGGGCAACCGCGTCGCCTCGGTTGCCGGCGTCCCCGGCGATCCGCAGACCTACTACGCCGGCGCGGCTTCGGGCGGGATCTGGAAAACCACCGATGGCGGAGTCCGCTGGACGCCGATCTTCGACGACCAGGACGTCTCCTCGATCGGCGCGCTCGCGGTCGCACCCAGCAATCCCAACATCGTCTGGGCGGGCACCGGCGAGCCCTGGATCCGGAGCCACATCTCCATTGGCAACGGCGTGTACAAGTCCACCGACGCGGGCCAGACCTGGACGCGTATGGGGCTCGAGGCAACCGGCCGCATCGGGCGCTTCGCGATTCACCCGAGCAATCCCGACATCGTGTTCGTCGCGGCGCAGGGCCACAGCTACGGCCCGCAGCCGGAGCGCGGCGTCTACCGCACCAGGGACGGCGGCAAGACCTGGGAGCGCGTGCTGTTCGTGGATCAGAACACCGGCGCGATCGATGTGGTGATGCACCCCACCGACCCCAACGTGCTGTTCGCCGCGACCTGGCAGCTCGAGCTGCATACCTGGGGACGCGAGAGCGGCGGGCCCGGCAGCGGCATTCACCTGAGCAAGGATGGCGGCACCACCTGGACGAAGCTCTCGGGGAACGGCCTGCCGACCCATACGCTCGGCAAGATCAGCCTCGCCTTCGCGCGCTCGAATCCGAACCGGATGTACGCCCTGATCGAGACCGGCGACGGCGTGCCGCTCCACGGCCAGCCTACCGACAATGGGGAGCTCTGGCGCTCCGAGGACGGCGGCGGCACCTGGAAGGTGGTCAGCTACGACCGGAACCTGGCATGTCGCCAGCCGTACTACACCCGCACCGTCGTATCCACCGACAATCCCGACGAGCTGTATTTCCTCTGCGCCACCTTCAGCCGCTCCATGGATGGCGGGGTGACCAACCGAGGGGCGGGCTTCGGGGGCACAGGCGGAGGGGGTGGCGGCGGGCAGGTGGCAGGTGGCGGTCCTCCCCTCGCCTCGCCGGGCGGCGACAACCACGATATGTGGATCGACCCGACCAACGCCAATCGCATGGCCGTTGCCAATGACGGCGGCGTGCACATTTCGACGACGCGGGCCCGCAGCTGGCTTCGGGTGCAGCTACCGATTGCCCAGATCTATCACGTGACTGCGGACACCCGGATTCCTTATTACGTCTATGGCAATAAGCAGGACGGGCCGAGCTACCGGGGTCCCAGCAACAGCCGCACCGGAGGCGGCGGAGGAGGGGGGGGCGGATTCGGGGGCGGCATTTCCCGCAGCGAGTGGATCAACGTGGATGGCGGCGAGAGCGGCTGGGCGACGCCCGATCCCGTGGATACCAACCTGGTCTGGTCCACCGCCTCCGGGTCCGGCAGCCGCGGCGGCATCGTCGCCCGCTTCGATCTGCGCACCCGGAACTCGCAGAACGTCGAGGTCTGGCCGCTGAGCACGGGCGGCTACCCGGCCGCCGAAGTCCCCTATCGCTTCGTCTGGGACGCGCCGTTCCTGATCTCGCCACACGATCACAACACGATCTACACCGCCAGCCAGTTCGTCCACAAGTCGAGCGACGGCGGCCGGAGCTGGCAGGCGATCAGTCCCGACCTGACCAAGAACGACAAGACCAAGCAGCAGATCTCGGGCGGCCTGACGCCGGACAACATCGGCGTCGAGTATGGCGACGTGATCTACGGCCTGGCCGAGTCGCGGGTTACTCCCGGCCTGCTGTGGGTCGGAACCAACGACGGTCTGGTGCAGCTCAGCCGGGACGGCGGGAAGACCTGGACCAACGTGACGGCCAACATTCCCGGCATGCCGGCCTGGGGCTCGGTACGCCACCTCGAGCCCTCACGCTACGATGCCGGCACCGCCTACATCATCTGCGACGCGCATCAGGAGAACAACCGCGATCCCTGGGTCTACAAGACCAGCGACTTCGGCAAGAGCTGGAAGCTCATCGTCAACGGGATCCCCAAGAGCCCGCTGAGCTATGCCCACATCATCCGGGAAGACCCGGTCCGTCGCGGGCTGCTCTATCTCGGGACCGAAAATGCGCTCTACGTCTCCTTCGACGACGGGGAGCACTGGCAGCCGCTGCAGCTGAATCTGCCCCACGCGCCCGTCTACGGCATGGTGATCCAGGAACACTTCAACGATCTGGTGATGGCGACCTACGGTCGCGGCATCTGGATCCTCGACGATCTCTCTCCGCTGCAGAAGCTGACGCCCGAGATTGCGGCATCGAGCGCGCACCTCTTCGCGCCGCGGGCCGCCTACCGCTTCGACAGCTACAACGGCAACGTCACCCCGACCGAAGACCTGACCGCGGGACAGAATCCGCCGTACGGCGCCGGGATCAACTACTGGCTCAAGGAGGCGCCCCAGGCCGCGCCCAGTCTCGCCATCCAGGATGCCGCGGGCAAAACCATCCGGACCCTCCGCGGCAGCAGCAACGTCGGCCTCAACCGGGTGACCTGGGATCTGCGCAACGAGCCGACGAAATCGCCCCGGATTCGCACGAAGCCGCTGTACAACGAGGAATTCCAGCTCGGGGCCGACGGCACGCGCGACGCCCCGGGATTCGGCGCGTTCTCGGTGCGGATGCCGCCGGGCCGCTATACCGTGCAGCTCACCGTGGATGGCCAGACCTATTCGCAGCAGCTCGAGGTACGCAAGGATCCGAACTCGCGCGCCACCGATCAGGACATCCAGGCGAGCACCGCCCGGTTACTGACGCTGCAGCAGGATCTCAACGCGACTGCGGACATGCTCAACAGCGTGGAGGCGGTGCGCGCCCAGCTCCAGACGACCCGGAGCCAGCTCGCCAACGACCGCAACCTGCGGACGCGGGGCGATACGCTGGAACAGCGCTTCATCGCGCTGGAGCAGAACCTCATCGACCTCCGCCAGACGGGCCGCGGCCAGGATGGCGTGCGCTGGCCAGTGCGGCTGGGCGGCCAGCTCAGCTATCTGGCGGGGAACATCGGCGGCTCCGATTTCACGCCGACTGCACAACAAGGCGCGGTGCACCAGCTGCTGCAAACCCGGGTCAGGGAGAATCAGGCCGCGCTCGACCGCCTGCTGCAGACCGAGCTCACCGCGTTCAACCGGCTGCTCACCAGCAAAGGCATGAAGCCGATCGAGCGGGAGATGCCGCGACTGGTGCCGTAATGGCGAGGTTGCTGGTGGTTAGGGAGTGGGGGGTGGGGGTGGGGGTGGGGGTCGGGCTCGCGCTGGCACTGGCCGCGGGAACGCTTCCGCGGCTCGCGGCGCAACCCGTCGCTCCCCAACGGCAAACCTCGGCCGGCGAGTATACCCGCTACGAGCTGCAGGCACCCGGCAGCGGCAAGTTCCGCATCCTCTATGAGGTGTGGGCGACGACCGCGGGGGCACGCTACTACTTCAATCCCATCCGCAAAGGCAGCGTCGCAAGCGATGAGGCGGTGTACGATCGCGCGAGCGGCGCGCCGTTGCGCTTCGAAGAAGTGAATGGCGCCACCGCGCGAGCGACGGGGCTCGCGCAGGCGGACACCGGCAGCCGCTACATCCGGGTCGAGCTGCCGAGGCCGGTGCCCAGGGACGGCGTGAGCCGGATCCTGATCGACAAGACCTACTTCGATCCCAAGAGCTATTACGAAGAGAACGGCCAGCTGGTCTTTGCCCGCTCGCTCGGCATCAAGCGCAACGCGGTGGTGTTGCCCGCGGGTTATGAGCTGATCAGCGCCAATGTCCCTTCGCAGGTCCTGCGGGAATCCGACGGCCGGGTGCTGCTCAGCTTCATCAACGCCGGGCCGGATGCGGCTTCGCTGACAGTCCGGGCGAGACCCGCGCCAGCGGCCGCGCAACCGCCCGCTGCGCGAGCGCCCGCGATCCCGGCCTCACGGATGGGCGAACGGGCGACCCAGACCCGCGACATCGTCTATTTCCTGCGCCAGCCGGAGACCCACGCCTTCGACCTCTATCACGACTACACCGAAACTCGGCCGGGGATCGATAAATATCTCAACGTGGTCCGGACCGGCAGTACGGTCTCCAACACCTCCGCGCTGGTGCTCGACACCGGCGAGCAGCTCGAGACGAAGACCTTGAAGGGCGAGGCGATCAGCAGGGCCAAGCTCGATATCGGCGAGCCGGTCAAGCCGGAGACCGAGGTCGTGGTGATCTCCTTTCCCGCGGTGAAGCAGGGCCAATCGGTGCGGCTCCGGATCGCGGAGACCTACACCGACTCCGTCCGCTATCGCGTGGAGGGCGACGAGCTGATCTGGGACCGGAGCTTCGGGCGGCCCACCAACGCGGTGGTGCTGCCCGCAGGCTGGTACCTGACCCACAGCTCCGTGCCCGCGGCGGTGTCGCTGACCGAGGATGGTCGGGTCAGGCTCGATTTCGTAAATCCACGCCTCGACGAAATCCAGGTGCTGATTCTGGCACGCCGGCGCTGATCACCAGCTTTGGGTCGGCACCGCCTGGTTGACCGGCAGCGACTGGACGTAGGCGACGAGCTTCCAGACGATTGCGGGCGTGAGTAACCCGCCAAACGCGGGCATCCCTTTCGGGCGGCCGTAGTAGATGGACTGAAAGATCGCGCCGGCGCTCCCGCCGTAGCGCCAGCGGCCGTCATTCAGGGCCGGCGCGACCCAGCCCGTCGCTCCTCCGCCGTGGCACCCGTCGCAATTCATGGAGCCGAAAAGCAGCTCGCCCTCTTTGACGGACTTGGGATTTCCGGCAAGGGGGTTGTCTGCGGTGTCTCCCGCCGGGGCGGTGCCGCCAGCGAAGATGTGCTGGTCATAACGGACGGACGGTGGGGACGATGGGGACCGTGGGGGAGCCTGGCCGCAAGCAACCAGGAGGATGCCCAGTACAAAAACCGTCCTCACCGTCCTCACCGTCCTCACAAGGCGAAGATCCATACCGTGCCGCCGCCGCTGGTATAGCGGCCGAGATCCTTGATGAAGTCGGCGGGGTCGCGCACATCGTTGGGATCGTCGGAGCGCACGTCGCCCGAGAGCAGCGCCCAGTCGCCCCCGATCCCCGCGTATACCGCGATGTACTGCTTGCCGTCCGGTCCTCGGTAGCTGATCGGCGCGCCGACGATGCCGGAGCCGAGCTTGAATTTCCAGAGCACCTGGCCGGTGCGCGCGTGCGCGGCCTTGAACCACCCGTCCAGCGTGCCGTAGAACACCAGGTCTCCCGCCGTCGTCACCACGCCGCTCCAGACCGGGTACTTCTCCTTGATCTCCCAGACTCGGCGACCCCTCGCGGCATCCCACGCGATGAAGGCACCCATGTTCCCGCCCGGTCCCGCGACATACGGCGTCGCCGCACCGATGAACGGCGTCCCCCGGATTCGCGAGACCTCTCCGGCGTGGTAATCCATGCACAGATTGACCGTGGAGACGTAAAACAGCCCGGTGCGGGGCGAGTAGGCGGCGGGCGACGCCGGACTGGTGCCGCCTTCGAGACTGGGACAGATGTGCTGCACGTTACCCTTGGAGGCGCCGGTAAGCTTGCTGGAATCGAGGACGGGCCTGCCGCTCGCGAGATCGATGCGCCTGGCCCAATTCACGCTCACGAATGGCTCGGCGACCAGGACCTCGCCGTTGGTACGGTCAATGGTGTAGGCGAAGCCGTTCTTGTCGAAGTGCACCAGCACCTTGCGGGGCCGCCCTTTCACCACGAGATCGGCGAGCAGCATTCCCGCATTGGAGTCGTAGTCCCAGTTGTCGTGCGGCGTGAACTGGTAGGCCCACACCAGCGAGCCGTCGCCGGGATGGCGGGCCAGCACACTGTTGGTCCACTTGTTGTCGCCCGGACGCTGCTCGGGATTGTAGGGCCCGGGGTTCCCGACTCCGTAGTAGAGCAGATCCAGCTCGACGTCGTAGGACAGCCAGCCCCAGACCGGCGCTCCCGCAATCTTCCAGGCGTCCCTGGGCCAGGTGGTCATGCCGAGGTCGACACCGCGGTCGTAGAACGGCTTGAAGGTGCCGGACCGAATCAGCATGTCGCTGTCGGGTCCGGCGTTGTACGCAGTCCAGGCGAGCTTGCCGGTGGCGAGGTCGAGCGCCTTGGCCCAGCCGTGGATCCCGAATTCTCCGCCTGACGGTCCCACGATGACGCGATTCTTCACGACCAGGGGAGCCATCGGCATGGTTTCCCCGTCGGAGAGCTCGCCGACTTTGACGTTCCAGAGCTCCTTCCCCGTTGCGGCATCAACCGCGACGGTGTGCCCGTCGAGCAGGTTATAGACGATCTTACCGTCGGCGTAGACGGCCCCCCGATTGATCGCGTCGCAGCAGGCCATGCCGAGCGCGTTCGCGTCTACCGCAGGGCGATACTTCCATTTCAGCGGGTAACCAGGCTGGGTGAGATCGAAGGCGTAGAGCACGTTCGGGTAGGGCGTCACCACGTACATCGTGTGGTTGACCACCAGCGGCTGGCCTTCGTGCCCGCGCAGCACTCCAGTGGAGAAATTCCAGACCGGCTTGAGCCGGGCCACGTTTGCCGGCGTGAGCTCGGTCAGCCCGCTGTAACGCGTGGTCGCGTAGTCCTTGCCGGGCAGGGTCCACTGGCCGTCGTCCCGCGCGGGCTGCGCCCACGCGGCGGAGGCCGTGAGGCCCACGAGCCCGGCGAGGATTCCCGCGCTGGCCAAAATCCGCTGCATGGAACCAACTCTATCAGCTTGGCTGCGGAAGTACAGCGCGGGCCGTATAATTCAGACTTCCCCATCCTGCACCGGAGTTCAGTCTGAGCAACCCTGAGGAACGGCTGCGCACTGCGCTGGCCGACCGCTACCGCATCGAGCGTGAGCTGGGCCAGGGCGGGATGGCGACGGTCTACCTCGCGCGCGATCTCCGCCACAAGCGCGACGTGGCGATCAAGGTGCTCAAGCCCGAGCTTGCGGCCGCGTTGGGTCCCGAGCGGTTTCTCCGGGAAATCGAGACCACTGCCAACCTGCGCCATCCCGGCATTCTGCCGCTGTACGACTCCGGGGAAGCAGGCGAATTCCTGTTCTACGTCATGCCGTTCATCGAGGGAGAGTCGCTCCGCGACCGGCTCAGCCGCGAACGACAGCTCCCGGTGGACACGGCACTCCAGATTGCGCGCGAAGCCGCCGACGCGCTGGGATATGCCCACGCCCGCGGGGTGATTCACCGGGACATCAAGCCGGAGAACATCCTGCTGGAGAGCGGCCACGCCGTAGTGGCCGACTTCGGGATTGCGAAGGCCGTGAGTGCGCTTGGCGGCGGCAGCCTGACGCAAGCGGGACTCGCCGTCGGCACGCCGGCCTACATGAGTCCCGAGCAGGTGCTGGCCGACACGACCCTCGACGGCCGCAGCGACCTCTACAGCCTGGGTTGCGTGCTGTTCGAGATGCTGACCGGCGAGCCGCCCTTTGCCGCCTCCACCTCGCAGCGCACCATCGCGCGGCGCCTCACCGAGCCGCCGCCCGCCGCGGACGCCCGGCGGCCGGACATCGGCCCCCAGGTGAGCAGCGAGATCCAGCGCGTGCTCGCGACCGATCCGGCCCAGCGACACGCCACGGCCGCGGAATTTGCCGGTTCACTGGCGACCGCGCGAAGCGATCCCGCGCTCGCGAGCTGGCGCACGACTCCGGGCGGAACCGTTACCGCGGCACGGGGTCCCCAGCGCGGCACCGGACTCGTCGTGCTGCCCTTCGTCAACCGCAGCCCGGATCCCAGCGACGAGTACTTCAGCGACGGGCTCACCGAGGAGATCATCTCCGATCTCGCCAGCGTCAAGGCGCTCAGCGTCATCTCCCGCACCTCGGCCATGCGGCTCAAAGGCACCGACAAGGACGTCCGGACCATCGGTCGGGAGCTCGGGGTCCGTTACGTACTCGAGGGCAGCGTGCGGAAGGCCGGCTCCAGCCTCCGCATCACCGCGCAGCTGGTCGATGCCGACGCAGATAGCCAGCTCTGGTCCGAGAAGTACAGCGGCAACCTCGACGACGTCTTCGAAGTGCAGGAGCGGGTGGCGCGCGAGATCGTCAAAGCGCTCGGCGTGACGCTGAGCTCCGATGAGGACCAGCGCCTCTCGGCACGCCCGATCCAGAACATCCAGGCCTTCGAATTGTTTCTTCAGGCCCGGCAGGAAATTCGCGGCTTCACCTCCCTCGCGCACGGCAAGGAGCTGGTCCGCCAAGCCATGGCGATCGAGGGAAGGACCGCTCCCTTGCTCTGGCTCCTCGCGTGGGCCGACGTCTCCCTCGTCAAGGTCGGGCTCGCCGATCCCGCGATTCTCAAGCAGTGTGCCGCGCAGGCCGATGCCCTGCTCGCCATGGCGCCCGAGGCTCCCTATGGATATGGGCTGCACGGCTACATCTCCTTCGAGCGCGGCAAGCACCCTGAGTCGGTGCGCCATTTTCGCGCCGCGCTCGAGCGCGATCGCAACGACACCGACTCCATGTTCTGGATGATCGTGGCCTACTGGAACGCGGGGCACGCTGAAGCTGCGGAGCCGCTGGTGCAACGGATGATGGCGATCGATCCGCTCGCGGCCCCCTCCTGGTCCGCCGCCGGCGTCACCGAATGGTACCTGGGACGGTTTGCCCAAGCCCTCGCGCCGCTCCGGCGGGCCGTCGAGCTGGACCCGCAGGCTTTCATGAACCGCTGGACCCTGGGGTACACTTGCGCGCTGGTCGGTGAGCTGCCCGGCGCTGCGGAGGAGGCCAAGTGGTGTACGACCTATGCTCCGCAAGTGCCTTACAGCTGGCAGCTCGAGTCGCTGGTCGCCTCGCTCGGCGGCGACCCGGCTCGCGGGCTCGCGGCGCTGGCTGCCGTGAACACCACTCCGCTCGATTTCCATCTCTCCTTTCATCTGGCCGAATCGTTTGCGATGGCAGGGGCTCTCGAGCGGGCGCTCGCCGTGCTCGAGGAGGCGGTGGACAAGGGCTTCTATGCGCATGGCTTCATGACCAAATACTGCCCGTTCATGGCCCCGCTGCGGGGATCGCCGGAGTTCGAGCGGATCATGGAGAAGGCTCGAAAGCGCTGGGAGGCATTCGGTCAGGCGCTGGCGTAGCCGCACGCTGGCTGTCAACTCGATCAGCCTGGCTGCGGAAGTACAACGCGGGCCCTATACTTTAGGCTTCCGCGCCTTATCCGGAGTTCCAACTGAGCGCAATCCAGGAACGCCTGGGCCTCGCGCTGGCCGACCGCTACCGCATCGAGCGCGAGCTGGGTCAAGGCGGCATG
>DASYTT010000019.1:0-3193 GCA_036002045.1 Gemmatimonadales bacterium
TTTCTCAAGTACCAGGACCGACTGCTCTTCGGCAAAGACAGCTTCCAGCCCGACGAATACCCCTATTACTGGCGGGTCTTCGAGACCAACGATGAATACTTCGACTATTACCGGGACTATCACGCCTTCTGGAAGCTGTACGGGATGGGGCTGCCCGACAGCGTGCTGAAGAAGCTCTACTACGTCAACGCCCTGAAGCTGATTCCCGCCATCCCGCGCGGAGCGTTCCGGTGAGACTGCTCATGGAGCGCTTGCCGGCCGCCGACTCCGCGACGACCAGTGGATGGCCCGAATCTTCCACCCCGTGGGTTCGCGCGAAATGACCATCAGCTCCGCGCTCACCGAGTTGATCATGCGCCCGCGCAGCTCTCCTTCCACGCTGGTCGTGGAGCTCGCCCACGCCACGTCGCCCAGCACCCGCACCGTGATCGGTCCCTGCTGAGCCTTGACCGCACGGGCAAAGGCGATGTCGGCTGCGAGATGATGGCTCTCGAATTCGGCGCGGGTTTCCAGGCCGCCGGCCTCGAGAATCACCGCGTCGTCCGCGAGCAACGCCATCACTCCCGCGCTGTCTCCGGTCGCCATCAGAGCATCGAATTGCTTGACAATTGCTGCGACCTGGCTGGAATCGCTCGCGGAACCGAGTCCTCTGCTGGCGGCGGCGGCGTTGAATACCAGCGTGGCGAAGTACACCTCCCAACCATTGCTCAGACCCCCCGAGCCCCCTGACGTGGCCGCGGCGTATAGGGTGCGCACATTCCAGAGTCCGTCCTGGGGAATCGCGATCCGCGCCAAGCCATCGGGTCCGGTCGCGACTGATAAATCCTTCGTTGCAGCGGCACTCGCCGCCTGCGCCGAATCACTGCTCGCGGTGAGGCCGGGCGGAGCCACGCCGGCGCGGAGGTGGGCACCTGCCAAGGGCCGGCCATGATACAGCAGCCGAACGGCAAGAGTATCTCCAACCCGGAGCTGGGACGGATCGTTCAGCGGCACCAGCTCGAGCGCGTGGCCCACCAGCTTTGCGAAGGCCCGGGGACCGTCGCGCCCTACCTCCACGATCGTCTTGGCGAACTTCGCCGAGACTTGCGTCACGCTGTCGCTCGTGGGATAGGCGCCTTCTCGCTGGTAGCGCTCGGCCAGCTCGGGCGCGCCCTCGAGCGCGATGTAGCGCTTGAGCCGTTCCGGCGTTGTGGCCGTCGAGCGGGCGGTGAGAGCCACCGCCACGATCCGCTGGCCTGGGGTCGTTGGGCGGTGGCGAATCAGCAGGGACTTGCCGGTAGTCGTTAGATCGGTGATCCGTTCATCGCTCGTTGCTCCGATCAGCCTCGCCTCGCTTACGCGCTCCGGCGCCACGGCGCTCTGGCTGATCGGGAACTTGGTGCCGCTCTGGCCACGCACCTCCAGGTTCGCCCCTGCCGCTACCTCGAAGGCGTCGGGGACGACCCAGAAGTCGTGGGCCGAGAGGGTGCCGGCCGAAAAGAGGATCGCGATTGCTGCGAGGGTCGGAGGCTTCATGGTGCGCTACCTCACTTCGAAGGTCAGGGTCGCCCACTGGGATTCGTGGGTGATCCCCGGTTCGCTGGAGCGCTGCATCCGGATGAACTTTACGTACCACTTTCCCGCCGTTGCCAATGGAATGCTGGCCCTGCCCTCCGCGTCCGTTCGTACGCGGAGCTGTGGCAATCGGCCGCCGGTTCGCGTGCGGCCGCCGGCCAGCACGGTGAGCTCCGCGCCCGGCTGACCCTCCAGCAGGCACCGGATTTGGAGTGTGCCACCGCGCCGCAGCGCGTAGGGATTCACGAGCGGGATGATTTCCGCCGGATAGCCCAGCGGTCTTTCCCAGGCGTCCGAACGGGTCGCGCCCACCTGGAATACCGCCTTGACGTGCTTGGCGTAACGCTCCTTGGCCGGCTCGGCGAGAGTGCCGCTCCGGGTCCGCTCCGCCAGGACGTCGTCGAGGCCCTCTTCCTTGAGATAGCCGTTGAACTGCTCACCCGTGAGCGCAAGCTCCCGGGGCCGGGTCGAAAGCCCAAGCACGTAGGTTCCCTCGTCGCCGGTGCGGAGGTTGATGAAGCTGGTGTCGTTCCGTGCGGTGAGGGCTGCGGTATCGAGCGCGCTGGAACCCGCGGGACCCGAAAGCGTTAGCGCGGCAATGCGATCCCGGGCGATACTGTTCTCACTCTTGCTGAAGGTCCCGTTGAGTACCGGCACGCGAACCGCGGTGTTCTTCGGCAGGAAATAGCTGTCGAGCTTGATGAACAGATCGTGGGCGGCCAGCGAGCCCGCGGACAGGGCAAGGCCGGCGAGCAGGGCCAACGGCTTCCACCGCCGGCGGAGTTCAGTCGTCATGTTGTTTTCCTGGTGCGTGGGTGTGGGGCTGGTTTGGGGGTGTGCCGGCTTTCCGGATCGGATCTGCGGTCAGCGTGTCCTGGGCGCCCGATACCGGCTTCATCGTGTCCTCGTCAAACCCAACGCGCTCACCGCTTACCTGCTTGAGCACGGCAGTAGGGATTCCCAGGGCGTGTCGATAGACCATCTCTCCGCCGAGGTAGGCGGCCGCGGAAAGCCCCAGGGCGCCAAGAATTCCCATCGCCGCTGCCCCGCGTGAGAGCGGCCGGCGCCAGCGCCACGCCGCGGAGACGAGCAAGACCGCAACGGCCGCGAGTGCCAAGTTCCTATGAGTGCTCATGGCGGCATGAGCAGGATCGGAATGGTCGACCCGGGCAAAGGCCAGCAGGCCGGTGCCGATCGCCGCGGCCGCGCCGACGAGTCCAACCCACCAGAGCAGCGTTGCCGCGCTCCGCCAGCCGGTGCTGAGACGCACGACGGCGACCGTGTCGAGTAGGACCGCAAGCAGCAGCGCGACCAGCGGGAAGTGCACCACCAGCGGATGCCCGCTGTGCATCGGAAGCCCCCCTGCCCCACTCTCGGAGGTGCCCGGCCCGCCAACCTCACCGCGGGAGGTATCCGGCGCGGTAGCAGAGGACTCCTGCGTCGGCGCGCGAGCGGAGCCCGGCCGTGCCGGTGCGGCAACCGCGGGTCGTACGGGATCGGCGTGGTCGTGCCGCGGAGCAGCGGCCTCCGGCCGCACACCCGACGGGGCAGCATGAGCATGCGCTGCGGCCGTGTCCATCATCGGCTTGTCACTCGGCGCCGCAGGGTGCGCGTGCCCTCCAGTATCCGGTTTCGCGGC
>DASYTT010000020.1:0-18732 GCA_036002045.1 Gemmatimonadales bacterium
GAGATTGCCCGGCTGTTGACGGTGCTGAAGGAGAAACAGCGTTAACGAAGACATGAGCAGGGCTATGGGCTATTGGTTTTTGGTAAAGGCCCAACGGGTTAGGCAGTTGCCAATAGCCAGTAGCCAAGAGCCAATAACCGAGAGCGAGACTATGCCAGACTCGATGCCAACCGCACGCCGACAGCGCAAGATGCGAACGGGCACCGTGCAGAGCGACAAGATGACCAAGACGGTCACGGTGCTGCTGGAACGGCGCTTTGCGCACCCGGTGTACGGCAAGCAGGTCACGCGCAGCAAGTCGGTGAAGGCGCGGAACGAGGTCGGAGCGCGGGCCGGAGACACGGTCCGCATCATGGAGACTCGCCCGATCGCCAAGACGGTCCGTTGGCGCGTCGCCGAGATCGTCGAGCGGGCCAAGTAAGGGGGCGGGCCATGGTGCAGCAGGAGACGATACTCAGAATCGCGGATAACTCGGGCGCGCGCAGGGCCCTGGTGATTCGCGTCCTTGGCGGGTCCAAGCGGCGTTACGCCGGCCTGGGCGACGTCGTCGTCGTAGCCGTGAAGGACGCCATTCCGACCGGACAGGTCAAGAAGGGAGATGTGGCCAAGGCGGTGATTGTGCGGACGGCGAAGGAAACCCGCCGCAAGGACGGGACCTACATCCGCTTCGATGAGAACGCCGCGGTCCTGATCAATGACCAGGGCGAGCCGCGCGCCACCCGGATCTTCGGGCCCGTTGCCCGCGAGCTCCGCGAAAAGAAGTACATGAAGATCGTGTCGCTTGCCCCAGAGGTGATCTGAGATGAAGCCGCTCGTATTGAAGAAGCGCCACCGGCTGCGGAATCAGCCCAAGCCTCGGCTCAAGCTCCACGTCACCAAGGGCGACATGGTGCAGGTGGTCTCGGGCGACGACAAAGGCAAGCGGGCGCGGGTCCTCCGGGTCAATCCCAAGACCGGGCGGGTCACGCTCGAGGGTGTCAACGTGGTCAAGCGGCACAAGAAGGCGACCCAGACCACTGAGGCGGGCATCGTCCAGTTTCCGGCGCCGATCCATCACTCCAAGGTGATGCTGCTCGACCCGAAATCGGGCGAGCCCAGCCGGGTGCGCCGGCGCATCGACAAGGACGGCACCGTCGAGCGGATCGCGGTGAAGTCGGGACAGCCGATTCCGAGGAACCGGTAACCATGGCAGAGCAGACCAAAGACGCGAAGCCCGCGGCGGCTCCTCCCAAGGCCGCCGCGCCCAAGGGGCCGCCGAAGGCCGCGCCCAAGGGCGGCGGCAAGGGGAAAGACAAAGCCGGCCCGGGCGTCCCGACCGAGGCCGCGCCAAAGGTCCGGGAGGGCACACCCCGGCTGCAGGCTTATTACGTGAGCACGATTCGGCCTCGCCTGGCCAAGCAGTTCGGCCTGACGAACCCACACCAGATCCCTCAGCTGGTGAAGATCGTGCTGAACGTGGGGCTGGGCGATGCGTCCAAGAATCCCAAGCAGCTCGAGGCGGTCGTGGACGAGCTGGGGCTGGTGAGCGGGCAGCGTGCTGTGGTCACTCGCGCCAAGAAGGCGATCGCGAATTTCGGGCTGCGCGCCGGTGTGCCGGTCGGGGTCCGGGTGACGTTGCGGGGTCCCCGCATGTACGAGTTTCTCGACCGGTTCATCGCCCTCGCAGTACCGCGTATTCGCGACTTCCGCGGGCTGCCGAACCGGAGCTTCGACGGGAGGGGAAACTACACCTTCGGGATCAAGGAGCAGCTGATCTTCCCGGAGATCGACTACGACAAGGTGGAGAAGATTCACGGTATGGACATCACGCTGGTCACCAGCGCGAAGCGCGACGACCTGGCCATGGGCCTCCTCCGCGAGTTCGGGTGGCCGTTTCGAGGGGAAACGCCTACTCCGATGGCGGGACAGCAAGGAGACGGTGAGCGGTAAGAGGTAAGAGGTAAGCGGGATCTCACCTCTCACCTCTCACCTCTCACCTCACAAGGGACGAGAAGGGACAAGGAGCTAGTCGCATGGCTAAGACCGCATGGATCGAGCGCGCCAAGCGCACCCCGAAGTTTTCGACCCGGCGAGTGCGCCGATGTCAGCGCTGCGGGCGGGTGCGGGCAGTGCTCAGAAAGTTTGGATTGTGCCGAATCTGTTTCCGCGAACTCGCGCTCAAGGGTCACATCCCCGGCGTGCGCAAAGCCAGCTGGTGAGAGGGAACCACGCATGAGCATGACTGATCCTGTTGCGGATATGCTGACTCGAATCCGGAACGCCTGCACTGCAGGCCACCGGCGGGTCGACATCCCCCGTTCCAAGCTCAAGGCCGAGCTGGCGCGGATTCTGACCGAGAACCACTTCGTCGCGGACTTCAAGGTGCTCGATGACGGTGGTCGCGGCATCCTGCGCCTCTATCTCAAGTATCACCAGGAGCAGCCGGTGATTCGTGAGCTGCGACGGGTCTCCAGTCCCGGTCTCCGGCGCTACGTCAAGTCGCGCGAGATTCCCCGGGTGCGGAACGGCTTGGGCATCGCCATCGTCTCCACGCCGAAGGGTCTCATGTCGGACCGGGATGCCCGTGCGGCAAACCTCGGCGGCGAGCTCCTCGCCGTAGTCTGGTAGGGAGGCGCGCCATGTCGCGAATCGGAAAGAAACCCATCGAGCTCCCGGCGGGCGTGAGTGTCGAGATTGCCGGCCAGCAGATCCGGGTGAAGGGCCCCAAGGGCGAGCTGGTGCGCACGATCCACCCCGAGCTCTCACTCAGGCAGGATGGCAACCAGGTGCTGGTGGGCCGACCCAGTGAGGAGACTCGCCACAAGGCGCTGCACGGACTCACGCGCACGCTGGTCGCCAATATGGTCGAGGGCGTGGCCAAGGGGTACCAGAAGACCCTCGAAATCCAGGGCGTCGGCTACAAGGCGGAGCTGAACAAGACGGGCCTGACGGTGATTGCGGGCTTCTCCCATCCGGTGCAGTACCTGGCACCCGAGGGGATCAGCTTCGCGGTCGAGGCCAACACGATTGTGCGGATCAGCGGGCCCAACAAGGAGCTGGTGGGCCAGGTTGCCGCCGAGCTCCGGCAGATCCGGCCGCCCGAGCCGTACAAGGGCAAGGGGATCCGCTACCAGGGTGAACGGGTACGCCGCAAGGCCGGCAAGACAGGAGCGAAGTAAATGCGCGCGATTCATTCACCGAAAACCCGTGAGGAACGGCGCTACCGGCGCCACCTGCGCGTGCGCAAGCGGGTGTCGGGGACGGCGGAGCGGCCGCGCCTCGTGGTCTTTCGCTCGATCAAGCACATCTATGCGCAGCTGGTCGACGATGATCGCGGAGTAACGTTGTTAGGTGTCAGCGACGCCAGTGAGGGAATGAGCCTGGACGGCAAGGGGGGCGGGAAGGTCGCCAAGGCCAAGGCCGCCGGGAAGCTGCTGGCTGAAAAAGCCAGGGCCGCCGGCATCACCAAAACCGTGTTCGATCGCGGCGGGTACCGGTATCATGGCCGGGTGCAGGCCGTCGCCGAAGGTGCCCGCGAGGGCGGACTGGAGCTGTAGCATGGTTGAGCAAGAGACCAAGGCGTCCGAGCCGGGCGCACCGGCAGCCGAGGGCGCGACCGAGAGCACGGCTACCGCGGCGCCGGAGGCTCCCCCGCCGCCCCGGCAGCGCGGCCGTGGGGGCCGGGGAGGCGGTCGGGGCGGCGGAGGAGGAGGCGATCGTGGTGGTCGCGGTGGGGAGCGGGGCCGGCGCGATCGCGGCCGCGACGAGACCCCCAGTGAGTTCGTCGAGAAGGTCGTGGACATCAATCGAGTCGCCAAGGTCGTGAAGGGCGGGCGCCGCTTCTCGTTCAACGCGCTGGTTGCGGTCGGCGACGGCAAGGGACGCGTCGGACTCGCGACCGGCAAGGCGAACGAGGTCTCCGAGGCGGTTCGCAAGGCGGTCGAGGCCGCCAAACGGGGCATGGTGGAGGTGCCGCGCACCGGGTCGACGGTTCCGCACGAGGTAATCGGCCGCCACGGCGCCGGCGCGGTGCTGCTCAAGCCGGCCGCCACCGGAACCGGAGTGATCGCCGGCGGACCTGTGCGAGCCGTGCTGGAGTGCGCCGGCATCACCGACATCCTCACCAAGAGCCTCGGATCCAATAACCCGCACAACATGGTGCGGGCGACCATGCAGGGATTGCAGGCGATGGTATCCGTCCGGCAGGTTGCGCGCGAGCGACAGATCGAGGTGGATATGTTGCCGTATCGCGCGCGGCAGGAGGGCTGACATGGGACGGAATCCTGCCGTGGGCCGGCAAGGCCCCGCGCATCACGCCGCGACGATTCCGTCGGAGCAGCAGGCCAGCCGCATCCGGGTTAAACAGATTCGGTCCGGGATCGGACACCCCGACACGCTGCGCCGTACCCTGCACGCGCTCGGATTGCAGCACCACCAAATGACGGTGGAGCTGCCCAACAACGCGTCGGTGCGGGGAATGCTCAGCAAGGTGCGTCATCTCATCGACGTGACGCCCCTTTAGGGCTAGGGAGCTAGGAGGCTCGGCACCAACATGACTGAGAAAATCACGCTCTCCACGCTGAAGCCCGCCAAGGGCAGCCATCGCGCGCGCAAGCGGGTCGGTCGCGGCCCGGGCTCGGGCCTCGGCAAGACGGCTGGCAAGGGTCACAAGGGGCACAAGGCGCGCACCGGGGGCGGGACCAATCCGGGATTCGAGGGCGGCCAGATGCCGATGTTCCGGCGGCTGCCCAAGCGCGGCTTCACCAACCCCTATAAGGTCACGGCACAAACCGTGAACCTGCACCAGCTGACCAAACTCAGCGTCACCGAGCTCAATCCGGACACCCTGCACGCGGCAGGGCTGGTCGGCCAGCCGCATCAGCCCATCAAGCTCCTGGGCAGCGGCGATGCGGACCGCGCCTACCGGGTGAAAGGGGTGGCGCTCTCCGCCCAGGCTCGCGCCAAGATCGAGGCTGCCGGCGGCTCGGTGGAGGCGTAAGTGACCGCGCCCAAAGTTCCGGCCCTGGCCATCGACGAGGAGCTCAAGCGGAAGCTGCTCTTCACGCTGCTCGCTGTGCTGGTCTATCGCATCGGCGCGCATATTACCGCGCCCGGGGTCGATCCGGCGGCCCTCGTCGCCTACATCAACAATTCCGGCGCTGCGGGCTTCTTCCAGCTCTACGACACGCTGGGCGGCGGCCTCTATCGCGCCACGATTTTCGCGCTCGGCATCATGCCGTACATCTCCGCCTCGATCATTTTCCAGCTCGCGGGCGGCTTGATCCCCTCGGTCAGCAAGATGCAGAAGGAAGAAGAGGGCCGGAAGAAGCTGACCCAGTGGACCCGCTACATGGCCATTTTCATCGCGTTTTCCCAGGCGTACACCTTTACGCTCTTCACCCAGGGGATTCCCGGCGCGATGTCCAATGACTTCACGGCCAGGATCACGATGGTCTTCACGCTGACGGCGGGAGCCATCTTCGTGATGTGGCTGGGCGAGCAGATCACCGAGCGGGGCATCGGGAACGGGATGAGCCTCCTCATCGCGGTCTCGATCATCGAGCGGCTCTGGCCTTCCGCGTTCCAGCTGGCTGCCTCGATCCGCAACAATGTCGTGTCGGTCGGCGGCGCGGTGATCCTGATCCTGGCCGCGATCGCTGCGATCGCCGCGGTGGTGGGCATGACCATCGCCGCCCGGCGGATTCCCATTCAGATCCCCCGAAAGGTCATGGGACGCGGGCGGATCCGCGAAGGTCAGAAGACCTTCATCCCGATCCGGATTATTACTGCGGGCGTGATGCCGATCGTCTTCGCCCAGACCATCATCATCGTACCGGGGACCCTGGCCAACTTTACCAAGAACCCCGTGCTGACCGATCTCGCCGGCATGTTCCAGCCGGGTGGCTGGCCCTACAATCTGGTGTTCGGGCTGATGGTGCTGCTCTTCAGCTATTTCTACACTTCGATCATCTTCAATTCGGTCGATCTGGCGGAGAATCTGAAGAAGCAGGGCGGTTTCATTCCCGGCGTGAAGCCAGGCGCCGCGACGGCCGACTACATCGATCAAGTCCTGGCACGAGTCACCCTGCCCGGCGCGCTCTTCCTGGCCGCCATTGCGATCCTGCCGATCTGGATCTCGGCCAAGGTCGGCTTCCAGGCGGTATTCGGCGGAACTTCTGTGCTGATCGTGGTCGGTGTGCTCCTCGATACCATCGCGCAGGTCGAGCAGCACCGCACCCTGCGGAAGTACGACAGCTTCATGAAGACCGGGCGCGTGAAGTTTAGAGGACGGCAGCAACGGTATATCTAGAGCTATGGGCTATGGGCTATGGGCTATGGGCTCAAGCCTTGCGACGACCCTCCGATTGTGACACCGGAGGGTCGTGCAGCTTCAGGAAGCCATTGTCCATAGCCCATAGCTGATAGCTCTTAGCGGGGGGAGGGTCTAGAAAATGGATATTCTACTTCTGGGCCCCCCTGGCGCTGGGAAGGGAACTCAAGGAGCGATCCTCGCGGGGAGGCTGGGAATTCCCAAGTTTGCCACCGGCGACCTGATCCGCGACGCCATCGCCCGAGGTACGCCGCTCGGCCGCGAGGCCAAGGCGGTCTACGACAGCGGTGCCCTGGTGCGTGACGACCTGATCATGGGTATCGTCCGGGAGGAGCTGGCCAAGCCGAGAGCGGCGCGCGGTGTCATCTTCGATGGCGTGGTGCGCACGATTCCGCAGGCCGAAGGAGTGGCCGCGCTGCTGGCTGAGCAGGGTCGCAAGATGGACAAGGTTCTCTTTTTCGACGTGTCCGACGCGGAAATACTGTCTCGCATCGAGAAGCGGCGCGGGATCGAGGGCCGCTCCGACGATGAGCCGGCCTCGGTCAAGCGCCGGCTCGAAGCCTATCGACGCCAGACCGCACCGGTGCTGGATTGGTACGAGGGACGCGGCGGCGTCGTAACCATCCCCGCGATCGGATCCGTGGCGGAAATCGCCGAAACGGTACGCAAGGCGGTAGGGCGCTAGCACCGTATGGTCACGCTCAAATCAGCCAAGGAAATCGAGATCATGGCGCGCGCCGGCGCCATCGTGGCGGCCACCCTCGAGCTGGTCCGTAAACAGGTGCGTCCCGGCGTGTCCACCGAAGAGCTCGACAGCGCCGCGGAGCGCTTCATCCGCGGCCATCCCGGAGCCACGCCTTCATTCAAGGGACTCTACGGCTTTCCCAAGAGTCTCTGCATCTCGATCAACGAGGAGATCGTGCACGGTATCCCCTCGCCGAAGCGCATTTTGCGGGAAGGCAGCATTGTGAGCGTCGACGTGGGGGTCTACCTCGAGGGCTTTCATGCTGATGCCGCCACCACGATCGCGGTGGGCGAGATCGCCCCCGATGCGGCCCGCCTCCTTGCAGTCACGCAAGAGGCGCTAGCCGCTGGGATCGCCCAGGCCAAAGTCGGCAATTACATCGGCGACATCGGGCATGCCGTGCAGAGCGTCGCGGAGGCCGCCGGCTTCGGAGTGGTGCGCGAGCTGGTGGGGCATGGCGTCGGCCAGCGGATGCACGAGGATCCCCAGGTGCCCAATCACGGGCAGCCGCGGCGCGGGACCCGCCTGCTGGCCGGGATGACCCTCGCAATCGAGCCGATGATAACCCTGGGTGACTACGCTACCCGGATGCTGGATGACAAGTGGACCGTGGCAACCGCGGATGGCTCGCTCTCGGCGCACTTCGAGCACACCGTCGCCCTGACGAAAGAAGGCCCGCGGATTCTCACCAAGGTTGCCTGAGACGGCTTGCCCGTTCACGGCTACTGTGCATCGTTCACGCCGTTCAGTTCTTGCAGCAGCCAGCGGTGCATCGTCGGGTTCCCCGCCACCACCGCATTGTGCTCGACCCCGATGTCCCGCCCAGTCAAGTCGGTCACCACTCCTCCCGCTTCCCGGATGAGCAGGACTCCCGCGCTCATGTCCCAGGGAGCCAGCATGAGCTCCCAGAATCCATCGAGCCGCCCCGCCGCGACATCGGCGAGGTCGAGTGCGGCCGAGCCCGCCCGGCGCACTCCGCTGGTTGCGGGAAGAATCCGCCGGAACTGGCTGAGATACGTCTCCAGCCGGTCGAGCTGCTTGAACGGGTAGCCGGTGCCGAGCAGGGCTCGGGCTGGCTCGTAGATGGTGGAAACGCGGAGTCGGGTGTCGCCGAGCCAGGTCCCCTGGTTCCGGACCGCGCCGTAGAGCAACTCCCGCGTAATGTCCAGGACGACAGCCGCTTCTAGCACGCCGTCTACTGCCGCGGCAATCGAAACCGCATACTGGGGATAGCCGTGCAGGAAGTTGGTGGTTCCGTCGAGCGGATCCACGATCCAGACCAGTCCCTGCCGGTGGAGCTCCGGGCTCGACTCTTCGCCGACCAGCCGCGATCCCGGTGCGCCTTTCCCCAGGACCTCGGCGATCATCGCTTCGGCGTTCTGGTCCACCTCCGTGGCCCAATCGTGGTAGCCCTTGGAAACCCAGACTTCCCGACTTCCGGTCCCCCCGACCGTCCTGATGTACTCCCCCGCACGCTCCGCCGCGTGTGCCGCCAAATGCAGTAAGTCCAAGGAAGAATTCATCTTGCGACCGGTGCCGGGGCTAAGTAGCTTGCCCGAATGGACCGAATATTCTCAGGGATTCAGCCGACCGGTGACCTGCACATCGGGAACTGGCTCGGCGCGGTCCGCAACTGGGTAGCGCTGCAGCATCAATTCGATTCGATCATCTGCGTGGTGGACCTGCACGCCGTCACCCTTCCCTATGAGGTGTCCGCGCTGGCCGCGCGCACGCGTGACATGGCCATCGGGCTGCTCGCGGCCGGGATCGACCCCGAGCGCGCCATCCTGTTCGTCCAATCCGCCGTGCCGGAGCACGCCGAGCTCAACTGGCTCTTCACCACCATCGCTCCGCTGGGGGAGCTCGAGCGGATGACCCAGTTCAAAGATAAGACCGAGAAGCTCGAGAGCATTCCCGTGGGATTGCTGTGCTATCCGATCCTGCAGGCTGCCGACATTCTGCTCTACCGGGCCAACAAGGTTCCCGTCGGTGAAGATCAAGTGCAGCACCTCGAGCTGAGCCGCGAGATCGCCCGCCGCTGGAATGCGGCTTATGCCCAGGGTGCCCCGTTCTTCCCGGAGCCGCAGCCGCTGCTCACCCCGGCCAGCCGGGTCAAGGGACTCGACGGGAAGGCCAAGATGTCCAAGAGCCTGGGCAATACGATCGGGCTGCTCGAATCGCCCGAGGAGATCTGGGAGAAACTGCGTCCCGCTGCGACGGATCCAGCCCGGGTAACCCGCAAGGACCCCGGGACGCCGGAGCTGTGCAACATCTACGCGTTGCATCAGTATTTCTCCTCGCCGGAGACGGTCGTCGAGGTCGCCGAGAAGTGCCGAACCGCGGGCTGGGGCTGCCTCGACTGCAAGCGTCGCCTGGCCGACGCGATGATCGCGACCCTGGCCCCGATCCGGGCCCGGGCCGAGGAGCTCAAGCGCTCGCCGGCCGAAGTGGATGGCCAGCTCGCGCGAGGCGCCGAGCGCGCCCGCGCCATCGCCCGCGAGACGCTGCGCGAAGCCAAACGCCTCATGGGATTCCACGGAGTCTCCTGATGGCCGGTGCTCCGATCGAGCGGATCATCAAAGCGGCGGTCGAGCGCGGCGCCTCGGATCTCCATATCAAAGCCGGAGACCTCTTTCGCGCGCGGATCGACGGACGGCTGGTCCCGCTCACCAAGCAGCGGCTCACCCCCGAGCAGACCCGGGCCATCGCGCTCAAGCTGATGACCACGGACGAGGATCGCGCCCGGCTGGACAGCTTCAAGGACTATGACTGCTCCTGGGGCATGCCGGGCGTGGGCCGCTTCCGGGTCAACGTCCTACGCCAGCGCTCGTCCATCATGATCGTCATGCGGGTGATCCCTTTCGCGGTGCCGACTCTGGACCAGCTGGGCCTCCCCGAGGTGCTGGCGCGGCTCACCGAGCACCGGTCGGGACTCATCCTGATCACGGGGGTAACCGGCAGCGGCAAGAGCTCCACACTGGCCGCGATGCTGAATCACATGAACCAGTCGCAGCAACGCCACGTCGTCACCATCGAGAATCCGATCGAATTCCTGCACCGCGATCTTTCCTGCTCGATGACTCAGCGCGAGGTGGGCGTCGATACCGAATCCATCGCCATCGGGCTGCATGCGGCGCTGCGGCAGGATCCCGACGTGATCGTCGTGGGAGACCTGCGCGACCCGGAGACCATGGATACCGCGATCAAGGCCGCGGAGACCGGCCGCCTAGTCCTGAGCGCGCTCCCGACACCCGACGTGTATAGCACGGTCACCCAGGTGTATTCGATGCTGCCGCCCGAGGAGCGGGAGATCGGGCGGGTCCGTTTCTCCGAGGCGCTGCTCGCCATCGTCGCCCAGCAGCTCCTCCCCCGCGCCGACGGGGCGGGGCGGGTGGCGGCGATGGAGATCCTGATCAGCAACCCCGGCATCCGCGACTGTCTCAAAGATCCTGCGCGGCTGCATGAGCTCCGCGGCATGATTGCGGATGGCCGGGGGAAGAGCGGGATGCAATCCTTTCAGCAGCACGTCAACGAGCTGGCGGCGGACGGTACCATCTCCACGGAAACGGCCCGGGCGGTCGGCGGAATCGCCGAGCGCAGGAGCAGGAGCCGGAAGGGGTCCGCGGAGTAGTGTTCGGTCCCGAGCTTTCCTGCCTGGTCGTCGTGGGAGCACAGTGGGGCGACGAGGGCAAGGGCAAGCTGGTAGACGTGCTGGCGGAGCAGGCCGATGTGGTGGCGCGCTACCAGGGCGGGGCCAACGCGGGTCACACGGTCGTGGTGGGCGACTCGCAGTTCATCCTTCGTCTCATTCCCTCCGGCATCCTCAATCCCCAGGCGATCTGCCTCCTGGGCAACGGCGTGGTGGTCGATCCCGTGGCGCTGTTCGAGGAGCTCGATGCGTTGGTGGCCCGGGGCGTCGCGACCGCGGGACGCCTCCTCGTTTCGGATCGCGCCCACCTGGTGCTGCCCTATCACAAGCTGCTCGACGTGGCCGGTGAGCGGCGCCAGCGCATCGGCACCACCGGCCGGGGAATCGGACCGGCTTATGAGGACAAGTATGGTCGCCGCGGAATCCGGGTCGGCGACCTGCGTGACCTGGTTGAGACACGCCGCTTGTTGCGGGACGGTGTCGAGCGCGCCAACAACCTGCTCGGGCTCGCCGGGATGGCCGAGCGTGCCTCCTACGCGGAGCAGGCGGAATTGCTCGAGTCCATCGTGCCCAGGCTGCTGCCGCTGGCGGCGGATACCGGCAGGGTGCTTCACCAGGCGCTCGGCGAGGGCAAGCGCATTCTGCTCGAGGGGGCCCAGGGTGCTCTGCTCGACGTCGATCATGGGACCTATCCCTTCGTCACGTCGTCCAACACCACCGCAGGCGGGGCGGCGGTCGGGGCGGGCATCGGACCCACCAGAATCGATGCCGTGCTCGGCGTGGTGAAGGCCTATACGACTCGCGTGGGAAGTGGGCCGCTTCCCACCACGGCGGAGCCGGCCGAGGAGGAGCAGCTGCGCCGGATCGGTGGGGAATTCGGCGCGGTGACCGGACGGCCCCGCCGCTGCGGCTGGTTCGACGCATCGGTGGTACGTTACGCGGCACGGGTCAACGGGCTGACCGCGCTGGCGGTGACGAAACTCGACGTCCTCGATGCATTCGAGCGGATTCCGGTGGGAACCGGGTATGATCTCGATGGCAGCGAATGTGTGGAGATGCCGGCGGAGGCGGCGCTGCTGGAGCGGGTGCGTCCCGTGTACCAGACGCTGCCGGGCTGGCGGAGCTCGACCGGCGCCGCGCGAACGCTCGCCGACCTGCCCGGTGCGGCGCGCGCGTACCTCGACCGGCTGGAAGAGCTCTCCGGGATTCCGATTCGCTATGTCAGCGTGGGGACGCGGCGGGATCAGATCATAGATGCGGGAGGCTAGGAAGCTAGGAGGCTAGGAAGCTAGACAATTCCTACCTCCTAGCCTCCTAGTCTCCTAGTCTCCTAGTCTCCTAGTCTCCTAAATAGGGCCCCCGATGGCACCACCCGGCGTCATGGACAAGCTCGTCTCCCTCTGTAAGCGCAGAGGGTTCGTCTTCCAGTCCTCCGAGATCTATGGCGGGTTAGGCTCGGTCTGGGATTACGGCCCGCTGGGCGCCGAGCTCAAGAAGAACGTGAAGGACCGCTGGTGGGACGCCATGGTCCGGGTCCGCGACGATATCGAGGGGCTCGATGCGGCCATCCTGATGCACCCTAAGGTCTGGGAGGCGTCGGGCCATGTGGCGGGGTTCACCGATCCGCTGGTGGACTGCAAGACCTGCAAGGCGCGCTTCCGCGCCGATCAGATCGCCGAGGCGCAGTGTCCCCAGAAGCCCTCCAAGCACCCCGGCGAGCACACCACTTGCCAGCTGACTGAGCCCCGGCTGTTCAACCTGATGTTCAAGACCTTCATGGGCCCGGTCGAGGACCAGGCCGCGGTGATCTACCTGCGGCCCGAGACGGCCCAGGGGATCTACGTCAACTATCTCAACGTGCTGCAGAGCTCGCGGCAGAAGATTCCCTTCGGGATCGCCCAGATCGGCAAGGCGTTCCGTAACGAGATCACGCCCGGGAATTTCATCTTCCGGACCCGCGAATTCGAGCAGATGGAGATGCAATTCTTCGTGAAGCCCGGCAACGAGGACGAATGGTTCGAGCGCTGGCGGGGGCTCCGGCTGGCCTGGCATCACGAGATCGGACTTAACCCCGAAAAGCTGCGCTGGCACGAGCATGGCCCCACCGAGCTGGCGCATTACGCGCGGGCTGCGTTCGACATCGAGTACGAGTTTCCCTTCGGCTGGAACGAGATCGAGGGCATTCACAACCGGGGGGACTTCGATCTCAGCAACCATCAGAAGGCCTCGGGCAAGAAGCTCGAGTACTTCGACCAGGCTGCTAACACGCGCTATCTGCCCAGTATCGTCGAAACCTCGGCCGGGGCGGATCGAGTCGCGCTAACGCTGCTGGTAGACGCCTTCCGCGAGGAGCAGGTGGAAGGAGAGACCCGCACGGTGCTGGGGTTCCATCCGCGCATCGCGCCGATCAAGGCGGCTGTCCTGCCGCTGGTCAACAAGGACGCCATGCCCGAGACTGCCACGGCGTTGTTCAACGATCTGCGCAAGCGCTTTCCTTGCTTCTACGACGACGGCGGGGCGATCGGGCGCCGCTACCGGCGGCAGGACGAGGTGGGGACGCCCTTTTGTCTCACGGTGGATGGGCAGACGGCGGAGGACCGCACCGTCACCGTGCGGCACCGCGACAGCATGACGCAGGACCGAGTTGGGCTCGACCAGGTCGGAGCGTTTCTCACCGAACGACTCGGCTAAGCCGTTCCGTACTCCCTACTCCCTACTCCCTACTCCCTACTCCCTACGTTGCGCCTACCCGACTTCGAAGCCATGGTGCGCCGGCAGGCGGAGCAGATCCCGGCGGAGTTCTATGAGGGGATCGCCGAGGTCGTGGTCTCGCCCCGCACCGTGCCACACCCCGAGCGGTCGGACATCTGGACCCTCGGCGAATGCATTCCGCTCCCCAGTGAGGACGGCTACCCGCCCTATATCCAAAGCCGCATTGTCCTCTATCATGGGTCCTTTCAGGCCCTGGCGCACGGTAACGCGGACTTTGATTGGCCAGGCGAAGCCTGGGAGACGCTCACCCACGAGGTGCGCCACCACGTGGAATGGCGAGCCCGGGTCCCGGAGCTCGAGGCCTTCGACCGCGCCGCGGAAGCCAACTATGCTCGACAGGATGGTGAGGCCTTTGATCCGCTGTTTTATCGCGACGGCGTGCGGCTCCCCGACGGATCGTTTCAGGTCGACGACGACATCTTCGTTGAGCGGGTGGTCGCCTCTCCGCCGGCGTCCGTGAGGCTGCACTGGCGCGGGGAGGACCTCGAGGTGCAGGTGCCGAAGGACACCACGCTGCCGGCCTTCCTCCGGCTGCGCGGCGCCCCCCAGCCTCCGCCGGGCGATCTCTTGCTGGTACTCCATAAACGGAGCGGCTGGCTGGAGCTCTTCCGCCGGCCGGCCGTGTATTACGCCGAGGTGGAGGCGAAGCGGGTCTCCGTGTAGGTTTGTGCCCAATGACCCATGAATCGCTGACACCGCTTTCCGCAGCTGAGATCATTGCCCGGGCGAAGGAGTTTTTCGCGGAGCGCGTACCCAACAACGCGGCCTATCCGGAAAGGGAAGGCCCGGGGTTTCTGACCCTGCGTGGCCAGGGCGGAGAGGAGATCGCGCTGGCGATCCGGCCTGCCCCAGACGGCAATCGGGTCCGGGCCTCGACACTCTTCTTCGATCAGGCGGTGGCCCGCTTTCTCAGCACCTTGCCACAACTCTCCCGGACCGGCTGATGACGGCACCGTTGGACCTGCGGGTTACCGTGCTGGACACCTGGGACGAGAGCACGCTGCAGCTCCCGCCAACGACCCTGATCTCGGAGCTCAAGCGTACTGCGCTGGCGCGCTCGCGAATCCGGCGCTCGCCAACGGAATACCTTGTGAAGTACAAGGGCGCCGAGCTCGACGAGGCCGGCAGGACCCTGGCCGACGCGGGCGTAGCCCCTAACAGCTCGCTCATCGTGATGGCTCGGCGCCGGCTTCCGGTAAGGTAGACCGACGCTCCCTCCGGTCTTCACTTCGGTTCGCTGTCTCGCACACGATCCGGGCGGTCTCCATGTTGAGTCGCCCGCGCGACTCCGGGTACTGCGCGGACGGATCATGCAGGAGGATCCCCGCGCCCTGCGGGAAGCCTCGCCGGCCCCGCGGGAAGCCCTCGAGCGCGTGCATCCTGCGAGCCACCTGGAATTCCTCCGCGAATTCGCCGAGCAGGGTGGGGGAGCCCTCGGCGAGCCGGACATGATCCTGAACGCCGCTAGTTACAGCGCTGCTGAACATGCAGCGGGAGCGGCGCTTGCCGCCGTACGCCAGGTCTGTAGCGCTGGGGGTCATGCGTTCGCCGCCATCCGCCCGCCGGGACACCACGCGCTCGCCGAAACGGCCATGGGATTCTGTCTGCTGGCCAACGCGGTCATCGCCGCGCGCGAAGCCCAGGCGCTGGGGCGAGCCCAGGTCCTGATCGTGGATTGGGACGTGCACCACGGCAACGGGACCCAGGCGCTGGTCGAGCAGGATCCCTCGATCCGCTTCGTCTCCCTGCACCAATGGCCGCTCTATCCGGGCACCGGCCGGGCGGAGGAGCGCGGCGTCGGCAATGTCTTCAACCTGCCGCGTCCGCCCGGGTTGATCCCCGAGCGCTACGTCGCGGATCTCCTCGAGGGGATCGATTCGGCGCTTTCCGGATTCCGGCCCGACCTGCTGCTGATTTCGGCGGGTTACGACAGCATGCGAGGGGATCCTCTGGGTGGCTTCACCCTCGAACCGGAGCACTACGCGGCATTGATCGGCGCACTGCGCTCCCGCTGTCCCGCCACGCCCATTGTCGCGCTGCTCGAAGGCGGTTACGCGCCAGAGCTCGTCGCGGACGGCGTGCTTGCCACGCTCCACGCCCTGGTTTGACCCACCCTGCTTCGCCCTCTATACTGTCTCTTCACTCTTCCCTCTTCCCTCTTCCCCCTTCCCCTTCTCACCTTGTCTAATCTCCGTCTCGAAGCCGATATCCTCGAGCTCAAGACCCGCCACCCCTTCATCATCGCGCGCGGCTCGCAGGATACCTATCGCACCGTGGCAATTCGGCTGGTGGATCCCGACGGGAACGAGGGATGGGGCGAGGCGGCTCCGCAGCGCTTCTACAGCGAAACCCCGGAGACAGTGCTCGCGGCGCTTCAGGTGTACGCCACGGCGCTCCCCGACGACACGCTGAACCTCGACGAAGCCGAGGCGCGTTTTGTCAGCGTGCTCACGGGGAACAATTCCGCGCGCGCCGCACTCTCCACCGCCTTGCACGACCTCGCCGGTAAGCGACTCGGCGTGCCGGTCTACCGGATGTTCGGCCTCGACCCTGCCAAATGCCCGCTCTCGACCTTTACCATCGGAATCGATACGCCGGAGCGCATGCGGATGAAGGTGCAGGAGGCGGAGCAGTATCCCGTACTCAAGATCAAGCTCGGTACCAAGGACGACCTGGCCATCTTGCGCGCGATCCGCGAAGCGACCAGCAAGGAGCTTCGCGTCGACGCCAACACGGGATGGACGCGGAAGCAGGCCATCCGCATGCTGCCGGTGCTCGAGGAATTCGGCGTCACGGTGCTGGAGCAGCCGCTCGACCCCAGGGATTTGGACGGCCTTGCGCTGGTCACCCGGCAGTCTCGGATTCCGGTGATCGCCGACGAAAGCTGCCTGGTGGCGGCGCACATTCCTGCGCTGGTGGGGAAGGTGGACGGGATCAATATCAAGCTCGCCAAGACCGGAAGTCTCCGGGAAGCGCTCCGGATGATCGCGATCGCCCGGGCCCACCACTTGATGGTGATGGTAGGGTGTATGATCGAGACGTCGATCGGGATCACCGGCGCCGCGCACTTCTGCCCGCTGGTGGACATTTGCGATCTCGACGGTGCGGCCCTGCTCGCGCGCGATCCCTACATCGGCGCGACCATCGACGGCGGCCAGCTCCGCCTGCCCGAGGGGCCGGGGCTCGGCCTCTCGGCACGATGACTGAACGTTTTGCTCACGTAGCCCTTCCGCTCCCCCTCTTCGAGCCCTACAGCTACCGCGTCCCCGAGATCCTGGCCGACCGCGTTGTGCCAGGCGCGCGCGTCGTCGTCCCCGTCCGCAGGCGCGAGCTGGTGGGAATCGTGGTTGCCGCCGACGCCGAGCAGCCGTCCCGTGAAACCCGGGAAATCCTGGCCGCACCCGACGCCGAGCCGGCGCTGCCCGCGCCGTTGCTCCGGACAGCGGAGTGGATGGCGGGCTACTACGGCGCCCCGATCGGCCTGACTCTCCGCGCGATGCTCCCCGCGCCGCTCTGGGGCGAGTCGCAGCTGTTCATGCGGGCGACCGGCATCTGGGCGGCGGGACGGCTGGGCGGACTCGCTGAAGAGGTCCTTGCGTGGGTGGAGAACCGCCAGTCGGTCTCGCTCGGCACCGCGGCGCGGCACTTCAAGCGTCCGCTCTGGGAAGTAGCCGACCGGCTCGTCAGAGTAGGCGCTGTCGAGCTCGTGCTGGTGCCACCGGAGACGGAGGGGAAGTCTGCGGTGGAGCGCCGGCTTCAGCTGGCGGAGGAGCCGCTCACCCTGGTCGAACGCGACAAGCGCTTCGCGCGGCGCCCTCAGCAGCGGCGCCTGTATGAAACGCTGGAGCAGCTGGGAGGATCCGCGCCGCTCAAGCATCTCGAAGCGGAATTGGGCTTCAGCGTGAGCGTCTCCCGCGCGCTGGTCGAGTCCGGGCTGGCCCGGGTCGAGGAGGTGGAGCGAGTGCGGGATCCGTTCGCGAGCGAACGGGGAACCCCTCCGCCCGTGGAGCTGACCGCGGAGCAGTCCGCGGCACTCGGGCGGATCGACGCGCTGACTCCCGCCGGTGGCGCGCTCCTCTTCGGGGTGACCGGGAGCGGCAAAACACTGGTCTACTTGCGAGCGGTGCAGCACGCGATGGAGGCGGGCCGCGGGGCGATCGTCCTGGTGCCCGAGATCGGGCTCACACCCCAGATGGTAAGCCGGGTGCGTGGCATGTTCGGCAATGACGTGGCGGTGCTGCATAGCGGTCTGTCCGATGGCGAGCGCGCCGATGCCTGGCGGCTGCTGCGCCGCGGTGAGCGGCGCGTCGCGGTGGGAGCTCGCTCCGCCGTGTTTGCACCCGTTAAGGACCTTGGGCTCATCGTGGTGGACGAAGAGCACGAGACGAGCTATAAGAACGGCGAGGCGCCCCGCTACCACGCGCACGAGGTGGCGCGCGTCCGCGCTCGGCTGGAGTCCGCGCGCTTCGTGCTGGGCAGCGCCACGCCGAACCTCGAGACCTTCGCGCGGATTGCTCCCCCCGACGGACTGAAGCTGCTCCGCTTACCGAAGCGCATTGACGATCGCCCGTTGCCGCAGGTCGGGATAGTGGATTTGCGGTCCGCGCCGACCATTCGCACGGGCCACTCGGTCCCCTGGTCCGAGGCTCTGGATACCTCACTGGCCGGGGTCCTGGCGCGCGGCGAGCAGGCCATTCTGCTGCTCAATCGCCGGGGCTACGCTGCGTTTCTGCAGTGTCCCGAATGCGGGTTAGTACCGGAGTGCCCGGATTGTTCCATCGCCCTCACTCTCCACCGGGTTCCGCCTGGGCTGCGCTGCCACTATTGCGGCCGGCGCTTCCCGGTCCCCACCAAGTGCGAGAATTGCGGCCACGCGGTGCAACGGGCGCACGGCATCGGCACCCAGCAGCTCGAGGAGCTGGTCTCGGCGCGATTCCCCAAGGCGCGGCTGGCGCGAATGGATCTGGATACCACCTCCACCCGGTGGAGTCACCACCGGATTCTCGAGCGGATCGGAAGGGGTGAGGTGGACATCCTGCTCGGCACCCAGATGATCGCCAAGGGGATGGATTTCCCCAATGTGACTCTGGTAGGCGTCGTAGACGCGGACATCGCGCTGCATCTCCCGGACTTCCGCGCCGGGGAACGCACCTATCAGCTGCTGGCGCAAGTAGCGGGACGGGCGGGACGCGGCCCGAAGGGAGGGAAAGTTCTGGTGCAAACGCGGAGCCCGGAACACCCCGCGCTCCAGTTCGC
>DASYTT010000021.1:0-14319 GCA_036002045.1 Gemmatimonadales bacterium
ATGAACGGCTGCTCGACCGCATCGTCACCAATCTCCTCGACAATGCCGTGAAGCACAGCCAGCCGGGCGGCCGAGTCCGCATCGAGCTTGTGCGGGATGGCGACGCGGTGCTCACGTTGCGGGATGAGGGCCCCGGCATCCAGCCCGAGCACGTCCCCCAGCTCTTCGTCCGCTTCTTTCGGGGAGACCCTGCCCGGCGCCGCAGCGAGGGGACCGGGCTTGGCTTGGCGATCGCGAGAGCAGCAGCGGAAGCTCACGGCGGGCGGCTGGAATTCCTGGGCAATGCTCCAGGAGCCGTGTTCCGCCTGAGCTTGCCCCTGGCCTCCTATGCCTCCGCGACGGCGCCGATCGCGGCCGGCGCGGCTTCCCTTTCCACTGCACGCACCTCGCGTTCCTTCCAGAGCGAATAGACTGCCGGGATTACCACCAGGGTCAGCACCGTGCTGCTGAGCATCCCGCCGACCATCGGAGCGGCAATGCGCTTCATGAGGCTCGCTCCCGCACCGGAGCCCCACAGGATCGGCAGCAACCCGGCCATGATCGCCGTCACCGTCATCAGCTTAGGACGCACCCGCTCGACCGCGCCTTCCATCACCGCTTCATAGAGCTCGCGTAGACCGGGCCGGCGCCCCGCGGAATGGCGCGCGGCCCAGGCGTGATCGAGGTAGATGAGCATGACTACACCGGTCTCCGCTGCCACACCTGCCAGCGCGATGAAGCCGATCGCCACCGCCACCGACCAGTTATAGCCCAGCAGCCAGAGGAACCAGATCCCGCCCACCAGGGCAAAGGGCAGCGAGAGCATCACGATCAGGGTCTCTCCCACGCTCCGGAAATTGAAGTACAGCAGCAGGAAAACCAGCGCGAGCGTCGCGGGAATCACCAGCTTCATCCGCTCCTTCGCGCGCTGCATGTACTCGTATTGCCCGCTCCAGGCCATGGTGTAGCCGGGTGGCAGCCGGACCATGCTCGCGACCTCGCGCCTCGCAGCCGCCACATAACTCGCCATGTCCCGGCCCACGACATCGACATACACCCAGGCCGTTGGCTGGGCATCCTCGGTGCGAACCACCATCGGCCCGCTTACCCGTTTGATCGTGGCCACCTGGCCGAGCGGAACGAACGCCTCTCGCGTCCCCGCGGCGGCTCCGCTTCCCATCGAGCCGCCTGGCATGCCGCCGGCGGCGGCGCCGACGCTTCCGCCCAGGCCGTGGGCCACGGGGAGCAGCACCGACGCCAGCCGCTCGGGATTGTCCCGCAGCTCCTGCGGATACCTGAGCCGCACCCCATAGCGTTCCCGACCCTCAACGGTCTGGGTGATGGTCATCCCGCCGACAGCTGTCGCGATGACCGTCTGCACGTCACCCACGTTGAGGCCGTGCGGGGCCGCCGCCGCGCGATCGATGTCGATGTCCAGGTAGTAGCCCGACACCGCTCGCTCCGCGAAGGCGCTGCGCGTCCCCGGCACCAGCTGCACGGCCCGCTCCACTTCCTTGCCAAGCCGTTCGAGCTCGGCCAGATCGGGCCCGAAGAGTTTGATGCCGACCGGTGTTCGGATCCCGGTCGCAAGCATGTCATTACGCGCCTTGATCGGCATGGTCCAGGCGTTGGTGACCCCGGGGAGCCGCACGGCGGAATCCATTGCCGCGACCAGCTTGTCGTACGTCATGCCGTGCCGCCACGCCCCTTCCGGCTTGAGCGTAATCGTCGTCTCGAACATGTCGAGGCCCGCAGGGTCGGTCGCGGTGTTTGCGCGGCCGGCCTTGCCCCACACGCGCTCCACCTCGGGAAAGCCCTTCAGGATTCCGTCCTGGATCCGCAAGATTTCCCGCGCCCGGGCGACACTGATCCCCGGGAGCGTCGTGGGCATGTAGAGAATGGTCCCCTCACCCAGCGGCGGCATGAACTCGCCACCGATTCGCGACCAGGGAATCGCGGTGAGGACCAGAATGACGAGGGCCGCGGCGACCAGCGGCCAGCGCCGGCGCAACACGAACGCGATCACCGGACGATACAGGGCAATCAGCCAGCGATTGATCGGGTTGGCACGCTCCCGATAGATGCGCCCCCGGATGAACAACCCCATGGCGACCGGGACCAGCGTCACCGAGAGCAGACTCGCCGCGGCCATCGCGAACGTCTTGGTGAATGCCAGCGGCTTGAAGAGCCGTCCCTCCTGGCCTTCCAGGGCGAAGACCGGAAGAAACGACACCGTAATGATGAGCAGGGAGAAGAACAGCGCCGGGCCGACCTCTTTTGCCGATTCGCGCACTACCCGCCAGCGTTCCGTGGCATTCAGAACCGAGGTATCGAGCCAGCGCTCGCCGGGTTCCCCCCCTGCGCCGCGGGCCTTGGCCTCGACGGCGCGCTCGAGATGCTTGTGCATGTTCTCGATCATTACGATGGCCGCGTCGATCATGGCGCCGATGGCGATCGCGATCCCGCCCAGCGACATGATATCGGCGCCAACCGGCACACCCCGCATGGCGATGAACGCCATGAGGATCCCCATGGGAAGCGTGAGGATCGCGACCAGCGCCGAGCGGGCGTGCAGCAGAAAGACGATGCACACCAGTGCAACGACGGCGCTCTCCTCCAGCAGCTTGCCGCGAAGGTTCTCGATGGCTCGATGGATCAGATCGCTGCGGTCATACACGGGCCGCAACACGACGCCGCCGGGCAGACCTGCTTGAAGGTCCCGGATTTTCGCCTTGACGCGATTGATGGTCGCCAGCGCGTTTTGCCCGAACCGCATGACCACGATACCGCCAACCGCGTCCCCCCGGCCGTCCAGATCGGAGATCCCGCGCCGGACGGCCGGGCCCACGCTGACTCTCCCCAGCTCCGCTACCCGGATCGGCGTGCCATTCTGCGTGGCACCGACGACGACGTTCTCGATGTCCGCGAGCGACTTGAGATAGCCCAGCCCACGCACCATGTATTCGCGCTCGGAGAGCTCGACCACCATGGCGCCGATGTCGGCGTTGGCGTTCTGGATCGCCGCCATCACGGCGGTGATAGGAATTCGGTAGCCCAGCAGCCTGGCCGGGTCGAGATCCACCTGATATTGCTTCTCGAACCCGCCCAGCGATGCGACCTCCGAAACGCCTGGCACGGCTGTCAGGGCGTAGCGGAGATACCAGTCTTGAATGCTCCGGAGCTCGGCCAGGCTCTTGCGGCCGGTGGTGTCCTCGAGCGCGTACTGGTACACCCATCCCAGCCCCGTCGCATCGGGCCCCAGGGTAGGCGTCACGCTGCCGGGGAGCCTGCCCTTGATGCCGCTCAGATACTCCAGGACACGAGAACGGGCCCAGTAGAGATCGGTGCCGTCCTCGAAAATCACGTATACGAAAGAGATGCCGAAGAAGGAGTAGCCCCGCACAGTGCGCGACCCCGGCACTTTGAGCATCTCCGCCGCGATCGGATAGGTAACCTGGTCCTCCACGATCCTCGGGGCCTGCTCGTTGTATTCGGCCTGCACGATGACCTGCACGTCGCTCAAGTCCGGCAGGGCTTCGAGCGGAGTGCGGGAGATTGCCCAAATGCCCCCAAACACGGCCGCAACCGTCCCCAGCAAGACGATCAGCCGGTTCGCAATCGACCATTCGATGATCCGCTTGAGCATGGCCGCTCAATCGCGCCCGGGCACTGAGTGCCCTGCGTGCTCGTCTTCCGGCATCTTCATCTTCATCGTGTCCTTGGGAGGAAGCTTCGCGGCCGGAGCTTCCGGCGCCCTCGTCCCTGCGGGCACAGGAGGTGCCGAGATGTCCATCCCGGGCATGTTGCCCATTCCACCCAGCAGGGTGGCGAGGTTGGACTCCGCGTCCACCAGAAACGTGGCCGAGGCCACCACAGTTTCCCCCAGAGCGAGGCCGGAGAGAATCTCGATCCGTTCGTCGGTCGCGAGCCCCAGGGTCACGTCGCGGGCGACGAGGCTTCCATCTTGAAGACGGACGAAGACCAGGTCCCGCTTACCGGTGGAGAGGATGGCCGAGCGGGGAACGCTGAGCACCGGCTCGGTGGCTGCGGCGAAGCTGAAGGTGGCGTACATCCCGGGCTTGAGCTCGAGCCGCGGGTTAGCAAGCTCTACCCGGACCCGCGCGGTTCGCGTTTCCGGGTTGAGCGTGGGGTAGATATAGGTGATCCGCCCCGTTCTTGGGGCGCCTGGAAGGGCGGGAAACTCGGCGACGACCTGCAGGCCAAGCCTTACTGCTGGAAGATCCCGCTCGAACACCTCGCCTTCCAGCCACACCGTGCTCAAGTCGGCGATCCGGAAGAGCGTTTCCCCTGCCATGATCCGCTGCCCGCCCAACACGGACTTCTCGATCACCACGCCGCGCACGGGAGAGCGGAATGTCAGCGCTTTGCGGATCTGCGCCACATCCGTCGCCGGAACCTCCCAGTACAGCAGGCGGCGCCGTGCCGATTCCAGCAGCTCATCCGCGCCCCGGATCGCGTCCGGCGACCCGGCAGCGACGTTCTCCCGAAGGCGTTTCGCGAGCAGCAGCTCCTGCTGCGCGGAGACCAGCATCGGGGAATAGAGACTGAACAGCGGCTCGCCTATCCGCACGGCCTGTCCGGTGAAGTCGAGGTAGAGTCGCTCGACCCATCCATCGACCCGCGCCGTCACCGACTTGAGCCGGGTCTCGTCATAGCTCACCGTGGCCACCGTCCGCACCACTCGTCCCAGCGGACCCATCCGCACGGGAGCATAGGTGACCCCAATCCGTTGCACTTGCTCTGAGGTGAGCATGACCGGCATCGCGCTGGTGGCGGCCGGCGTCGCGGCGTGATTATGCCCGGCCGGAGTGGTCGCCGCCTCGCCCCACCCCCCGGCAAATCGCACCACGACGACCGCGGCAAGGAGTATCACCGCGAAAATCAGGAGCGCGGGCCACCGGCCGAATCGACCTGGGTCTCGAGTTTTCATCTCGTGTCTCCGGGCGAAGGCGCCTCGGTCAGCTCGGGATCGAAGAGCGCCTGTCCGAGCAGCATCTCCAGCTCCGCGAGCGTGATGCCCTCTTCGGCTTCGAGTTGGAAGACCTGCTGGCGGTATTGGTTCACAGTCATCCGGGCGTCGAGCAGCATCGGCAAATCCACCTCGCCCGCTTGATACGCGGAAAGCGCGGAGCTCACGGTCGCCTCGGCCTGCGGCAGGATGGTCGTGAGGTAGAGCTCGCGCAGACTGCGGCTCCGCCATATCAGGGCGCGGAGCTCACCGAGTCGGCCCCGCGTCTCCGCCTGCATCGCGCGGAGCTCCGCCTCGGCGGAGAGCCGCATCGCTTGGGTTTCGCGCCGCATCTCGAGCTGGCGCCGCCCCGCCCAGAGGGGGACAGAGAAACCCAGCATCAGGCTCAGCATCCGATCCGTGCCTTCGGCCATCGGGCGCTGCCCGTAGACGGCACTGAGCTGCAAGTCCGGCCAGATCTCCCGTCGGGCTCGCTGCTGCGTCGCTGCAGCCGCTTCGACTTCCAGCGCCCCGGCGGAAAGCATGGCCCGCCCGGCCAGCGCCTGGCGCTCCAGGGAATCCGTCGGAGCGAGGTCACGCGGGAAACGGGGGAGCGCTGGTGTCGGCACGGGAGTCTCAGCGGGGCGGTCGAGCAGCGCGTTGAGCCGGGCCGCGGCCGCATCGCGCATCGCGCGCATCCGCGCGACCTCTTCCGTCATGCGGTCAATTTCAACCTGCGCGCGCAGCACGTCCGCCTGGCGTCCCTGGCCAACCGAATACATGGTCCGCGCCGTCGTGGCGATGTCGCGCAGCAGCGCCTGGGTGGCCAGGCTCACCTCGATGGTCCGATCGAGCTGATAGATCTCGTAAAAGGACATCGCCGCTTTGACGCGCAGTTCCCAGCCCAGCTCGATGGCACGCGCACGGACGGCGCCCGCCTGGGCCGTCGCTGCACGTCCCGCGAGGCCAAGCTGACCGGCAAGCGGGACCAGCTGCATCACCTGCACCTGGTTCATGCCGAGGGGGTCCTGCAGCCCGAGGCCGGGAAGATTCCGGTTCATCAATCCGAATTGGAGCTGTGGATCGGCAAGCGTGCTCACCGGCTTGATGCGGGCTTCTGCGCCGAATGCCCTCTGGCGGGCGGCCTCGAGCCGAGGGCTTCGGGCCTCGAGAGTCCGAAACACTTCGGCGAGTGTCAGGCCCCGAGCCGTGCGGTCGGGCTGTGCTTCAGCAGCAAGCGTTCCTGCTCCGATTCCGAGGCCGACAAGGCACGCGAGCCTCGCCCACCCGACTACGATCTGCACCGCCTCCTCCTTCGCTAGGAATCAATCGACGTCCGCAGCCCATTTGCCCTAGCTGCGGGTAGGAAGCTAGGACACGGAGTGGAATACGAGAGTGAACGGCTGGTTAAGGACCATTGATCTCTGCCAGTGGCGCAGGTCAACAGTCCTTAATCCCGCTATCACGCTGGCGTATAGATCGACTCGTAGATTGGCAACGGGAGGATGGAAACCAAACTACTGCTGAGCGGCTCGAGGTTCCTCCGCTACAGCTTCAACTCAGGTTTTCCTTCACAAGGAGCGCCGTATGAGATTCGATACCAAGCGGTTCGCGTTCGCCGTAGCAGCGGCGTGGGCGGTCTGGTACGCCATCTGCTACTTTCTCGTCGCGGTAGCGCCGGAGCAGACCCAGGCAGTGTTGAGCTTTGCGTTACACTACGATCTGACCACGGTCCGTCGCGTCAGTTGGGCTGGCTTTTTCGGCGGGTTATTCCTGTCGACGGCATGGGTGACGGTATTCGCGGCTACGATGGGTGGGTTCTTCAACGCGCGGAGTGGCATCCAGCAAACGGGGTTCCTTGGGTGGAAACCCGCAACGCCGAAGTAGCCTTGGCTCCCTCAGCTGCGCAAACCGGACCGCGTATCCTCCGATCCGCGTGCCGTGCTCCTTGCCGCGCTCGATGTCGTTGCGATAATGAATCCCGCCATACAGCCGGGAGATGCTCGCCGCCTCTTTCATCGCGACGAAAGATGAGTGGCAAACTAACACGCATCCGACGGTCAGCCTACAGTCGCGGGCTCCCGGGGGCCGGAGCCAGCAGGACAATGTATGGCTCATCCTGGTTTCATGCTGGCTTCACGCCGGAACTCATAGCCTCCTTTTGTCCTTCCCAGCCGAGCGTTCCGATGCGCAGCAGCTTCACGATCTTCATCTGTTCTTTGGCATCGCCCTTCTGGATGCGATCCGGGGTGGCTACTGGCTCCGCATTCTCTTCTGGCTCGCCGTCGCGGTGATCTTTCTTCTGGCTGATCGGCGAAGGGTGACGAAGCGCACCTCTTAGCCGAGTCCCCGGCTCGTAGTGCCTGCTGAAAACCGCTAGATTCTTCAGCTCATGCCGGATGATGCCGAGGCTCCCTATCACCTGATGTGCTCGGCGTGCTACACGCCTTGCCCCGCAGCCGACGGGCACGTGGTGCCGCACTGGCGGGCGGACTCCCGCCGGATTCTCACCGCCTATCGCTGCGGCAGCTGCTGGCGCCAGACTCTCACTGAGCTTCGCGCTGTGGTGCTGCGAGAAGAGCCGGAGCTTCCCGACAGTTTCTGTGACTTTCTGGCGCGGCAGGGATTCACCGATACCCACGTGATCCGCACCGCGGCGCCGGAGCAGCAGCGTCAGTATATGCTGCGGATTCTCGATGCCATCGAGAACGGCCAGCTCACCTTCCATCCGTAATGGCTCCCCGTCGGCCGCTCCTCGCGGTGCTGTCCCTCCTGGCACTGGCCTTGTTGGGCTGGAGACTCCTCCACCTCTACTCGGTGCCCCGACCTTACGATGTGCTGCTCCCGCAGACGCGCGAGTTCCTGACCCGGGCCGTTGCACTCGACTCCACCGCGCTCGTGCAGACTGGAGCCTCGGCCGCCGCGGTGCAGTGGGCGCTCGAAACCGGACGCAGGAGTCCCACCGTGCTCCACGACCTGTTGCACGACCTCAGCGTCGGCGCCGGACGTCGGGTGACGGAAGGGGAGCTGCTGGTGATATTCCACGGCTCTAGTCGCGGCAGCTGCCTCAATCGGCCGCTCGCCGTCACCTTTACCGGCTCTCTGGAGCAAGCCCGCATTCAGACCATCAGCACGGACTGCGGGACGCGCCCGTGAAGCTCTTCCCCAGGAATCCGCTCCGGCTTCTCGTCCTGTGCGCGCTAGGGACCGTGCTCATCGCCTGGCGCGTCGCGGCGGTCCGTCTTGCGCACCGCGTGCACGATCGTGCCGGTATCATGTCCGCCGAGCAGGCCGAGCTCTTCGATGGGGCGCTCGAGAGTCTGCACGATCTGTACGGCGTGGACGCCCAGTATTTCATCTACCGGGACAGCCAGGCCTACGATGCTCGCACCACCGCGCTGCAGGTCGCCCGGGCAAGGCGCGTGGGAGGCGATGTCGGCGCGCGCGGTTTGGTGGTGGTCCTCGACTACGGCCGTGGCCGGATGGCCGTGGAAGTCGGACCGCATCTGCAGGGCATTTTCACCGATGCGTTCACAGGTTACCTGCTCCGGACCCACCTCAGCCAATTCAACGACCGGGCGAACGCGGAGCTCGGCCTCCGGGGCCTGACGCTGCTGCTTACCCGCCGCATCGAGGAGGCGCTGCTGGGAAACGAGTGGGATCCCCGTCGCCTCGAGCAGGTCAGGGACAGTACGGCCCTGGCCATCGGCGGAGGCGCTCAGCTCGCCATGCGGTTCGGGGTCGACACCCGTGCGCGTCGCCGGCTGCCGGAGTACTTGAAGGTCCGGTTCGCAGCCCAGCCCACTCCACGGCTCCTGCTTGAGCGCTACCGAGAATGGACCACGCTGGACCCGATCGACCACCGGGTGGGGCTGTTCACCCCCTCTTCGCAGGTGGCGCTCGACAACATGCCATACACTCGGCCCTTCGAAGACTTGGCCTTCTTCGAGACCCTCGCGCAATACGAATTCATAGTGAGGGACAGCCTGGCGGTCATGTATGCCACCTCGTCTCCCCTCATCGGGCCGTCACTGTTGCGGCTTTCACCTGACGGATGGCAGTTCGATGTGCGGGCGGAATGGCGCTGTGTCCCCGCGCTCCAGGTTCGCGGTTATACCTGGGGCTGGACCGATTGTCCGGACCCCTTTGACAGTGTCTTCTACGACAGACTCGAGCCGGTGGACAGTGTCTGGCGCATGATCGGAGGAGATAACCGGCCCCTGCCTGTCGGCAAGGGTCGCTATGACGATCGCTTGTCACTCGGGAACGAGATCAGGCGCCTATTCCGGGCGCTGTTCCACAATCCATGACGGCGGCACCTTCAGCCCCAGCCCGGACGGCCGCTAGACGAGAGTTCCAAACTGATCGATAGAGAGCTGGTAACGCACCTGACTGCCCCGTTTGAACGGACGCAAGCGATGAGAAGTGCTCTGGAATAACTTTTTGCCGGCGCTTCTGGTGATCACGGTAGCAGCCGGCTGCCGGGTCGATAGACCGCCGGCCGACGTGCTCGCCGAGGCGCGCCGGGAGCTCGAGACGCGGGGGAGCACCGACCAGTCCGTCCGCGAGCAATTCGGTGTGGGAGGGCGGGTCGACTCCGCGCAAAGCGTTGCCATGGCACGGATTGACTCCGCGAATACCTCCTGGTTGAAAGCCTACGTCGCGCGATGGGGCTGGCCCACCACCGTACAGGTCGGCCGCGACGCGGTGCAGGCGGCGTTTCTCATCGTACAACATGCGGTCCATGACACCGCCTTCATGCGCGCCATGTTGCCAAGCATCCAACAGGCCTATCGCCGGGGCGACCTCGATGGTGGTTCGGTCGCCCTGCTGACGGACCGGCTGGAGGTACATGCCGGCCGGCCGCAGCTCTACGGAACCCAGCTGTCGTTGCGGAATGGTCGCTGGGTCCTGGACCCCATTGCGGATTCGGCCGGCGTCGATGAACGCCGTCACAGGATGGGCTTGCCGCCGTTGGCGGAATACTTGCGCCTCATCGACTCGGTATTCCGCGCCCGGTAATCCGTGGTTACTTACTTTCATGCTCCGGCGGACCTGCCTCATTCCAACTGCCGGACAGTGACTGGGAGCGCCCCATGAGCATCGCCGAATCTCTCTTGCCCGAGTTCGAACAAGAGATGGCCACGACCCGACGCCTGCTCGAGCGAGTTCCCAGCGATCGGGGGCAGTGGAAGCCCCACCCGAAATCGTTCGCGCTGGGACACCTGGCCCAGTTGGTCTCGTGGATACCGGGCTGGATCGCCAACACGCTCACCCAGACCGAGCTCGACTTGACGACGGCACCCGGCTACAGCTTCGAGACCACCGAAACGCTGCTGGCCGGATTGGAGCGGAATGTTCAGGAAGCGCGGACAGCCCTCCAGGCTGCCAAGGACGCGGATTTCACCGTGCCCTGGTCCCTGAAGCACGGCGACCGGGTGCTGTTTACGGCGCCGCGCGGTGCGGTGGTTCGGACCCACATCAGCCATCTCAGCCATCACCGCGGCCAACTGACGGTGTACCTGCGCCTGCTCGACATCCCGATTCCCTCGATCTACGGTCCCACGGCCGATGAGCGGATGTAGGCGGCGCTCGGCGTAGGCGATCCGCTCGCCTCGCCGTATACTCAAGTACGATGGGCATCACGACCTCGACGCATAGCTCGTTGAGTCGGCGGATCGTTTGGTGGACGGGCATCGCGCTCTTCCTCCTGCTCGGCGCGCTCACCTGGCTGGCGGATCGCCTGGTGGCAGGGCGGGCGCTTCGCCAAGCGGACGCCGGTCTGCTCCAGGCCGCGGAGCAGGCTGCCTTGCTGATCGACCAGGTCGTCTCCGATCGGGAACGCCAGGTGCGCCTGCTGGCGTCGCTCCCCTCCGTCGTGGACGCCGCGCGCAATGCGGGCCGGCGAGCCGAAGTGCTCGGCCTGGCTGCCCAGCCGCTGGAGGTGTTGGAAAGGCGGTTCGACTCGACTCGCACGCTGGACGTGGACGCCCGGACCCGCGCCTTCCTGCTCGACCGCGCCGTTTCCCTCGATCTCGCCGAAGTTCTCGTCACCGATGTCCACGGCTTCAACGCGATCACCACCGAGCGCACCTCGGACTTCGTGCAGAGCGACGAAATCTGGTGGCGGCAGGCCATGAGCACCGGTCTCAGTCCCGCCGAGGCCGCCTACGACGAGTCGGCGCGACGTGTCTCGATCTCGGTCGCGAGCGCGGTGCGCGAGGGTGAGGGGGCGCCCGCTCTTGGCGTCATGAAAGTGGTCTACGGCCTCGCAGCCGTTCAGCAGGCAGCGGGTCAGGCAGCGACCCGAGGGATGATCGCCGTCGACATTGTGGACGACTCGGGCCGCGTGCTCGCGAGCTCCGAGGGAGCGCCCCAACTGAAACCGCTCCCCGGCCGGGAGCGCCTTCCCCGGAACGCGACCGCGGCGATTGTTCGCTATGCCAACGGCGTGGCACAACGGGCGGCCCTCCGCGTCACGAACGGTGGCGCCTGGCGTGTGGTGGCGCACCTTCCGGAAGAACTCCCGCTTGCCGACCGGCGGGCGGTGCGACTGGCGCTCGGCGCCGGAGCGGCGGCGGTGTTTCTCCTCATGCTCGGCGCGCTGGCAGGGGTGAACCGGTTCATGACGCGCCACATCGCCGATCCAGCCGCAGCGCTCGCCATCACCGCGGAGCATGTGGCGGCGGGAGATCTCTCGGTCCAGGTGGCGGAATCGAACGCAGATGACGAAATCGGGCGGTTGGGGCGGGCCACCCGCGAGATGATCGGCGGGCTGCGTGCCCTCACCCTCGCGATCAAACGCTCTGCGAAGGAAACGGCTGCCATGGCAGCCACTCTGACCGCGAGCTCAGAGCAGATGGCCGCCTCGACCGAAGGCCTGGCACAGACCTCAGCCGAGCTGAGCCAGCGGTCGGTGGAGATGGCCCGGACGGTTCAGGAGATGGCGGGAGACGCCACGCGGATGGTGGAGCTCTCAACTGCACTGACGGCCGGCGCCACCGAGGGCATTGCCCGGAACCAGCGGCTGCGCTCCCTGGCGCAGGAGAACCGCGAGCGGCTCGACGCGAGTGGGCGCGAGCTCGCGGCGCTGGTCGGCGAGGTACAGCACAGCGCGGCGGCGGCCGAGGCTCTGGTCAGCGCCTCACAGGAGATCCGGGAATTCGTCTCGCTCATTCAGCACCTGGCGCGGCAGTCCAAGCTGCTCGCGTACACGGCAGGAGTGGAAGCGAGGCGTGCCGGTCCGGAGGGAGCAGGCTTCGTGATCGTCGCGAAGGAAGTCCAACGCTTGGCAGACACGGCCAGCGAGGCCACCCGGAAAACCGAGAAGGTCGTTAGCGCGCTCCTCGAAAAGGTGGAGGAGTCCCGCGTTTCCGGCGAGCGCTCGGCCCGGGCAGTGGCCAACGTGCGCGACGCCACTCAAAACGGAATCGCCGCGTTCGGCCAGGTGGAATCGGCGATCGCGGGGACGGAGGCGTGGACCAACGCGATCGAGCAGGCCGCGCGGACATCGAAGCAGGTCGTCGAAGACACCACGCGGCGGCTCGACGCACTCGCGCGCGGGGTCGAGACGTTTGCCGCGGCGATGCAGCAGGTGGCCGCGGCCGCCCAGGAACAAAGTGCCACCACCCAGGAAATCGTGAGCACGGCGACCGAGCTCGCCGCCTCGGCGGAACGGCTATCCGAGCAGGCGGGCGCGTTCCGTTTGGAGGGAAGCTGAGCAGCTGAGTCAGAACGCCGGCGGCGGGCGCAGCAGCAAGAGGGGCTTCGCCGTCTTCCGGAGCAGCTTCGTCGCAACACTTCCCATGAGCAGTCTTCGCATGCCGCCTACCCCGTGCGTGGTCATTGCCACCAGCCCGAACGTGGGATCCTTGAGCGCGTCCACGAGCGTGCCGGCCACGTCCAGTCCGATCACCACGCGGGTCGAGACACTCAACCCCCGCTCCCGCAAGCGGTCGGCAACCCGATCGAGCTTTTGCTGCGCTTCGGCCCGAGACGCCTCTGCAAAATCTGGAGACAACGGAATCGAGGTCGGAACCGTCAGCTTCCCCATCTCGAAAATCCGCTCGACAACGTGAACCAGCGTAACGTGCGCTTCGGTGAGCTGGGCGAATGAGACCACCGGCTCCAGGATTGCTTCTGCCTGCGGAGAGAGATCGAGTGCCACGAGGATCCCCCGACCGGCCTCGGCGCTCTGCGGCTCGTCCCGACCGGGATGGACCAGCAGGACGGGAACCGCAATGTGGCGGACTACGTAGTCGGCCACGCTGCCCAGCCACAGTCGGCCGACAGCGCCGCGGCCGTGGGTCGCCATCACGATCAGCCCGGCCTGGAGCCGGGTCGCCTCATCACAGATCGCTGGGCCGGCCGGTCCTTCGACTTCCTTGAACCCGACCCGTCCTCTTCCTACCCGTCCCAACCGGGCCGCCCGCTCCGCCAGGTACGATTCCTCCTGAGCTCGCAGATCCTCATCGAGACCGCTCGGGGGGACGACTGCTTCTCCCATTCCGACCAGGGCGGCAACCGGTTGGTGCGCCATGACCAGATGCAGCTGGGCCCGGGCGCCTCGCGCGAGCCGGGCTGCCAGCGGGAGGGCTGCTTCCGCGAATCGCGAGCCATTGAGCGGAACGAGAATGGTGCGGAACATGGGCGCCTCCGGTAGGGACCAAAGACAAGCTGCGCTGCAAGGGATGAACGACCGATGAAACCCCCATGAAACAATGGAAAGATTCCCGGCGCATTCACGAAGACTTCAGCAGCGTACCTCACCTTGGTCGGCCTGATCCCGCTCGGAACCGCGCTGACCGGCAACTGTCCGCTCTATACCCTGCTCGGGATTTCGACGCTGCGAAGAGTCTGAGCGATTCTTCCCGCTGTTTTCAGCCTCGCTTCAGAGGGGCGCGGTTAGGTTGCGCCGCGTCGGCCGGAGCAACGAGAGGGCCTCCGGCTGACATGGTGAGGGGGCTGACCGCCTCACCCGCGCCGGGGTCGGCATCCCGGCTCGCACCGCCAAGGCTGATCTCCGATATAGCCGATCGGCGAGGCCCGCATCGGCCGACCTAGGGAGAGGTCTCGAGGCTTCGATGCGAACCGGGGCGACGCCTTACGAAAGCGCCGCCCCGGTTGAGTTATGGCCCCCCGGGCCTCTACGGCACTGCTCAGACCATCCCGGTGGCGAGCGCCCGGCTTACGTCGCTGCGGGAAAGCACGCCGACAAGATCCCCTCCCACCTCCACGAACAGCCGGTGCACGTCGCCGTACTCCATCGCTAGCGCGGCCTCGCGCAGCTCCGCTTCAGGTCCGATGGTCAGCGCGGGCGAGGTCATCACATCCCCCACGAGCGTCTCGTCGAGAAAGCGGCCGCGGAACTC
>DASYTT010000022.1:0-3383 GCA_036002045.1 Gemmatimonadales bacterium
CAGCTGCGCCGCCAGGCGCACCACCGCGGTGAGATCCACCGTGATAAAATGACTCGCGCGCACCCGCGAAAAATCCAGAAATTCACCCAGCAGCCGGCTCAGCCGGTCACTTTCCCTCACGATCAGCTCGGCCAGCAGGCGATCGTCGGGATCGTCCCGCGCGATCCGTGAGAGCTGCTCCACCGAGCTCCGGATGGATGCCAGCGGATTGCGGATCTCATGGGCCAGCGAAGCGGAAAGCGCGGCCACCGCTTCGAGCCGCTCCGCCCGCACCTGCAGCCCCTGCATCGCCTGCATGTCCGAGATGTCGGTGAAAATGGCGGTGACGCTCGGCAAGGCCTCGGAAGGCCGGGCAAAGGTCGTGGTCGAGAGCCCGATCGGCACCATCCGCCCGTCCGCCCTGCACGCCGTCCCCTCGGCGCGACTTACCCGCCGGCCCTTGCGGATGCCGGCGCTGACCGCGGCATAAAGCTCCGGAGAGCGCTCTTGCAGCTGCTCGAGGATCGGGCGCCCGACCCAGTCGGCGGCATTGATGCCGAGCAGGTGCTCGGCGGCGAGATTGAGAAACGCGAGCTGCCCCTGGCCATCCACCGTCAGCACGCCCGAGCGAATATTGCGGAGAATCTCGTCGGCCTCGAGCCGGACCCGGCGCAGCTCGCTCTCCAGCTGGGTCTGCTCCACGCCCGCGGCGCGCAGCCGCTGCCCCAGAAAGGCGACCACCCCGAAGACCACCGTGAAGATCGCGGTCTGGCCCCACACCCAGTTGCCGGGCGGGACCGGCTGCACGAGATACGCGTCGCCCAGGAAGATGATCGCGCCGAGCAACGCCGTGAACACCCCGAGCTTGAGCGGCATGAGCAGCGCGTACACCGCGATGACGACGACATAGAGCGCCGCCCAACCGGTCTGCTGCGGGCCCTCGAAATCCACCACTCCGGTGACCAGCAGCAAGTCCGTCGCCGCCTGCAAAAACAGAAAAAGCAGGCCGGCGCGGCTCCGGCGAATGAAGCTGACGTAGAAGCCGTAGGCGGTAACGGCGAAGGCGAGCAGCACCAGCAGCAGTGCGGTGAACGCCGCTTCCGGCGCCTCGCCGCGATCGAGCGCAGCCCGCACCAGCAGCACGGACCCGAGAATCGAGCGTCCCAGATAGACCCATCGCAGGAAATTGCGTTGTTCGAGTGGACCGAAGCGGCGCTCGCCAGCATGGGGCGGGATCGAGCCGTCGGGAACCGCGGAAAGCGGCGCGGGGTTGGTCACGGAGCGTGGTGCACGGAGGTAGCTTGAAACGTAAGTGGGCTATGGGCTACGGGCTATTGGCTATGGGAAACAGCCTTACCATTAGGCAGTTATCCAATAGCCAATAGCCAATAGCCCATAGCCAATCAATGGACTCCACCCGTCTCGATCTCTGGCTCCACACAGCCCGCTTCTTCAAAACCCGCGCGCTCGCCGCCGCGGCGGTCGAAGCGGGACGGGTCGAGCTCAACGGTCACCACGCCAAGCGCGGAAAAACCGTTCGGCCCGGCGATCAACTCCGGATCCGGATCGGCCCGTACGAATACTGGATCACCGTGCTCGGAATGGCGGCGCGACGCGGTCCGGCCACCCTGGCCGCCACGCTCTATAGGGAAGACCCCGACAGCATCACCGCGCGGGAGCACCTCGCCGAGCAGCACCGGCTCGCGGCGAAACTGACCGGCGCTCCTCCCAAGGGAAGACCGACGAAGCGGGACCGGCGGGAGCTTGCAAAGCTAAAGAACAGGTAGCAGGTGGCAGGTCGCGGGTGGCGGATAGGTGAGAGGGATCACCTGCCACCTGCCACCTGCCACCTACCTGCCACCTGCCACCTGCCACCTACTGCCTGTTATAAGCTATTCCGCGGCCCTGCACCTTTTCGATCGCGATCACCATCGCCGGCACCGTCACCACGCCCGGCAGCAGGTTCGCGCGGATGTCGCGCTCGATGTCAGCCGGGTTGCCCTTGGTGCCGCTGCCGGACAGGTATCCCACCCACATCATGAAGGCGTTGTTACACATCAGGAAGGTCGCACCCATCTTCTGGAGGTTCTCGATACCCGCAACCGCGAACGCCCCGCTGGCAAGCACCGGATCCCCGGCTCGCGGCCGGAAGAAGAGATTGCGCTTGCTGGGAGCCTTGGTGTCGGGATCTTTCAGATCCATGATTTCGCCGATCTTGTACTTCTCCCAGACCGAGTCGTTCCAGGCGAGCGGAATGCTGGCGGATCCGCCCGGTGGCCCGTAAAGCGTCCCGATGGCGTTGACCGTCGCGGCCGCCTGGCCATAGGCAGTCTTATAGGTGTTGATGTAATTGTACATGTGTATCTGCGGCAGCCCTCCGCCATGGAGCGGAAAGTCGAACAGGCAGCGGTGCCGGCCGTTCAATGCCGTCAGCCACTTGTCGTGCGGAGACGCCTCGCCCTGCGTGGCGGACAACGGCTCGGCGAAGGCACTGCCGGCGGTAACCGCAGCGGCGGCGCCGGCGAGCCGAGCCAGAAAACCCCGCCGTGGAGTGGAACCGAATGAATGCATGAGGAACTCCTTCAGTTGGGACGTGCTCGTTAAGGCTTCCGCGAAGCGTCCCGGAGGGAGGCTGCACGGGTGGGATACGCGACATCGGGCGGTGGATCGCCGTTTGGCCAGTCCATTGCCTTGCGCGCAAAATCAGGTCGCGGGCGCGACACGACGTACGCCGCGACATCGAATGCTTGCTGATCGCTGAGCTCGACCGCGCGGTCGTTGGGCATGTTATCCCGGATAAACGCCGCCGCGGTGCGCAGCCGGGCCATACCGGCGCCGATGTTGAACGAGCGCGGCCCCCAGAGCGGAGGAGCCAGCAGCGTGCCGAGTCCGTCCGGTCCGTGGCAGCGCACGCAGGTCTCAGCGTAGACCACGCGGCCCCGTGCCGTGTCGCTCGGCAATGGGTCCAGACTGCGCACCCCGCCGCCCCCGGGTAGCTCGCCCGGTGGAGGCACGCCCCGCGAAATGAACGCGAAATAGGCGATCAGGTCACGCATCTCTCTGCCGTCGCGGGGCAACGCCTTCCCGTTCAGGCTTCGCTCGAAACAGTCGTTGATCCGGTCTTCCAGCAGATTAATCAGCCCGTTGCGTGCTCGGTACTGCGGAAACCGCGAATAGACTCCGAGGAGCGGCAGCGCACCCGCCTGGGTCCCCTCCCGCAGATGGCAGCTGAAGCACCGCAACGCGCTGGCGGCGTAGCGTGGAAGACTGTCGGGGGTGTTCTGCAACAATGCCCGGCCGCGGCGGATCGAGACGCCAAGCGGTCCCGCGGGGGTTTCCGTATCCAGGGGGACCCGCGGCAGAGCCGGAACGACTCCCGCGTTCTTGGCTTTCCCTTCCTCGTC
>DASYTT010000023.1:0-23830 GCA_036002045.1 Gemmatimonadales bacterium
GCAACCTGAATCATGCCCTGGCTCACAGCAGCGGCGATTTCATCGTCACGCTGGACGCGGATCATGTCCCCCAGCCCGACCTGATTGACCGGTTGCTCGGATTCTTCGAGAACCCCAAAGTCGCCATCGTGCAGGTGAACCAGGATTTCTACAATCTCGACTCGTTCCAGCACGCCACCGACTGGGAAGACCGCGCCGCCTGGCAGCAGCAGGAGCTCTTCTTCAATGTGATCCAACCGGGCAAGGACGCGCTCGGGGCCGCGATGTACTGCGGCAGTCCCGCCATGCTGCGGCGCTCCGCCCTCGCGGAAATCGGCGGCTTCGCCACCGAGACGGTCACCGAGGACATGCATACCGGCCTCCGGCTCCAGAAACGGGGCTGGGAGGTGATCTACTACAACCGCACCCTCGCGCGGGGCCTCGCGCCGCAGACCTTCGAGGCCTACCGGACCCAATGGCATCGCTGGGGTCTCGGCGCCATGCAGGTCTTCCGGCTGGAACGCCCGTTTCTGGGCAAAGGCCTGAGCTTCGGCCAGCGGCTCGCTTATCTCTCGTCCTTTTATTTCTATTGGACCAGCGTGCAGAAGCTGTTCTTTCTGCTCGTTCCAATCATGTGTGTTGCCACGGGTATCTTCCCGCTGGTGACGACGCCCGAGCAATACATCCAGTACTTCCTGCCCGCCCTGGTGTTCAACCTGGTGGCGACCATCGCGCTCCAGGGAGGCCTCAACGGGTTCCTGCTCACCGAGCGCTACAACCTGATCAAGCTGGGGTCCATGCTGCGGGCCCTGAACGGCCTCGCGAAGAAGCAGGCCCAGTTCCGCGTGACACCCAAGTCGAAGAGCGCTGGGGCGACGGCGAAACAGGTCCTGCCCTATCTGGTGCTCGTCGGGCTGCTCGGGCTCGCGGTCGTTGCGGGAGGAGTCCGGATGTGGAATGCCTCCGGGCCCTATGAGTTCTGGGCCTACGCGGTAACGGTTTCCTTCGCCGGCTTCTTCCTGTACCTGCTGGTGCCGGTGGTGGCGCTTGCCTTCAAGCGGCGGGAGCTGCGCAACATCTACCGTTTTCCCCAGCGGCTCGACTTGCCGCTCCGCGTTCGCATGGCGGGCTCCGCCGAGACGGCCTGGACCGAGAGCTACGCGAGAAACTTGAACCGCTTCGGGCTCTCCATCACGCTGGACGCCGGCCTGGTGCGCGACACCGACGTCGAGCTGGAAATCCGGCTGCCCGACCGTGTGGTGCACGCGGTGGCCAGCGTGCGTTGGACCAGCCGCATCGAGCTCGGCAAGCTAGCCCCCCGGTTCGCCAATGGGCTCCGCTTTGACCGCATTACTCAGGAGGATCAGGACGCGATCGCGCGGCATCTCTTCTGGGAGATCGCCCCCCGGCATGGCGAGCAGTTGACGATGACCCACCGGAGCCAGCTGCTGGTGACGCCGGCTCCCGCGCGCGTCGAAGCGGTCGAAGCATGAGCCTCCGGACCTGCAGTCTCCTCGTTGCTGCACTTGGCGTTGGGGCGTGGGTTGGTCCCCTGGCCGGTCAGGATCATCAGGCGTCGCGAGCTCGCGAGTTGGCAGCAGCAGGTGATTTCCACGAGGCCGCTTCAGCCTGGCGGCTCGTGCTGAAAGCCCGTCCCGACGATCGCTCTGCGCTAGCCGGGCTGGTGGATGCCCTGGAAGCGACCGGTGACTGGCGCACCGCCATCGCTCCGCTCGATCGACTCCTCGAGCTAGGCGCCAGCGATCCCTGGCGGCTCCGGCAGCGGGGACTCTATGCGGCTTGGAGCGGAGATCTCGAGCGCGGGGTGGAGCTGCTCCGCCGCGCGGTAGCGCAGCGCCTGCACGACGTGGCGTCGCTCACCGCATTGGCGGAGGTCCTGAGCTGGTCTCCGGCCACGCGTACCGAGGCCGTCGCAACCTTTGCCGCGGCGCTCGCCCGCGACTCGCTGAGCTCTCCTCTGTTGTTGGGCTACGCCGATCTCCTTTCCTGGACGCCAACCACTCGCGACAGCGCGGCAGTGCTGTACCGCCGAGTCCTCGCGAATTCTCCCAGCGAGCCACGGGCGCGCGTTGGGCTTGCCAATCTGCAGGCCTGGAAGGGCAAGCCGGCCCGGGCACTGCGCAGCTACGACTCGGTTCTGGTGCGGTTGCCGGATGACGTTGGCGCGCTGCGGGGACGCGGCGGTGCCCTGAATCAGTTGGATCACCCGCACGCCGCGCTCCAGTCGCTGCAGCGTGCCCTCGCGCTCTCTCCCCGCGACGCCTCGATCGCGGGAGAGCTCGCCCGAGCGGAGCTCGGCACTGGTCGCTTCCGCTCGGCGCGCGCCCACTTGCAGGGCCGGGTTGCGCCCGCGCTCCGTGGCGTCGCTGACTCGGCCCTCCGCGCCACCGCCTCGGCCGCAGAGGTCTCTGGCCTGGTGCGCGAGCGGAAGAATCAGCTCGATGTGCGGCGGGTTACCGCTCGGACCACGGGTTCGGTGGGATCTCTCAAGCTGTATGGCGAATACGAACGGTCCGAGCTCAAGGATGGCGGCGCCGGATTCCGGAGCGAAGGCTACGGCGGCGGCGCACGGGTCGATCACCGCGGGCTCGCGGTGCTGGCGGCCGGGCGTATGCAAACAGTCGAGGGCCTGGGTCCCCGCCAATGGAATGCTCTGGTCAATCTGGGCTGGAGAGTTGCGCCGGGGTTTTCGCTGCAGGCGGGCGCTTCCCGGACTCCGGTGGAAGAGAGCCGCCGTGCGGTTCAGGGCGGGATCGATGCCGGGCAGCTCCGGGGCGCCGTGCACGCGAACCTCGCGCAGCTCACCCTCGCGCTGGACAACCTGCCGGGTCCCTTCGACGCGGAGGCAAAGGTCCTTGCGGGACGCTACACCGGGCTGGGTCTCGAGCCGAACCGGCGACTGGCAGCGGACACCCGAGTCGGCTTGGTCCTGCACCGCTCGCAGCCCTGGATTCGGATCGGTTATGGGTTTGCGGCAACCCGGTTCGACTACAACGCGGATCTCGGGCTCACTCAGACTGCTACCCAGCGAGGGGGCTATTTCAGCCCGGCTGAATACTGGCACCACCAGGGAATCCTGCAGGTTTCGCAGCGGCTGGGGTCCCGGGTGCGTTGGGAGGCCGACGGACGGATGGGCCGAGAGTGGGTGCGCCAGTTCGAAGGGGCGACGGCCACTGCGCGCAACACGGCCGTGGCAACCAGCACGCTGACACTGCGACTCGCTTCGCTGCTCGACTTGGAAGCTCGCTTCCTCTACGTCAACGCCTTCGACGCGTTCGAGCTGAAAGAGTTCGCCAGTGTCCTGAAGGTCTACTTCCCCTAGGACCCGCCGCGGCGGGGCTCCCCGTTATCTTGCCGCGCCATGCGCGGCACCCGATCCGAGAATCTGCGCGGTGCGCTGATCATGCTCGTCGCCGTGGGCAGTTTTTCGCTCATGGATGCCGGGCTCAAGCTCCTCTCGCCCCACTACTCGGCAATGCAGGTAGCCTGCCTGCGCGGGTTAGCCACGCTTCCCATCGCGCTCGTCTGGGTCGCAGCCCAGGGCGGCTTCGGCCAGCTGCTCCGGGTCCGCTTCAGCCTCCACCTGCTCCGTGGCGTGCTCGGCATTACGAGCCTGGTCACCTTCACCTACGGGCTCCGCCGCCTTCCGCTCTCCGAAGCGTACTCCATCTTCTTCGTTGCGCCTTTGTTGATCACGCTGTTCGCGGCGCTCTGGCTGGGCGAGCGGATCGCGCGGCGGCGCTGGCTCGCCATCGCGGTGGGGTTCGTAGGGGTGCTGATCGTGCTCCGGCCCACCGGACGAGGTGCCCTGACGCTCGCAGGCCTGGCGCTCCTCGCTACGGCGGTGACCTACGCCGCCTCCGCGATCACCGTGCGCATCCTCGGCCGCACCGACAGCACCCAGAGCATGGTGGTATGGCTGATGGCGATGGTGGCGGCCGGTGCCGGTGCCCTCGCCTTACCCGGCTGGCGGCCGATCCAGTCCGCGCACTGGCCCGCCATTGCCCTGATCGCGGTGGGCGGCTCCCTCGGACAATGGGGCATTACTGAAGCGTTCCGCCGGAGCCAGGCCTCCTTCATCGCGCCGCTCGAGTACACCGCGCTCGTCTGGGGTGTCGGGCTCGACTGGACGCTATGGCGGACGCTTCCCGGCCCGCTCACTTTCGTCGGGGCCGCCGTCATCATCGCGAGCGGGGTGTACCTGATTCGGGGCGAGCGAGTCCACGCGGAGGCGGAGCACCCCTGACGCGCGGCCGAGCGCTCAGCCGTTGACCGGACTGGAGACCGTCACCTTGAATCCGTCCGGATCGGTCAAGGAGAACCCGGTCGGACCCCAGGGCAGCGGCGCCGGATCGCCCTCCACCGACAGGCCGGCCGCTCTGGCTTGCTGAGCCAGGCTCTGCAGATCCTGCTCGGTCTCGATGTACAATCGCATGCCGAGGCCCTTCTGGCGGTTCTGGCCCTTGGCGAAATCGTCCTGCGTCAACATCAGGCTCGCGTCACCACTCTCCAGCATCACGCCGACCACCTTGCCCTCCATTTTGTATTCATCCTTGAGCGTGAACCCCAGACCTTCGGTGTAGAGGCGCGTGCTGCGCGTGAGATCGTTCACCGTCAGAGAAATAGCCAGGCTGCGGGCTTTGAGTGTCGTGGTCGTCATCAGCGCCTCCGCTTCAGTGAATGGTTGAGCACGCTACCTTCCTAAGGCAAAGTATCCGCGAGACCATGCAACTCAAAGACCTCGTCGCGACCTCCGCCGCCGTACGAGCCACGAGCGCCCGCCGCGAGAAGATCGCGCTCCTGGCAGGTTTCCTAACCCGCCTTGCTCCGCCGGAAGTCCCGGTCGCCATCGGGTTCCTGATCGGCTGGCCCCGGCAAGGCCGGTTCGGTATCGGCTGGGCGACCCTGGCTGCCGCGCGACCCTCGAGCGCGGCCGTCACGGCGGAGCTCTCGCTGCTCGACGTGGACGCTCGCTTCGAGACACTCAAGGCGCTCAAAGGCCCGCGCTCCACCGCGGAGCGCCAGCGGCTCCTCGCCGAGCTGCTGGCACGGGCCACGGCCGTCGAGCAGGATTTCCTGCTCGCCCTGCTCACGGGCGAAGTCCGCCAGGGCGCCGTGGAAGGCATCCTGCTCGAGGCCGTGGCCAGCGCCGCGAAGCTACCCAGCGAGAAAGTCCGCCGCGCCGTGATGCTGGCCGGTGATCTCGCCACCGTTGCGGAGGAGGTGCTCACCGAGGGGGAAGCCGGCCTCTCCCGCTACACTATCCAGCTCTTCCGGCCCATCCAGCCCATGCTCGCCGAATCGGCGGCCAGCGTGGCGGAAGCGCTGACCGCGCTGGGGGAAGCGGTCCTCGAGTGGAAGCTGGACGGCGCGCGGATCCAGGTGCATCGTCGCGAGGATCGTGTGGCGGTCTACACCCGCAGCCTGAACGAGGTGACCGCCGCCGTGCCTGAAGTGGTCGAGGCCGTGCGTGCAGTGCCCGCGCGGGAGCTGATTCTGGATGGGGAGGTGATCGCCCTCGCGGCGGGCGGCAAGCCGCTGCCGTTTCAGGAGACCATGCGGCGCTTCGGCCGCAAGCTCGAGGTCGAGAGTCTGCGCGCCGAGCTGCCGCTGACGCCGTTCTTCTTCGATCTCTTGCGTCACGACGGGGAAGACCTGCTCGACGCCCCGCTCGCGATCCGGCTGGCTCGCTTGGATGCCGTGCTCCCCGAGCCGCTGCGGGTGCCGCGCACGCTCACCGCCCGGCGCGAAGACGCGGAGCAATTCCTGGCCGACGCGCTCGGGCGGGGCCACGAGGGCATCATGGCCAAAGCCCCGGCCGCTCCCTACGCCGCCGGGCGGCGCGGCGCCGCCTGGCTCAAGCTCAAGACCTCCCACACCCTGGATCTCGTGGTGCTCGCCGCGGAGTGGGGTTCCGGGCGCCGCCAGGGCTGGCTCAGCAACCTGCACCTCGGCGCGCGCGATCCTGCGACCGGCGGCTTTGTCATGCTCGGGAAGACCTTCAAGGGCATGACTGATGCCATGCTCGAGTGGCAGACTCGCGAGCTGCTGGCCCGGGAGACCCACCGGGACGGGCACGTCGTCTACGTGCGGCCCGAGCTGGTCGTGGAGGTGGCGTTCAACGAGGTGCAGCGAAGTTCCCAGTATTCCGGGGGTGTGGCGCTCCGCTTCGCGCGCATCAAAGGCTATCGGCCGGACAAACGCGCAGCGGAGGCCGATACCATCGAAGCAGTGCGGCGGCTCGCTTAGGGTCCGGGCTTCCCTGCCGCGATCGCCGCAACCAGCTCGGCGGTCACCGGGACCGCAATCCCATGGCGCTGCCCGCCGCGAAGAATCGGGCCTCCGATCGCGTCCAGTTCTGGCGGCCTTCCGGCGGCAACGTCTTTCTGCATCGAGCTGCGCAGCGAAGCGGGGAAGCCGCGCAGCACCGCCAGCGTCTGTTCCGTATCGATCCTCGCTCCCTCGGCAATGGCGACGGCACACGCCTCCCGGCATGCCTGCTCGAGGCGCCGGGCCCAGTCCGCCTCCGCGCGCAGCTCGCCAACCGAGCGGCGCGCCGCGGTGGTATTGAGGGCCATGGGAGCCAGCAGCACGAGCTTCCGCCAGAGCAGCGTGAGCTCATCCGCCTCGAACGCACAGCTGCAGCCGAACCGGGTGAGCAGCTCGGCGACTCCGCTCAACGCAGCCTGTCCAGCCGCGGCGAACCCGAAGCGCGCAAAGGGCGAGCGATGGACAATCTGCCCGGGGCCGCTGCGCTCGAGCTCCGCCGCGATCGTCGCCGGAATAACCCGCTCTGCGCCGAAGCAGCTGCGCAGCCGCGCCACGTGATCCACGCCGTTGAGCAACGGCACCACCATCCCGGCGCGGGCCGGCTCAGGCACCGCGCGGAGCGCCGCCTCGAGCTGGGTGGCCTTGGGGGTCACCCAGAGGATGTCCACCGCTTCCTCCAGGCTTGCCGCCAGGGCAACGGGCCCGACCAAGTGGCCGAACGGGCTGTCGAGCGTGAGCATCGGGGGATGAACCGCCAGGGTTTCCGGGCGCAGCAACAGCAGCACAGGCTCGCGAGCGGCTGCTAGCACCGCGCCGACGAACCCGCCGACCCCGCCGGCACCAAGGATGGCGTGTCGCACGCCTAGGCCACGGGCACGAGAGTTTCCCGGGTGGCGGACCAGTAAATCGCCAGGCAGGTCCAGGTGAGCAGCGAAGCCGCGAGAAATGCCGCGCCCGGGATGCGCACTGGAGCAGTGGGAGCCGTGAAGCGGCCGAAGAGCTGGGTCATCAGTAAGGGACCGGCAATCGCGGCGAGCGAGGCGAGCCCCGCGACGGCGCCCTGCAGCTCGCCCTGCGCATCGGGGGCAATGCGATGCGACATCAGGGCATTGGTCACCGGAAACACAATGGCGCCGAAGAACCAGGTCGCGAGCCAGGCGAACATCATCCAGCCGGCGGTGGCGCTGGCGAATCCCGCGTAACCGATGGCGGCTATCGTAATGCCCAGTAGCGCGACCTTCCGCTCGCCGAGCCGCGGGACCAGGAAGCGCAGGATGGTCATCTGACTGGTGACCATGATGACGCCGACCAGCGCCAGCGACGCGCCGATCATGGCCTCCGACCAGCCGAAACGCAGCTTGGTGTAGAAGCTCCAGGTGGAGGGGAAGACCTGGTTCCCGACCATCCAGAGAAAGAGCGCACCCAGTAAGCCCAGCACGACGGGATGCTTGCGCATCTGCCGGAATGCTCCGAAGGGATTGGCCCGGCGCCACTCGAAGGCTCGCCGGCGTTCCGGCGGGAGCGACTCGGGCAGGACGAAGACGCCGTAGCAGAAGTTGAGCAGGCTGAGCGTCGCGGCCGCGAAGAAGGGCGCCCTTGGCCCTAACCCGCCAAGGAATCCGCCCAGTGCCGGCCCGATGATGAAGCCAAGTCCGAACATCGCGCTCACCACCCCGAAGTTCTGCGACCTCCGCTCCGCCGGGCTGATGTCGGCCACGTACGCGTACGCCGGAGTGAACGACGCACCCGCCATGCCCGAGATCGCGCGACCCACCAGGAGCCAGCCCAGGGTCGGAGCCAGGCCCATGATCACGTAGTCGACCCCCAGGGCGCCGACCGCGAAGAGGAGCACCGGCCGGCGGCCGAACCGATCGGAGAGGTTGCCGAGCACGGGCGCCCAGAGGAACTGCATGGCGGCATAGAGAAACGAGAGCCAGCCGCCGTAGATGGCCGCCCGGCTCACGCTCGCGCCGGTGACGTTGACGAGGAGGGCCGGCAGCACCGGGATGATGAGCCCAAACCCGATCGTGTCGAGCAGCAGCGTGATCGCGACGAACGCGATCGCCTGCCGGCCGGGTCTAGCCGGCGGCGTCACCCTGATGCAGTCCCCTTGAGGCGATCGAAGAGGTCCGCCATCTCAAGGGCGGCCACCGCGGCGTCCCACCCCTTGTTGCCGTGCTCGCCCCCTGCGCGGGCCTCGGCTTGCTCGGTGGTATCGCAGGTGAGGACGCCGAAGCTGACGGGACGGTCGTACTCCGCGGCGACCTGGGCAAGGCCGCGCGAGGCTTCGCTCGCGATGTAGTCGAAGTGCGCCGTCTCGCCGCGAATCACGGCGCCGACGGCAACCACGGCGGCGTAGCGTTCCGTTGCGAGCAGGCGGCGCGCTGCCATCGGAAGCTCCCACGCGCCGGGAACCCAGATCAGATCGACCGCCTCGGCGGCCGCCCCGTGCCGGGTGAGCGCGGCGAGCGCGCCCTCCACCAGCTTCTGGGTCACTTCCTGGTTGAACCGGCTCGCCACCACCGCGAAGCGGCGGCCGCCCGCCGTCGGGGTCCCGCTGAGCTCGGCCATTCACGAGGCCATCAGGTGCCCGAGCTTGTCGCGCTTCGCCTTGAGGTACCCGGCGATTTCGTCGTGTGAGGGCTGCAGGATCGGAACCCGTTCAGCCAGCCGCAACCCATAGCCCTCGAGACCAACCAGCTTGCGCGGGTTATTGGTGATGGGACGCAGCGACTTGACGCCCAGTTCGAGGAGAATCTGCGCCCCGATCCCATAATCCCTGAGGTCGGGCTTGAAGCCGAGCCGCTCGTTGGCTTCGACGGTATCGGCGCCGTGCCGGTCCTGGAGCTCGTACGCCCGCAGCTTGTTGAGCAGGCCGATGCCACGGCCCTCCTGGTCGAGATAGACCACCACGCCGCGTCCCTCGGCGGCGATCATGCGCATCGCGGTGTCCAGCTGCCAGCCGCAGTCGCAGCGCAGCGAATGAAAGACGTCCCCCGTCAGACAGCTCGAATGCATGCGCACCAGCACATCCTCGCCCGCGCCCACCTCGCCATAGACGAGCGCGACGTGCTCCTGCGCGTCGACGTCATTGCGGAATCCGATGATGCGCCAGGTTCCATACTGGGTGGGGAGCCGGGCCTCCGCGGCCCGATGAACCAGCCGCTCGTGCTTGAGCCGGTGCGCGACGAGCTGCGCGACGGTGATGAAGCAGAGCCGGTGCTCCGCGGCGAAGGCCAAAAGCTCCGGTCGCCGCGCCGCCGTGCCGTCGGGATTCAGGATCTCGCAGATCACGCCGGCTGGAGCCAGCCCGGCCAGCCGCGCCAGATCCACGGCAGCCTCGGTATGGCCGACCCGCTGCAGCACGCCGCCATCTCGCGCCCGCAACGGGTGCACATGGCCACCCCGCCGGAGATCGGCTCCCACCGTCGCGGGATCCACCGCCACCCGAATGGTCGTCGCCCGATCCGCCGCGCTGATGCCGGTCGTGACCCCGAAGCGTCGCGCGGCGTCGATGCTCACCGTATAGGCGGTCCGGTAGTCGTCCGGGTTCGTGTGGGCCATCAGCGGAAGACCGAGCTGGTCGATGCGCTCGCCGGTGAGGGCGAGGCAGATCATTCCCCCGGCCTGCCGAATCAGGAAATTGACCTTGTCGGGCGTGATCAGCTCCGCCGCGCAAATGAGATCGCCCTCGTTCTCGCGGTCCTCGTCATCCGCCACGATGACGAACTTCCCCGCGTGAAACTCGCTGATCGCTTGTTCGATAGATGCGAATGACATGTCAGATCTCGCGGCTCGCCAAAAGCCGTCGAACGTGTTTGGCAATCATATCTGCTTCGAGGTGTACCAGCTCACCCCGGGCAAGCCGCCCCAGGGTGGTATGCTGCAGCGTATAGTCGATCAACGCCACCTGCGCGATGTCCTCGGCGGGCAGCTCGTTCACCGTCAGGCTGACCCCGTCGACCGCCAGGGACCCATGGAGCACGAGGAGCTCGGAGAGACCCTGCGGAAGGCCCAGGTCGACGCGCCGGACATCCGCCTCGTCGTGCACCTCGACCACGCGTGCCACGCCGTCAACATGGCCTTGCACAAAATGACCGCCGAGCCGGTCGTCGAGCCGCAGGGCTCGTTCGAGATTGACCTCGCGACCGGCGCGCCAGCTCCCGATGGTCGTGCGCTCGAGCGTCGTCTCCACCGCGGCCGTCACGAACCAGCCGGGCCCGCACTCCCGGACCGTCAGGCAGGCGCCATTGAGCGCGATGCTTTCCCCGCTGTGCAGATCGGCATAGGAGCAGCGCACTCGTAATTCGAGCCCTGCTGCAGAGCGGGCCGCCGACTCGACGCGGCCGACGTCGTCAATCAGACCGGTGAACACTCGAGCTTCCATCCAGCGCGTAGATCGTCATCAGGTCGTCACCAAAGGAGCCCCGCTCGACTACCCGCGCGCGTGGGGCAAGCCGGGGGTCGGCGCTCGGCGCGTGTGCAAACGCGTTGAGCGCGCCCGCTCCCAGGATGACGGGAGCCTGAAAGATAACCAGCCGCTGGACGAGGCCTGCTTCGAGCAGCGAGCCCGCCAGCCGTGCCCCACCCTCGACCACCAGCGATCGCACGCCTCGCGTCCGCAGCGCGATGAGCGCGTTCCGCAGCGAGGCCGCGATCAGGAGCTCGACCCCCGCCTCACGCAATGCAGCGGCGCGCCCTTCGTCCGGCTCGCAGGCCACGACCAGGGTGGGAACCTCACGCGCGGTGCGGACCAGGGTGGAGCTGAGCGGAAGGTTTGCCTGGGAATCAAACACGATGCGGAGGGGAGCGACCCGTGGCTCGGGAACCTCGCGCACCGTGAGCGCCGGATCGTCGGCCAGTGCGGTGCCGAGGCCCACGGCAATTGCATCGACGTTGGCGCGCATCCGGTGCACCTCGCGGCGCGACTCGGGGCCGGTGAGCCAAGCGGGACGCCGGTCACGCGCCGCAATCGCTCCGTCGAGTGACACCGCGAGCTTGAGCTGGACCCACGGCAGCTCTGACCCGAAGGAATGAAAGAAGGCCGCGTTGAGCTCGCGGGCAGCCGCCTCCGCGATACCCACCTCGACGGCGAGACCGGCGGCTCGCAGTCGCTCGACGCCACCGGCGGCCAGGGGATTCGGGTCGCGCGCGGCAATCATGACTCGCGCTACGCCAGCCTGCACGATGGCGTCGACGCAGGGCGGCGTTTGACCGCGGTGGCTGCACGGCTCGAGCGTCACGTACAGCGTCGACCCGGCCGCGCGCTCCCCGGCGCTCCGCAGTGCGACAACCTCGGCGTGATCCGCGCCGAATCTCGCGTGAAAGCCTTCCGCGACCACCTCGCCGGCTTGGACCACCACGGCGCCGACCATGGGATTCGGCGCCGTTTGTCCCCAGCCCCGCCGAGCGAGGACGAGCGCTCGCTGCATGTGCTCTGCGTCGCTGCCGAGCTGGGTCAATGCAGTCCCCCGTTAGCTTCGGGCGCTGGCATCCCCGTCGAACTCGAGTCCCGGCGGGGGTTGCTCCAGGCCAACCTGTCCCGCGGCGATGGCCGCCCTGGCATAACTCTCCGGACGGACCGGCGCGCCCGCCGCTCCCCGCAGCGTTGCCAGCTGGCCCACGTGAGTGAACGCGTCGGCCAGAGGGCCCTGGATCAGCAGTTCCGCCCAGCGTGGCTCTGGCGGGTTGGAGAGCAGCAAACCGTCGAGGGTGGCGAGGCCGGCAAAGAAGCGCTGCAATTCGACGTCCCAGTCGCGGCTTCCTTCGGCTCGCCAGGCGTACTCGCCGCGCGCCATCCCAACGGCCCATCCCATGAGGTCGGCCAGATGGGCCAGGATCTCGACCGGGACGCGAGTGGTCGGACCGCTCGAGAATTCGGCGAATCCGGCGGGTGGATCGCGCAAGACCTTCCCTGCCCGATACGCCAGCGTGGCGGCGAGGTGGCGCAAGAGTGCCGGATCGTAGGAGATGGGCTGCCTCCATGGTTGGAGCGTGCTCATGGAAGGACTTCTAAGATAGCGAACCGCCATCCCTTCCCCGCGGATGTGATGATTCACCCAGCAACTTCGTCCTGCATGGGTACAGCTGCCTGCCGCTCACTTACGACGAGGAGGTACCATGCTGCTGGTCCGCGAGATCATGTATTGCAAGCCCGGGAAAGTGCGCCCCATGGTCGAGAAGTTCGTCGCGATGGACAAGCTGGGTCGCAAAGCCGGCATGCCGAAGCTGCGAGTCATGACCGACTTCTGCGGGGAGCGTTACTGGACGATCGTGGCTGAGATGGAAGTGTCGAGCGTGGACGAATTCGAGCGCATGATGCAGGGCGCCGGGCAGAGCCCCGAAGACTTGAAGGAAATGGAACGCCTCATGGAAGGCTACCATGACCTCCTCGACTACGGGCGCCGCGAGATCTACAAGCTCGAGGGCTGACTCGCTTCCTACTTGAGGAAGTCCACCAGCTCGGGGTTTACCACCTCCGGATGGGTCCAGGTGAAGCAGTGCGGCCCGCCCTTTACGGTCACCAGGCGAGCGCCTTTGATGCGCTTGGCGGTGAGCGCCCCTGAGGCCGCGATGGGAACGATTCGGTCGGCGTCGCCGTGCATGACCAGGGTCGGTACGTCGATGCGCTCCACATCCTGGCGGAAGTCGGTGTACCAAGTGCTCACACAGGCGAGCGTCGCCGTGGCGGAGGAACCGGCTGCGATCTGCCAGCAGGCTTGCACGGCCTGCTCGCTCACCCGCTTGCCCAGCAGCGCATCGGTATTGAAGAAGTTCTTGAAGAATTCGGTGAAGAAGGCGTAGCGGTCCTGGGTGATGGCCGACTCGATTCCCGTAAAGACGCTCTGGTCCACTCCATCCGCATTGTCGGGCGTCTTGAGCAGGAACGGAGGAATCCCGCCCAGGATCACCGCTTTGCGCACACCCTCGGAGCCGTACCTGCCGAGGTAGCGAGCGACCTCGCCGCCGCCCATGGAGAACCCGACCAGGGCGACGTCGCTCAGCTGCAGCGCCGTCAAGAGCTTGTGCAGATCTTCCGCAAAGGTGTCGTAGTCATAGCCCGTGGTTGGCTGACTGGACTTGCCGAATCCGCGGCGGTCGTAGGTGATGACCCGATGACCCGCCGCCAGCAGGATCGGGAGCTGCTTCTCCCAGGATGCGCCGCTCAGCGGATAGCCGTGGATCAGCACGACCGGCTTCCCGGAGCCGTGGTCCTCATAGTATAGGTCGATGGGAGCGGAATTCTCCTGGCCCACGGTGACGTAGTTGCGCGATTCCAGCGTGCGAGGGTCGCTCATGGGAAGTCTCCTGCGGTGAGCTGTTGCCGTGGGCCCGGCCCGGTTACGACCGGCGACGATGCAGGCGGCCAGGACCCGCACATGCCCGGGCGGAGCGGAGTATTCCGGCGCAGGGCGGTGAGCAGCGTGCGCATGATTCCGCCTCCTACTCCGCCCGCATCGCGATCAGCGGGTCCACTCGTACCGCGCGCCAGGCCGGTACCAAGCTGGCCAGGAGTGCTGCGGCGCCCAGCGCAGCCACCGCGAACGCAAGCGTCGGCGGGTCGAACGGCGATACGCCGTAGAGCAGCGCGCCCAGCGCGCGTGCGCTCACCAGCGTGAGGAGAGCGCCCACCACAAGCCCCGGCACCACGGCCGCGAGCGTCGTGCTCAGCACCATGGCGCGCACCCGTCCCGGCGTCGCACCAAGCGCGCGGCGCACCCCGATCTCCCGGGTACGTTGCGCGACCGCATAGGACACCACCCCGTAAATCCCCACCAGGGCCAGGAGCAGCGCCAGCGCGCCGAACGTTCCCAGCACCAGCATCGTGAAACGCCGGTCCGCCACCGTGCTCAGCACCAGCTCGTCCATTGTCTGCAGCACCGTCGGAACCTCCGGGTCCACTGCACGGATGGCTTGTCGCAGCGCCGCAAAAGCTCCTGCCGGTGCCGGTCCGGCGCGAATCGCATAGGTCACCGACGCGCTGCGATACGGCGGCCGTTGCCGGTGGTCGAAGTAATAAGTGGGCCGGAACGCCGACGTGATCGCGCTCGAGCGCACACTCGGCACCACGCCGATCACCGTGTACCAGGGCTCTGCGTCGTCCTCGCTGTTGCTGTCCATCCCCGCCGGCTTAACCCGCTTCCCCAACGGCTCTTCTCCCCGCCACTGCTCCCGCGCAAAGGCTTCGTCCACGATTACGACCTTCGGCGCCTGCGCGTCGTCGCCCGGCCCGAAGGCCCTCCCTTTGAGCACTGGCATTCCCATCGCCCGGAAGTAGTCGCCACCAATCACCCGATAGATGGAATACCCCGTAAAGCGACCGCTGGGCCCAAACGGCTTGCCTTCCACCACCATCGAGCCGCTGGGCCCGTTGCTTAAGAGCGGCGGCATGTTGACGAATCCTGCGGCGGTCACCCCGGGCGTGGCGGCCAACCGCTCCAGCACGGCGAGGTGAAACGCGCTGATCTTACTGGACCTGCCGGGGTAGTTCACCGATGGCAGGTCCACCGCGAGCGCCACCACACCCTGCGGGTCGAAGCCCAGCTCCGTCTGCATTACCCGGTCGAAGGACTTGATCAGCAGTACCGACCCCGAGAGCAGTGCCACCGCGAGGGCCACCTCCGCAGCGACCAGCACGTTCCAGGCACGCATCCTCCGCGCGCTCGCCATGCCCACCGCCGCCTCGCGCAGCGCTGTGACAGTGGATGCAGTGGAGAGCCGGAGCGCCGGGAAAAGCCCGAACAGCAGCGTCGTGGCGACGGCGACGACGAGGGCGAAGCCGGCGACCCAGCCATCGATCCCCACCCGGTCCATCCTGAGGCGGGCCGGCGCCAGCGGGGTAAGGGTGTACAGCAGGAGCAGCGCGAGCCCGAGGCTGGCTGCGGCCCCTAACCCGGCTAGCAGCGCGCTCTCGGTCAGGAGCTGCCGGGCCAGCCTGACCCGGGTCGCGCCGAGCGCGGAGCGCACCGTGAGCTCACCGAGCCGCGCGGTCCCGCGCGCCAGGATCCCGCTCGCCAGGTTGCTGCACGCCGCGAGCAGGAACACCGCCGCGGCGGCGAGCAGCAGCCAGAGCGGGCGCGCCAGCCCGCCCGTCTCGGCCTGTTGCAACCCTGTCACCAGGGACCCGGTGGCGTCGAAATCCGGAGCGTACTGCGGCTTGAGCGTGCCCAGGATGAGGTCGAGCTCCCGTGCTGCAGCCTCCCTCGCCACCCCGGGCCGCAGCCGCCCGACCACATCCCAGTTGTGCGAGGTCCGCGACATGCTCTGCTCCAGCAGCTCGAGCGGGGCCCAGAGCTCGGCGCGCTCGGGAAAATCGAAGCCCGGAGGAAGGACGCCGACTACCCTAAGATCCCAGCCCAGCCTGAGCCGCACGCCTTCGAGCGACCGCGGCGATCCCAGAGCGTCGCGCCAGAACGCGTGGCTCACGACCGCCACGGGGCTCGCCCCCAGCCGGTGCTCTTCCGCGACAGGCAAGCGGCCCAGCTCCGGTCGCAGCGGGAACACCTTGAAGAAGCCGGCTGACACGGCCCCAACGCGGACCCGGAGTGGCTGCCCGGTGCCGAGCACCGTCGCGGTCCAGGCACCGTAGGAGGCCATCGCGCTGAACGAACGGGCGCGAGCTTCGAGGTCGAGGAAGTTGGCCCAGGGCACACTGCCGCTGCCCTGCGCGTGGCGCTCCTCGACGGTCACCAGCCGGCGGGGCTCGGGATATGGCAAGGGCCGGAGCAGCACTCGGTTCACGATGCTGAACATGGCCGCCACGGCGCCGGTGCCCATGCCCAAGGTGAGCACCGCGGTCAGAGTGAAGCCGGGACTCTTTCGGAGCGTGCGAAAGCCCACCACCAGGTCCTGCCAGAAGGCGCCCAGCCATTCGACTCGCCGGACTGCCTTGCGGCGGCGGCGCTCGATCGCCCGGCACTCGGCCTCGACCTGCGAAGCGTTGCCGAAGGACTCGCGCGCCACCCGCCTCGCCTGCTCCAGCGGGATCCCGGATCGCACCAGCTCCGCGATGCGCTCCTCCAGATGAAACTCCAGCTCGCGGCGCACGTCATCGGCCACCGGCGGCGTTTTGGAGAGCGGCAGTCGCTCGTCGTCGTAGCCATCGCGCCGGCTCATGCGAGCGACTCGCCCGGGCGGGTTTCGAGCACACGCGTAAATACCCGCATGTAGCGGCGCCAGGCGCTCACCTCGCTGAGGAGCGCTTTGGTCCCGGCCCGCGTCAGTGCGTACACCCGTGCCTCCCGTCCGCTCTCGGCGGTACGCCACTCCGATTCGATCCAGCCACGCTCCTCCAGCCGCCGCAGTGCGGGATACAGCGCGCCCTCTTCGATGCGGAGCTCGTTGTCCGAGCACTCCCGCAGCCAGCGAGAGACCGCGTAGCCATGGGCCGGGCCCCAGCTCAGGGTCTTCAGGATCAGCACATCGAGAGTGCCTTTGAGGAGACGGAGCTGCTGGTCGGTCATAACGAGCCTCGGGGAGCGGCGGGCGCTGATACCTAAGACTCTATAGTATACACCCACTCTTGTCCAGAGCGAGGGCAGCGCGCTGGCCCGCACGGCTTTCCCGGGGAGAGGGCCTCAGGGTATCACGATCACCGGACGGGCGTTACGTATTCCTGTCGCTCAGCCGGCCGGGGCGCGTTGCGATTCTCGAGGCAGCCAGCCGGAAGCTGCTCGGCTACCTCGCCGCGGGTGAAAGGCCGGACGGCGTCGCGTACACCACGCGCGTCATCCCGGTGCGGCCCTGATTTCGGCTGACGCTATTCGTACCGCAGCGCCTGCATCGGATGCACCCGGGAGGCCCGGCGCGCCGGAAGGTATCCCGCTCCGAGCGCCACCAGCACCGAGAGCGCGGCGGCCAGCGCAATGATGACGGGATCGGTGCCCGAGAGCTCGTACAGCAGCGATTTGGCCGCTCGGCCCAGCCCGATTGCGCCCGCGATCCCGATGACGCCGCCGATCAGCGTCATCCAGCCCACCTGCCGCAGCACCATCACCCGCACCCTGCCGGCATCCGCGCCCAGCGCCATCCGCACCCCGATTTCCCTGGTACGCTGGGCGACCGTGTAGGCGAGCACCCCATACAGGCCCACCGCCGCCAGCAGCGTCGCCAGCGCGGCGAACGAGGCGGACAACGTCGAAATCATCCGGTCCAGGAAGACGTTCTCCTTGACCTGCTGCGGCAGGGTGCGCAGGCCCTCCATCGGCAGCGCCGGATCCAGCCTGCCGATCACGGCGCGGACGCTCGGCACCAGCTGCTCGGGAGGGAGGGAGCTCCGCAGGTAGAAGGTGAGGAAACCCACCGTGGAGTCTTGCCGGTAGGGCAGGAAGAAGACCGGCGGAATCTCCTGCTTTACCTCGCTGTACTTGGCGTCCTTGACCAGACCCACGATCTCGATGTCCAGCGTCTCGCCACCCACTGCCATCCGCTTGCCAACCGCATTCCGCCCGAGCTTGAACTTCCGGGTAAAGGCTTCGTTCACGACCGCGACCTTCGGACCGTTCACCGCGTCCGCGTTGCTGAACTCTCTTCCGGCGAGTAGCGGGATTCCCAGTGTCCTGAAGTAACCCGCTCCGATTCGGTTGAAGCTGGAATTGTCGTCGACGTCGGGGCCCCGAGGAAAGCCTTCAACGTTGACGCCGTTGCCCCAGTTGTCGCCCGTGAGCAAACCCACCATCCCGGCCGCCACCCCCTGCACGCCGGGGAGGGCGGCCAGCTCCTCCTCGGCCCGCGCGAAGAGCACCCGCGAGCGCTCCCGGCTGTAGCCGTTGAGCTGGGGCGAGATCACGAATGTCAGCACGTGGTCGATCTCGATCCCGAGCTCCACCCGGCTCACCTTCCACAGGCTCTTGAGAAAGAGGCCCGCCGAGATCAGGAGCGTCATCGAGAGCGCGATCTGTGCGGTCACCAGTCCGCTGCGGAAGCGCGCCGCCGCCCGGGCCCCCGCGAGCTGGCCGGCGTTGGAACGGATGCTGGTCACCAGGTCGGAGCGGGTGCTGTGCAGCGCGGGGAACATCCCGAAGAGGAATCCCGTGGCGATCGCCACGGCGGCCGCGAACAGCATCACGGGCGTTTTGACACCCAGCTCGAGCGTGGGCAGGATGTCCGCGGGTAGCATCGCGGCAATGCCCTGGAGGGTCCAGCGCGCCACCAGCAGGCTTGCGGCGCCGCCGAGGAGCGCCAGCACCAGCGCTTCGGCTAGCAGCTGCCGCAACACCTGGCCGCGGCTCGCGCCAAGCGAGAGCCGCACCGCCATCTCCATGGAGCGATTGGCGCCCCGCGCCAGCAGCAGGTTGGCGATGTTGGCGCAGGCGATCAGCAGCACCAGCCCGGTGAGCGCGAACAGCAGCGTGAGCGGCGTCCGGGCTTCCTCGTGCACCGAGCTCTGGCCTTTCCGTCCGTCCTCCACCGTCAGCGCTTTAGCCTTGAACAGGGCCATGGTCTTCTCGCTCATGCCCTCCTGGAGCGGCCCCTCGACGCTGTTCACGATACTGTGATACAGCTGGTTGAGTCCGCTGCGCGCCTGCTCCAGTGACACCCCGGGCTTGAGCCGCCCGAACAGGTAGGCCCAGTAGCTCCGCCGGTTCTCGAAGCCTCGCCACCCCTGGTACATGACGCCGCGCATGGAGATCGGCACGAAAACTTTTGGATCGGCGCCCAGCGTGGTTCCGCTGAATCCCTCCGGGGCCACCCCGACGATGGTGAGGGGCTGGCCGTTGACCACGATCACCTTCCCCACGACATCCGGATCGGATCCGAGCCGCGCGCGCCAGTAGTTGTAGCTCAGGACGGCGCTGAAGGATCCGCCGATCACCTGGTCATCCCGCTCGGTGAAAAGCCGGCCGAGCGCCGGCCGCAGGCCGAGCACCGGGAAGTACGATCCCGACACCAGCATGCCGCGATCGCTGAACGGGCTGTGGCCGCGCATCGCCAGGTTGACGCTGAACCCGACGTGTGCCGCGAGTCCGCTGAGGACTGTCTGGGAGCGCTCGAGGTCGCGAAACATCGGGTAGCTGAACACCACGTCGCAGTCGCCCGCCTGACCGCACGATTGCGACCCCGGCTTGGGACCGGGAGAGCCCAGGTTGACCAGACGCTCCGGGGCCGGCACCGGCAGGGGCCGTAGCAGGGTCTGTTCGAACAGCGAGAAGATGGCGGCGTTGGCCCCGATCCCGAGCGCAAGGGACAGGATGGCGACGCTGCTGACGAAAGGGGTCCTGCGGAGGGCTCGCAGCGCGAGTCGGAAGTTGCGCATCAGGAGGCGCCCGGTCAGACGGTTGGGGTCAAGTATTCGATACGCGGATTCGAGGAAAAGGTTGCGTGCTTCCCTTGCCTCGCCTTGCGCCACGCCTCTATCGTATGGCCATGCTTGCCCGAAGCGCCGACCGTCGCCCGCTCGCCCTGGCCGGCCTCGCCATCTCCATTGCGCTGCTGTTGCCCGGCATTCTCTCTCCCGTCATCACGGTGCGCGGGCACCTCGATCCCAAGAGCGTGGCGGGTCTCGCGCCGAGGCTGCTCGACGCAGGGCTGTCGGATACTACCATCGCGACCATCCGCCCGCTGCTCAATCCGTTCATGCTGCCGCTGCTGGAGGCCCAGCCGGGCGGTCTCAAGGGTGCTCTGGTCTCGCGACTGGGAGCCGAGCTGGGCACCCGGCTCGGATCCGGCCCGCCGATCGAGGTCTATCACCAGACCCGGAGCATTCTGGGATCGGTGCGCTACCTCTACAGGGTAGGGAGTCCCACGGCGGCGACGCTCATCCTGCTGTTCAGCGTGATGGTACCGCTCACCAAGGCGGCGCTGGTGCTGTGGGCCGTATGGCACCGCGACCCGGCGCTCCGGCGCCGGACGCTGCACTTCGTGGAGCTCATCGCCAAATGGTCCATGGCCGACGTATTCGCCGTGGCGCTGTTCATCGCGTATCTCGCGGCCCGGGCCAGCCAGAGCCCCCCCGGTGCGGGAGTCAGCGCCTCGCTCGTCACCTTCACCGCTACGTTCGGACCCGGGTTCTACTGGTTTGCGGCGTATTGCCTGGTCTCGCTGGCGACCCAACAGGCCACGGCGCGCTGGATCATGTCCGACTCCACCTGATCGAGGAAGGAAATCTCCATGGCCGACGCTTCCGTACGCGGACGCATTCTCTGGTACGAGTTGCTGACGACGGATATGAAAGCCGCCGAGCGATTCTACACCACCGTGGTGGGCTGGACGGTGAAGCCGTTCGAGGGGGCGCCCCAGCCGTACGACATGTGGATGCGCACCAAAGAGATTCCGGTTGGCGGCGTGATGACGATCCCCGAGGGGATGAACTTCCCGCCCCATTGGGAGATGTACGTGAGCGTCCCCAATCTCGAGGACGCCGTGGCGCAGATCGAGCGGCTCAAGGGCAGCGCGCTGTCACCGCTGATCGAGGTGCCCACGGTCGGTCGCATGCGGACGATGCAGGATCCGCAGGGCGCGGTCTTCGCGATCTATGAGCCCGCGCCGGAGTCGCCCTCGACGCCCGAGGCCCAGCCCGAGCTGGGCGACGTGTCCTGGCACGAGCTCTACACCACCGATGCGGCCGCGGCGCTCGCGTTCTACTCGGAGCTATTCGGCTGGCGGGAACGCAACGTGATGGACATGGGGCCCATGGGCAAGTATCACATCTGGGGGCGGCAGTGGGACCTGGGCGGTATGATGAACAAGCCCAAGGAAATGGCGCAGGTGCCGCCGTACTGGGGGTTGTATTTCCGCGTCGCCGATGTGGGGCAGGGTGCAGAGCGGGTCAAGGCGAACGGGGGACAGATTCTGATGGGGCCGATGGAGGTGCCGGACGGCTCCTGGATCGTGAATTGTATGGATCCGCAGGGTGCGGCGTTTTCGCTGCACCATCGGAAGGCGTAGTTCGGCGTCGAAGTCGTCAGGGCACCGGCGGCGCCGGCAGGTGGCGCTTCACCACACTCCGGCGCACCCCGTCAAAGATTGAAGAACGCCAGCGTGTCGATCACCCGGCCGATAGTGGTCGACAAGGCCGGGTGGGACACTTCCAGCTCGCGTACCCAATCGGCCAGCTCGGCCCGCAAGCTGTCATTCTCCGCCTGCGAAGCCGAGCGCTCGAGCCGAGCCTCCAGCTCGGCGGCCAGCCGGCGCAGGGCCTCCCGGCTGCCCTCGGTCAGCCCCTCCGCGTGGGCGAGCTCGGTACGAATCTCCTCGATCGCTGCACGCAACTCCCGCTCAGCCATGACGCCTCACATTCGGACGACCCATTCCAAGATACTAACTTGGAGCAGTCGCTCGCTGGTCAGCGCGTCCCCAGAACCGTAGATTCCAACGCCGTCCCGCCCGGGACGGAACCTCCGCAGAGGATGAGCAGCGCTTGCCAACGTATTCCATGGATCGGCTGTCGAGCGCGCTCGCCGGCCGCTACGAGGTCGAGCGGACACTGGGCGAGGGCGGGATGGCTACCGTCTATCTCGCCCGTGACCTGAGGCATGGCCGCAAGGTCGCCATCAAGGTGCTTCGGCCGGAGCTCGCCGCTCGCCTGGGCAGTGAACGGTTCGTCCACGAAATCAGGGTCACCGCCAATCTGTTGCACCCCAACATTCTTCCGCTCTACGACTCCGGCTCCGCGGAGGAATTCCTCTACTATGTGATGCCGTACGTAGAGGGAGAATCCCTGCGCGGCAAGCTGCAGCGCGAGCGCCAGCTGAGCGTGGAAGAGACGGTCGCGATCGCCCGGGCCGTGGCGGCCGCACTCGACTACGCCCACGAGCACGGGATCATCCATCGCGACATCAAGCCAGAGAACATCCTGCTGCAACGCGGCCAGCCGCTGGTCGCCGATTTCGGAATCGCGCTGGCGGTCCGCGCGGCCGGCGGCGCGGGCGAGGTCGAGCGGCTCACCGGGACCGGCATGAGCCTGGGCACTCCGCACTACATGTCCCCCGAGCAAACGGCCGGCGACCCGGCCCTCGATGCGCGGAGCGACATCTATTCCCTGGGCGCGGTCACCTACGAGATGTTGACGGGCGATCCGCCACATCGCGCGGTCTCGGTTCAGGCCGTGGTCGCCAAGATTCTCGCCGAGAAGGTGACCCCGGTCTCGCGCGCCCGGGAGCTGGTGCCCCTCAATGTCGACGCCGCGGTGCAGCGTGCGCTCGCCAAGAATCCAGCCGACCGGTTTGCCCGAGCCGCGCAGTTTGCCGTTGCCTTGACGAATCCCGATTTCCGCCTGCCTGTCACGGGAGAGCAGCAACCCGCCATCGCTCCGAGCACTCGCCGCGGCGGCGCGTGGCGTTGGGCTGCGGGAGGCGCGCTGCTCGCCCTCGGCTTGCTTGCCGGTTGGCTGCTGGGACCGGCTCGGTCCGCGCCCGCTGGAGCCGCGGCGACCCGACCGGCAGTGTTTTTTCTCCCCATGGATTCGGCGAACGCGGTCCCGGGGTACCCTGCTCTATCGCCCGATGGGAGTGTGCTGGTCTATCCGGCGGGTGAGGCTGGCTCCAACCGGCTCTTCGTGCGCCGCCTGCAAGACCCCAACCCGACGCCGCTCCCGGGGAGTGAGGACGCCAACAGCGCCTTCTTCTCGGCAGACGGTACCTGGGTGGGGTTCCTGGCGGAGCAGTCGCTCAAGAAAGTTCGCCTGCAGGACGGCAACGAGTCGGTCATTGCTCCGTACGTCGAGGGCCTGGCCGGCGCGACCTGGCGGGAAGACGATACCATCCTGTTTGCCACCATGCCGCGGGGAGCCTTGTTCGAGGTTTCCGCGAAGGGCGGAACGCCTAACCCGGTCGTCATCGCGAAGCAGCCGCTCGACTCGGGCTTCTTCTTTCCGCACGCGCTCCCCGGCGGCCAGGCCATCGTCTACAACACCGAGTCGACCGGCGGCTTGCTTGGCGTGCTCGATCTGCGAACGGGTCGGCGCAAAACCTTCGGTCGCGGGCTGCGGCCGAGCTACCTCGAGTCCGGCCGGCTGGTGTTCGCGAACCCGGACGGCCGCCTGGTGAGCCAGGAATTCGATCTCGGCCGCCTCGAGCTCACTGGGACTCCGGTCGTGCTTCCCGAGCTGCTCGGCGTCGGACGGGGTCGCGCGTTCTACTCCGTGTCGCGGGGAGGCACTCTCGCGATCATCCGGAGCGCCGGCACCATCCTCAATGTGGAGCTGTACGACAAGAGCGGGAACGCGCAGGTTCTCCTCCGCAACAGCGGCTGGGCGCCGAGGTTATCGCCCGACGGGAACGTGATCGCATACGGCGACGGCAATCCGGACGACCTCTGGACCTATGACCTTCGCACCCAGGCGCGCCGGCGCTTTACGCTCGACGGCGCGAGCAGCAACGATCCCGCCTGGAGCCCGGATGGCAAGTTCATCGCCTATTCCGCGGACCGGCCCACCCGCAAGGACCTGCTCGTCCGCAAAAGCGACGGGAGTGACAGCGCGCGCCAGCTCGTCGTCCGGGAAGGGCTCCAATGGCCCTCCGACTGGACTACTACGGGATACCTCGTCTTCACCGACGTTCCCCTCGATGAGGACCGCGACATCTGGGCGGTCAAGGCGGATGGCAGCGAAGCGCCCTTCCCC
>DASYTT010000024.1:0-3034 GCA_036002045.1 Gemmatimonadales bacterium
GCGAGGCCGCCGAGCACGCGAAGACGCTGCGCGCGCTGGGACACCGGGTCGCCCAGGATCCCATTACCAACCCGGAGAGCTTCAAGCGGGTCCGCCTGCGGCCTCCCGACGTCTTCGTGATCTGCCTCGACCGGCTCCCAAGCCACGGACGGGAAGTCGCCGGTGGGCTGCGGGAGTTCAAGTCCACCCGGCACATCCCCATCCTCTTCGTCGGGGGACAGCCGGAGAAGGTGGCAAAGCTCAAAGCCACCCTGCCCGATGCGCGCCACACGGAGTGGAGGAACATCGGGGCGGCCATCAAGCAGGCCATGGCGAATCCGCCCAGCCTGAGCGCGCTGCCGGATTCCCGCTTCGCGGGTTATTCGGGGACGCCGCTGCCGAAGAAGCTGGGGATCGGTGCGGAAAGCGCGGTGGTGCTCGTCAACGCACCCGACGACTTCACGGCCACGCTGGGCGAATTGCCGGCCGGCGCCACTGTGCACTCGAACCCACGGGCCAAGCGCGATCTCACGGTGTGGTTCGTGCGGTCACTCAAGGAGCTGCGCGCCGCGATGCCGCGCATGGTGGCGGCGTCGAAACAGGGTGGAGTCTGGATCGCCTGGCCCAAGAAGGCGTCGGGCATGGCGACGGATGTCTCGGAGACCGAGGTGCGCGCGTTAGGCTTGGCGGCGGGGCTGGTGGACTACAAGATCTGCGCGATCGATGCTACCTGGTCCGGGCTCAAGTTTGCGCTGCGGAAGGGCGCTACTCCCACTCGATCGTCGCGGGCGGCTTCGAGCTCACGTCGTACACCACGCGGTTGACGCCCTTGACCTCATTCGAGATGCGGCCGGAGATGTGGGCCAGCACCTCGGGGGGAAAGGGGTACCAGTCCGCCGTCATGCCATCGCGGCTGGTCACCGCCCGCAGCGCCACGGCCTGATCGTAGGTCCGGAAATCCCCCTGGACCCCGACGGAGCGAACCGGCAGTAACACGGCGAAGGCCTGCCAGATTTCGTCGTAGAGCCCAGCGGCACGAATCTCTTCGATATAAATCGCATCCACCTGCCGCAAGGTCTCCAGTGCCGGCCGGGTAACTTCACCTAAAATGCGGATGGCGAGCCCCGGGCCCGGAAACGGATGCCGTCCGACCATCTCCTCCGGCAAGCCCAGCTCGCGTCCCACCTGGCGCACCTCATCCTTGAACAGCTCGCGCAGCGGCTCGATCAGCTTGAAGGGCAGCCGCTCCGGAAGCCCGCCCACGTTGTGGTGGGTCTTGATCGTCGCCGAAGGGCCGCCCTTCGGCGAGCTCGATTCGATCACGTCGGGATACAGGGTGCCCTGCACCAGGAAGCCGACCTCACTGCCGAGCTGCTGCGCTTCGGCCGCGAAGACCTCGATGAACTCATTCCCGATGATCCGCCGCTTCTGCTCCGGATCGCTGACGCCCGCAAGCTTGCTCAAGAATCGCTCGCGGGCATCCACCACCCGCAGATCGATGCCGAGGTGACGCCGGAAGGTATGCTCGACCTGGTCGCGCTCGTGCAGCCGCAGCAGTCCGTGGTCCACAAAGATGCAGCTGAGCCGCTCTCCCACGGCCTTGTGCACCAGCGCTGCGGCCACGGCCGAATCCACCCCTCCGGATAACCCGCAGATGACGCGGTCGGTGCCCGCGAGCTCGCGAATCCGGGCGGACTCAGAATCGATGAAGTGCCCCGCCGTCCAGTCGGGCTGACAGTCACAGACGTCGAAGAGGAAATTGGCGATCAGCTCGGCGCCACGGGGCGTGTGCGCCACCTCGGGATGGAATTGCACCGCGAAGATCGGCTTGCTCCGGTGCTCGATAGCGGCGACGGGAGAATTGCTACTCGATCCAGTCGCCACGAAGCCCGGCGGCGGGCCGTTCACCTGATCGCCGTGACTCATCCACACCTGGATCTCTTCCCCCGGCGTGAACCCACGGAACAGCCTCCCGCCCAGGACCTTGAGCGCGGCGCGCCCGTATTCGCGGTGGCTCGAGGGAACGACCTTCCCACCCGCGAGCTTGGCGATGAGCTGCATCCCGTAACAGAGTCCCAATACGGGGACGCCCAGCTCGAGCAGCTCCGGCGAAGCGAGCGGAGCGCCGGCGTCGTACACCGAACTCGGACCGCCCGAGAGAATGATCCCCTTGGGCGCGAACGCCCGGATCTGCTCGAGCGAGAGGCTCGCGGGATGAATCTCGGAATAGACGTGGGCTTCCCGCACCCGGCGCGCGATGAGCTGGGTGAACTGGGAGCCATAATCGAGAATCAGGATCGCGTCGTGCGAGCGGGGCGTCGTCATTGGCGCAACAAGTCGGCGAGCCGTTCGCGGGGTCTGACCACTGACCATTGACCACTGTCCACTAGCACTTCAGGCGGCCGCGGCCGCTCGTTGTAGTTGGAGGCCATCACAAAGCCGTAGGCGCCCGCGCCGAGCACCGCGAGCACGTCGCCCGCTGCGACCTGGGGGAGCTCGCGCCCCAGGGCGAGAAAGTCGCCCGACTCGCAGATGGGCCCGACCACATCCACCACCCCCATCGGCTGGGCGCGGTCCTGCGCGACCACGATCTCGTGGTGGGCCTGGTAGCGGCTGGGCCGCTCGAGGTCGTTCATGCCCGTGTCCACCACCACGAAGTCGGTGCCTCCCGCATGTTTGCGATAGAGCACGGTGGCGAGCAGAATCCCCGCGCTGCCGACCAGGTAGCGGCCCGGCTCGACGTGAACGTCCAGGCCCAGCGGCGCCACGATGGGAATGAGTGCCGCCGCGAGCCGGACCGGCTCGAGAGGCGCTTCATCACGGTAGCGGATTCCTAACCCGCCGCCGAGATCCAGCGCTCGGAGCGTGGTGATGCCTTCGGCGCGCAGCGTACCGATCAGCTCGGCGAGCCGTGCGGCACCCTTCTCGAACGGGGCCGGGTCGAGCAGCTGGCTCCCCACGTGCATGGCAAGCCCGGTGAGCTCGAGCCGCGGATCAGCGGCGACCCGCCGCGCCGTTTCGACCACCTGGTCGGCCGGGATGCCGAACTTGGCCG
>DASYTT010000025.1:0-39331 GCA_036002045.1 Gemmatimonadales bacterium
GTGGTATAGACCTTCTGGTCGGTGAACAGGATGTATTGCTTTCGGGCCGGCCCGTCACTGATCATCACGATCGGCGACTTCCCCGGCGCGGAGATCTCGAGGCGCAGCCGGTCGCCCTTGATGAAATACTGCATGCCCGCCTGGGGCGGCATGGTGGCCGAATGCACGCTCAGGACTCCCTCGAAGTTCTGGGCCTGAAGCGGGAGGGCCAGGAGGAGACCCGCGGCGGCGGCGAACAGCGGCCCGGCGGGACGAATAGTCTTGTTCATGGGACCTCACTCGGTAAACGAAAAACGCGACCCGGCTCTACCGAGTCGCGTCCGTGCAAGCAGTGCGCCGCGTAGGAATCGAACCTACAACCTAGTGATTAAGAGTCACTTGCTCTGCCAATTGAGCTAGCGGCGCGGGCCGGATCCGATGACCCCAACGGGAATCGAACCCGTATTACCACCTTGAAAGAGTGGTGTCCTGACCGTTAGACGATGGGGCCCCCAAGGGGCGGATCATAGCGCTAACGGGATTCGAACCCGTGTTCCAGCCTTGAGAGGGCTGTGTCCTGGGCCCCTAGACGATAGCGCCTCACTACCAGGTTGCAGGTAGCAGGTGGCGGGTTATAGGTGACTGCTACCTGCCAGCTGCAACCGGCCACCTGCAACCGGCCACCTGCAACCGGCCACCTGCTTCAACAGGCCCGGCAGGAATCGAACCTGCAACCCCCGGTTTTGGAGACCGGTGCTCTACCAATTGAGCTACGGACCTCCGGCTCCGCCGTCGGTGCAATGCCCCGGCGAGCCGCGCTGCCAGGGTGGCTGACGGGACTTGAACCCGCAACCTCCGGAGCCACAGTCCGGCGCTCTAACCGATTGAGCTACAACCACCACGGTCGTTCGTACCCGCCGCACTGCAAGGGAGCTATTCTAGTGTGGCGACAACGTTTCGGTCAAGTCTGCCAGAGCTTCCGCCCACTCGGAGTGAAGGCTCATGGGCTGCCAGCCAGCACCTCGGGCGCGGAATTTGCCCCTCGGCCACACCACCGCTTCAACCTAACCTGTAACCCATTGATGCACACTGCCCTAGAAATCCACGTCCCAGCACAACTCGCTAGACGCTCGCGCGCGACCAGCCTGGCTCCGGCGCTTGCCGCGGCGATCCTTGCGGCTTGCACCTCGGGGATCACGGGCGGTCCCACGCTGGCTTCACTCGAGCTGGTCTCGGGGAACAGCCAATCTGGGCCGATCGGCTCAACGCTTCCACAACCTCTGATAATCCGGGTTTCCGATGAGGCCGGCCTGCCCGTTGTCGGCGTCACCGTTCACTGGCAAGTGACTTCGGGCGGCGGGAGCGTCAATCCCGCCGAGAGCGTCACGGATGCCTCGGGACAAGCCAGTACGACCTGGCGGCTCGGGGGCACCCTCGGAGTAGGCACGGTCACCGCAAGCCTCGGCGGATCAGCCAGCGTGCTGTTCTCCGCGACGGCCACCACCGCTCCCCCCGCCAATCTCGTCGCAGTGTCGGGCAATGGACAAACCGGTGCGGTAGGCACGCAGCTGGGACAGCCGCTGGTCGTCCGGGTGACCGATGCAGTGGGGAATCCAAAAGACGGCGTCGTGGTCACCTTTGAGGTCCTCTCAGGAGGCGGTTCCCTCAGTGCGGATTTCCTGGTTACCGGTGCGGACGGGCTTGCCAGCGTGCGCTGGACCCTTGGTAGTGTCGCCGGAACCCAATCGATGGTTGCGAGGGTGACCGGTCTGATTCCGCTTACGTTCACAGCCTCTGCAACGGCCGGTGCTCCGCAGCCTTAGTCTGCGAACCGCGCTGAGCTGAGCATAACGGGCCCGGTGTCAGCCGGGCCCGCTGTGCAACTCCACTCAGCCAGCGCATCTCCTCCCCGACCCCCAAACTGGGAGGATCCATGTCCCGCGCGCCGCTGGCTTTGCTACTCGTCGCTGCTCCGCTGTCTGCTCTCTCCGCTCAGGGTTGGATCGATCTCGAGCGGCCGCCCACTCAAATCCGCTTGCCCTCCCCGCTGGTGCGGGTGAACTCGAGCGTGCGGGTCGTGGTCGAGGGCCGTGTGGCGCGCTTCGAGGTGCAGGAGCGCTTCCGCAATACGGGGCCCGTCCTCGCCGAGGGGACCTATCACTACCCGCTGCCCGGGGAGGCCGTCTTCAGCGATTTCTCCCTCTTTCAGGGTGAGCGCGAGCTCAAGGGCGAAATGATGGCGGCGGAACAGGCTCGCAGCATTTACGAAGGCATCGTGCGACGCCTCAAAGATCCCGCGTTGTTGACGCTCGTGGGGCACGGGTTGATCCGCGCGCAGGTTTTTCCGGTGCAACCGGGTGAAACCCGCATGGTGACGCTGCGATTCACCCAGCTGCTCGGCCGCGAGAGCGATGCGCTCCGGCTCCGCTATGCGGCGGGAGACCGCGGCGATGCACCCGTGACGATGAACGTCGAGGTGCGGCGCGAAGCCGAGTTTGCCACGCCCTATTCCCCAACACATCAGCTCAGCGACGAGCGGCGCGACGGCACCTTGCGGATCGGCGTGAATGGCCCGGTTCGGGGAGACGTGGATCTGGTCCTCCCTTTCCGGCGTGGTCTGGTGGGCGGCACTGTGCTCACCCACTCGGAGCCGGGCGAGGAGGGCTTCGCCCTGCTCTTCCTCGCACCACCGGCCTCCGCGGAAACCGCCTCCGTCGGGCGCGATCTCACCCTGGTCGTGGACGTCTCGGGCTCCATGAGCGGAGAAAAGATGGAGCAGGCCCGAGCCGCGCTCCGCCAGGCCTTGAGCGCCCTCCGCCCTCGCGACCGCTTTCGCCTAATCGCCTTCAGCAGCGCCGTGCGCCAATTCCGCGAAGGATTCACGACGGCGGGCGAAGCAGAGCTCGCCGAGGCCCGCCGCTTCGTCGACGGACTCGATGCCAGCGGAGGAACCAACCTTGCCGGCGCGGTCGAGGCGGCCCTGGCAGAGCGGGGAGAAGGTGAGCGCGTGGCGCTGGTAATGTTACTCACCGACGGACTTCCCTCGGTCGGCGAACAGGCGCCCGACCGGATCGCGGCGGAAGCTGCCGCGCACATCGGACGCTCCCGGATCTTCACCGTGGGAGTCGGGCACGACGTCAACACCTATCTGCTGGACCGCCTCGCGGTGGACGGCCGCGGCAGTGCCACGTATGTCTCTCCTGGTGCAGACGTGGGAGACGCCATAGGAAGCCTGCTGGCCAAACTGTCGCGTCCCGCGCTGGTGGATCTCCGGATTGTGGACGCCCCGGTGCGCTTCCAGGAACAGGCCCCCGCCGCGCTGCCGGATTTGTTTTATGGCGAGGAACTGGTCGTACTGGCGCGCTATCGGGGACAGGGGAGCGGTCCGGTGGTCATCGAGGGAACGCGCGGCGGCCGGCGCGAGCGCTTCAGCATCCAGGCCGATTTCGGGCGGCACGAGGCCGGCAACACCTACATTCCGCCGCTCTGGGCCGCGCGCCGCGTCGGAGAGCTGACCCGGCAGATCCGTCTCGAGGGCGCTTCGCCGGAGCTCGTGGCGCGCGTCAAGGAGCTCGGTTTGCGGTATGGAATTCTGACCGAATACACGGCGTATCTGGTGCAGGAGCCGGGAGTAGTCGCGGCGGCGCCACCGCCCATGGCGGGTGCACTCCGGGCGCGCGAGATGACCGGGGCGCGCGCTTTTGACCAGGCGAAGGCAAGTGCCAACCTCTCCGCCACGCCTTCGCTCCAGCTCGAGGAAGTAGTCGTCTCCGGGGTGATGGATGGGGTCCAGAAAAATGCGGCTTCACGTTTCAGCAGACAAGAAATCCGCCGAGCCGGCGGCCGGCTGCTGGCGTTCCGCGACGGCGTGTGGACCGACTTGACCCGGCGCGACAGCCTCAAGACCAAGGCGATCGCCCCGTTCAGCTCCGCCTACTTTGAGCTGGTGAGGGCGCGGCCCTCGCTCAAGGCGGCGCTTGCCGTTGGGTCCCCAATCCTGCTGGCCGGTCGAGCGGTTAGTCTCAAGGTCGTGGATGGCGGCGCGGTCGAGTGGGCGCCGGGCGAGCTGGCGCGTTTCCTCCAGGAGTTCGACGCCCGATGAGTGGTTTGCTGGCGGAGCTCTTCGCGCAGTATCACGGCTCGCTCGTGCGCATGCTCTACCGCCGCACGGGCGACCGTGACCGCGCCGAAGAGATCGCCCAGGAAACCTTTGCCCGGGCCGTGGTGGCCCCGCCGCGCAATCCCCGGCCATGGCTCTTTGCGGTGGCGCTCAATCTGGTCCGGGAAGACGCCCGCAAGGCGACGCGCCAGGGCCGACGACTGGTCCTCTACAAGGCCGAGCAACCCGATCGGGAGGCGGCTCCGGATGAAGAGCTCGACAAGAGCGAGCGAGTCGCCCGGGTCCGCTCCGCGCTCGAGGGTCTAACGGAGCGCGACCGGGAAGCCCTGCTGCTCAAGGCAGAAGGATTCAACTACGATGAAATAGCGGCGACGCTTGGCCTCGCGCGCGGAGCTATCGGGACGACGCTGGCCCGCGCCCGACGCCGTCTGGTCGAGGCCTACCGCGCCGGGGAGGAGAAACACCATGTCGCATCTTGAGGAAGGACTCCTCCACGCGCTGCTCGACGGCGAAGTTCCCTCACCTGAACTCCCGCCAATTCAGGCGCATCTGGCGTCCTGCCTGCAATGCCGGGAACGGCTCGAACGCGAGCGCCTGCTGCTCGGTGAGGCGGACGGGCTCGTCGAGCTGCTGGAAGTTCCGGCGGAGGGCAGCCTGCGCCCGGCACCGAAACGATCCGGCGACGTCCACTGGGGCCGCAGGCTGGCCTGGGCGGCGAGCCTGGTCGGTGCCGTGGGCCTGGGATATGCGGCCCGCGGCACGCGCGCACCCCATGCACGCGACGAGGTCGCGGTGAACGCGGCGGAGAGCCGCGCCGATTCCGCTCCGGTGAGCCCAGCCGCCCAGCAACCCACTAACCAGCCGCGTCTCACTCCGGCTGAGCCCGCTGCACCTCCTCCGCGTGCTGCCGCGAACGCGTTCGCGGCCAAGTCCGCCGTTCAGGAACAAGCAAAGGCGGCCGCGGCTGACCAACTGGGGAAAGTCACCGCGTCCAGCGGCGCGCGGAGGGACACGGCGGCAGCGCCGCCTGCGACCCCAGCAGCTCGGCCGCCGGTCGCCGCGACGGAGGGGGCAGCTCGAGCCCGTGAGAATGCGTTGCGGCGGCTGGGTGATTCTCAGTTTCGCCTCGAGGAAGTCGTGGTGACGGGTGTGAACGCGCAGGCGTCGGGCTCGGCACCGGTGCTCACACCCCCCGAGCCGATTGGCTTCGCGGACGCGATCAGACGGCTGGGCGGCTCGCTCCGGTTGATCGAGGGACTCATTCCATTGCGCCTCGAGGCACAGGGACTCTTCGTCCGGGTCGTCTACGCCACCGCGCAGGGCGAGCTGGTGCTCTCCCAGCAGCTGGTCGACGGGCGCGTGGAGTACCGCCTCATCGCCCCGGCAGGCTTTCCCGCTGATTCGTTGGCACGACTCAAGGCCCGGGTGCGCGAGTAAGCGGCAGGCTATCCTTGGGCATGCGCTTCCGCCGCTTTGCCTGGGTCGTGCTGGGCGTCAATCTGTTCGTCATCCTCTGGGGCGCGTTCGTGCGCGCCTCGGGGAGCGGTGCGGGGTGCGGCCGTCACTGGCCGCTCTGCAACGGCCAGCTTTTGCCCGTGGAGCCTGGGAGCAGCACGCTGATCGAACTCACCCATCGGGTCACCAGCGGCGTTGCGCTTCTCCTGGTGGCTGTCCTCTTCTGGTGGAGCCGGCGCGAGTTTCCCCGGGGGCATCGTGCTCGGCGCTGGGCGGGCTGGTCGCTCGGCTTCATCTCAGTGGAGGCTCTGATCGGCGCCGGGCTGGTTTTGCTCGCACTGGTAGGCGCGAACGACTCGCTGGCGCGAGCGGGTTATCTCGCCGCTCACCTGCTCAACACCTTTCTTCTGCTCGGCTCCCTTGCGCTTACCGCCAATTGGGCGGGAGCTGCGACCCGGCCATCGCAGGCTCCGGCCGCCGGGGCTACCCGCTGGCTCTGGTCCGCTGGACTCCTGGCACTACTGCTGGTCGGGATGAGCGGCGCCGTGACCGCGCTGGGTGATACGCTCTTCCCCGCGACATCGCTGGCCGCGGGGTTACGGGCCGACACGTCCTCAACCGCCCACCTGCTGGTGCGGCTCCGGGTGCTGCATCCCGTGCTCGCCCTGCTCACCGGAGCTTACCTCGCCCTCATGGTGTGGGCGGTGGGCCGCCTGCGGCCAGGAGCGGGAGACAACGGCTGGGCCAGAGCGGTCGTCGCGCTCGTGCTGCTGCAGCTCGGTGCCGGCCTCAGCAACCTTCTGCTGCTGGCGCCGACCGCGCTTCAGCTCGTCCACTTGCTTCTGGCCGATCTGCTGTGGATCTCGGTGGTGGTCTTCGGTACGACAGCACTCAGGATGGTGCCCACACGGCGAGTGGCGCTCAGCGAGTCCCCGGTAGCTACATGTTCGCGATCAGCGCGTCGGCAAACTCGCTGGTCTTGAGCAGCACAGCACCCTCCATCAAGCGATGGAAGTCGTAGGTCACCCGCTTCTGGGCTATCGTCCGGTCGAGTCCGCGCAGCACCAGGTCGGCTGCCTCGTTCCATCCCAGGTAGCGGAGCATCATCTCCCCGGACAGAATCACGGATCCGGGGTTGACCTTGTCCTGATCGGCATACTTGGGCGCGGTGCCATGGGTGGCTTCGAAGATCGCGTGGCCGGTCAGGTAGTTGATGTTGGCTCCGGGCGCGATGCCGATGCCGCCGACCTGCGCCGCCAGGGCGTCGGAGAAGTAGTCGCCGTTCAAGTTCAGCGTGGCGATCACGTCGTACTCCGCGGGGCGGAGCAGAATCTGCTGCAGGAACGCGTCGGCAATCACGTCTTTCACGAGCAGCCCACTGGGCAACCGGCACCAGGGCCCTCCTTCGAAATCCACCGCGCCGTACTCCTGGCGGGCGACCTGATAGCCCCAGTCGCGAAAGCCGCCTTCGGTGAACTTCATGATGTTGCCCTTGTGCACCAGGGTCACGCTCTCTCGGCCCTGGGCCAGAGCATAGTCGATGGCCGCGCGCACCAGCCGCTTGGAGCCTTCCGCTGAAACCGGCTTGATGCCGATGGCGCTCGATTCCGGGAAGCGGATCGTCTTGGCACCCATCTCATCCAGCAGGAATTGCACGACGCGCTTGGCGGCCGGTGTGCCGGCCTCGTACTCGATGCCCGCGTAGATGTCTTCGGTGTTCTCGCGGAAAATCACCATGTCGACCGCGTCCGGACGCTTGACGGGAGAGGGTACTCCTTCGAACCAGCGAACCGGCCGGACGCAGGCATAGAGGTCGAGTTGCTGCCGCAAGGCGACGTTGAGCGAGCGGATACCGCCGCCGACCGGGGTGGTGAGCGGCCCCTTGATCGCGACGAGATGCAGCCAGATCACATCCAGGGTTTCTTGCGGCAGCCAGCTGCCGGTGAGCCGCTTGGCCTTCTCGCCGGCGAAGACCTCGAACCAGGCGATGCTGCGCCGCCCGGGATAGGCGCGCGCCACGGCGGCATCGAGAACCCGGCGGGAGGCCCGCCAGATGTCCGGCCCGGTTCCGTCTCCCTCGATGAAGGCGATGATCGGATGGTCGGGCACTTGGAGACGGCCGTCCAGCATCGTGATCGGCTCACCTTCCGTAGGCCGCGGCGCGCGCCGCGCTTCGGTCGCCGAGGTCATGCCGGTCCCGCCCCGCCTAGCAAATCCTCCAGGACTTTGTCGACCACTTCGCTCACGTCTCCTTGCACGATGGTGCGCAGCACGTCCATGGTTTCGAGGGCGAGATCGCCCGGATGGCGGCGGTCCTTGTCGAATCGGATGATCTGGCCGAGGAACACCGCGGCTTGTTGCTCATCCTCCGAGTCTTCTTCCGCCGACTCGCGGCGTGCTGCCGGCTCGGGGGGAGCGCCCGAGATCTCCCGGTCATAGGCCGCTCCGGGTACGCTGTCGGCCCAGGGCGATTCGTCCTCGCCTTCTTCGGCGCCCGCAAAGAAGTCGGAAGGCAGCTCGACGAGCGCGAACAGTTGGCACTGCAGCCCGGGCGGCTCTTCGCGCGCGGCCAGCGCGAGACGAACGGGCTGGCTGAACAATCCACGCTCAAGCAGAAACGCGGCGGCATCCGGGGGAACCACGCAACGAGCGACCAGCTTGGGGCCGAGAAACGAGCCGATGCAGGACATCCCGTCCGGAGCACGCTCATCCTCGATGGTCTCGAGCCGGAGCGGGAGCGGGCGATCGGTAGCGGCCAGCGCTACCGGACGCTCGGGTGAGTCAGCTTCCATAGCTGACAATTTACACGGTTTTGCGCGCCGGTCCCGGCTCGATCGGTGGTCCGGCTGGTGCCCCCCATTCGCTCCAGGAGCCGTCGTACACGGCGTACTGTTCGCTGCCCAAGAGCTCGAGGCCGAGTGCGAGCGCGCACGCCGTGACGCCGGACCCGCAGGTAGCGACGATCGGGCGAGACGGATCCACTCCTGCGGCCTGGTAGCGCCGACGCAACTCGGAGCGCGGGAGCAGCTTGCCCGCGGCATCAACCAATTCCGTAAAGGGCAGGTTCCGCGCCCCCGGGAGGTGACCGGCGCGCAGCCCGGGCCGAGGCTCAGGCTCGCTCCCCTCGAAGCGCCCCCGCGTTCGGGCGTCGAGAATCTGCCAGTCTCCCGACTCGACCAGCGCACGCATCTCCGCCAGGGATTTGAGCAGGGCGGGACGAAATCGCACCGGGAAGCGCGCGGGGTCCCGCCGCACCCAGCCCTGCTCGAGCGGTCGGTTTTCCGCCTTCCACAGGGCCAACCCACCGTCGAGCACCGCGACGTCGTCGTGGCCGGCCACTTTGAAAGTCCACCAGACGCGCGGGGCGCTCAGATTGAGCCCCGAGGCATCATAGACCACCACGCGGTCGTCGGTGCCGATGCCGAGCTCGCCAATCTGCCTGGCCAGGAGCTCGGGATCCGAAAGCATGTGAGGAAGCGGCGAATTCCGGTCGCTCAGCAGATCGAGATCCCAATAGACCGCGCCCGGAATGTGACCGGTCTCGTATTCCGCCCTGGCATCGCGGTTCATCGCCGCGAGGTACCAGGAAGCGTCGATCACGACGAGGCCGGGTTCTCCCAGGTGAGCCGCCAGCCATTCCGTCGAGACCAGCGGGGTGGGCAGGGTTGCTGGCATCTACCGGTTGGCCTGTTCGAACTCCTTCATGAAAGCGACCAGCGCCTCCACGCTCGCCAGGGGGCAGGCGTTATACACGCTGGCCCGCATCCCTCCCGCCGAGCGATGACCTTTCAATCCTTCGAAGCCCCGGCGGGTGGCCTCGCCGACGAATTTCGCGTCCAGCTCTTCCGAGCTGGTGCGGAAGCAGATGTTCATGAGCGAGCGGCTGCCTGGATCGACGGTTCCTCGGAAGAGCCCGCTTTGATCCAGAAAATCGTAGAGCACTTTCGCCTTGGCCTGATTGCGCTCGGCCATCGCGGCGAGCCCGCCGGCGGCCAGAATCCATTTGAAGACCTGGCCCACCATGTAGATTGCGAAAGTGGGGGGAGTGTTATAGAGCGAACGTTCCCTCACGTAGGTCCGGTACTGCAGCATGACGGGCAACGACTTCTCGGCCTGCTCCGCCAGATCTTGCCGGATAATCACCATGGCGATCCCGGCGGGTCCCAGGTTTTTCTGGGCGCCCGCATAGATCAGTCCATATTTGCTCACCTCGATCGGCCTGCTGAACATGTCGCTGGAGGTGTCCGCGACCAGAGGGACCCCGTCCGGCACCGGCGGCTCCGTCTTCCACTGGGTGCCGTAGATCGTGTTGTTTGTGGTGAGGTGAACGTAGACGGGCTGCTCGGAGTAGCGGAGCTCGGATTCGGCTGGAATCTTGGTGAACCTGCAGGATTCTCCACTCACCGCGACGTGGGTACTGCCGAACTTTCTCGCTTCTTCCAGGGCTTTTTGCGCCCAGACTCCCGTCAGCAGATAGTCCGCCGTGCGTCCCTGACTCAGCAGGTTCATCGGCACCATGGCGAACTGCTGGCTGGCGCCACCCTGAATGAACAGGATCTTGTACTGCTCCGGAATGCCCGCCAGCGCGCGAGCATCAGCCTCCGCCTCGGCGATCACCCGCTCGAACAGCTTGCCGCGATGACTGTGCTCGGCGATCCCGATGCCGCTGCCACCAATGTTCCAGAGGTCCTGCTGCGCCTGCCGCAAGACCGGCTCGGGCAGCACGCCGGGGCCGGCGTTGAAGTTGTGAATTCGGTCGGTGGACATGGGCCCTTTGTCTTAGGCTATGGGCTATGGGCCATGAGCTATAGGTAAGAGCTCTTCTGGAGAGCCTTTCAACTCATAGCTCATAGCTCATAGCACTCATTCAATTGCCGTCAAATCCACGCTGATCACGTCGCCGTTGCCATTCCGGATCTCGGCGAGCGCCTGTTCGCTCGGCAAGGAGGCGACGTGGATCCGCGCGGAGGCCGCCTTCGCGCCGTGATAGGCGATGCTTTCGACCTCCTCCACATTCACCGACCCCTCGTGCAACACGCGGAACACATGCGCCAGCACGCCGGGGCGGTTGCGATGCCGCACCGACAACACGTGGGTGGCGGCGCTCTTGGCGAGACGATTGACGCAGTGCGGCGCCGTCCCCGTGCTCATGAAGGCGTCGACGATGCGGATGACCTCGTGCGCGATGGCCACCTGCGCCTGATCGGTTGAGGCGCCGACGTGGTGGGTGCCGTACACGCCGGCCACCGCTGCGAGGGCCGGCCGGAACTCACCGGAGGAGCCGCTCGGCTCGTTCTGGTAGACGTCGAGACCGGCCCGGATTCCGCGCTCCTGCACCGCGCGCTCGAGCGCGGCCTCGTCCACGACCGTGCCTCGGGAGGTATTGATGAGATAGGCGCCGGGCTTCATCGCCCCCAGAAATTCTTCATTGACCAGATGGCGGGTTTCCGCCGTTCCCGCCACGTTGATGGAAACCGCGTCCGAAAGCCGGGCCACCTCGAGAGGGGTCTCACAGTACTCGATGTGCAGGCGATCCGCCTCCTGGTCCGTCAGGTTGCGCGACCAGGCGACGACCTTCATCCCGAATGATTGCGCCCGCCGGGCCACCTCGCGTCCGATCTGCCCGAGCCCCACGATCCCCAGGGTTCTTCCGTAGAGCCCGCGCGCCTTGGCGTATTCGCCTTTGCGCCATTCGCCTTTACGGAGCTCCGCCACTTGATCCGGGATGCGGCGATCGAGCGAAAGCAGCAGCCCCATGATCAACTCGGCGACGGCGATGGAGTTCTTGCCCGGGCAGTTCGAGACGAAGATGCCGAGCCGCGAAGCTGCCGCGACATCAATGTTGTCGATTCCCGCGCCGGCCCGGATGACCAGCGAAAGCGCCGGCGCGGCGGCGAGCGCCGCCGAGCCAACTTTCTTGCTGCGCACCACGAGCAGCTTCGGGTTGACCTCGCGCAGCATAGCGGGCAGCTCGTCCGCCTTGACGTCGGGGGCGAGTACTACGTCGCAGCCGAGGTCTTTCAGGCCGTCGATGCCGACCTTCTCGAACTTGTCCGCCACCAGCAGCTTCATCGCGTCAGGTCTCCCGCCCTCAAGCGAGCGAATGAACGAAGAGCCCGCTTCTGAGCTTAGGCTCGAACCAGGTGGATTTGGGGGGCATGATGCCGCCTGCATCGGCAACTTTGATCAATTGCTCCATCGTCACGGCGCACATGGCGAACGCCACGGCCATCTCTCCGGAGGCGACCAGCCGCTCGAGCTCGGGAATCCCCTTCCCTCCCCCGACAAAGGCGATGCGCGCATCACTGCGCACATCTCCGATGCCAAGCATCGGCTCCAGGATCCGCGCCTGGAGCAGCGAGGCATCGAGCGAGCGCACCGGATCCACGGTGTCGATCGAATCACGCTCGAGCTCCAGGCGGTACCAGCGTCCCCCGACCAGAATGCCGAAGGAACCGGACCGTCTCGGCGCCGGCGTGTCGGTGGTAAAAACCTTCCCGAGCGCAGCGAGTCGCCCCAGGAAGCTCTCGGGGGTCATGCCATTGAGGTCCCGCACCGCCCGATGGTAGGGCAGGATCCGCAGAGAAGAAGACGGAAAGAGCACCCCGAGGAACCAGTTGTATTCCTCATTGCCACTGTGCTCGGGATGCTTCGCCCGGAGCTCGGTTGCCGCCCGCCAGGCGCCCGCGGTCCGATGATGGCCATCGGCGATGTACGCGGTGCTGATCCGCCGGAACGCGTCGACATACGCGGCCGGATCAGGCGCTCGCCAGACCCGCTGGCGGACCTCATCGACAGTAAAGTCGAAAAGCGGCGGCTGGTTCATCACCCTGGTGTTGAGTTGTACGATGAACGGGGAGGGCTCATGAGCGAGCAGCACGGGTTCGGCCTGCGCGTTGAGCGCCAGGATATGCCGGGTCCGGTCGTCTTCCTTGTCCTTCCTAGTGTTCTCGTGCTTCCGCACGATGTTGCGGGCATAGTCGTCTACGTGCAGGCAGCCGACCACACCGATCTGAGAACGGCGGCCCGAGGTCATTTGCAGCAGGAAGATCGCGGGCGTCTTCTCCTGTACGAAGCTCCCTTCGCCCATGAGGAGATCGAGATTTTCCCGGGCCTTCGCATAGACCGCCGGGTCGTGCGGATCGGTCCCGGGCGGAAGGTCGATATCCGAGCGGACGACGTGCAGAAAGCTCAGCGGGTAGCCTACCGCGAGCGCGGCGGCTTCGTCCCGCGTGACAACGTCATAGGGGGGCGACGCAACGCCTGGAGCGATCGAGGGTTGGGGCCTCCAGGCGCGGAACGGTCGAAAGCGGATAGACCTACTCCCTATTCGGGTGAGGAGGGGGACGCGTCCCGAGCCGCTGATGCTACCGAATACTCCCTCGGGGCGTCAAGGGAGCCGGATGAGCTGCCCCCCTTTCATGACGAACCGCACGTGGCGCAGGGCCTCGATCTGCTGACTCGGGTCGCCCTCGACGGCAATCAGGTCGGCCAGCAGACCGCTGCGAACCTGCCCCAGTCGGTCGTCGAGGTGGAAGAGTCTTGCGTTGCCTGAGGTCGCGGCGCGGAGCACGTCCAATGCGGGCATCCCGTATTCCACCATGAGCAGGAGCTCCCGGACGTTGTCTCCGTGTGCGAAGACGCCCACGTCGCTCCCCGCGCAGATGGGAACCCGAGCGGCGAGCGCACGGCGGAAGCTCGCCCGCTTCTCGGTGATCTCGGCCGGCTCCGCTCCGATTCCTTTCTTCCAGCCCCGATACTGGCGTACCGCGTCGCCCGCGGCCAGCGTGGGGCAGAGGGCGACGCCCCGCTCGGCCATCAGCTTGAAGACCTCAGCGGTTCCACCGTCGCCGTGTTCGATGGTTTCCACCCCCGCGAGCACCGCGCGCCGCATGCCCTCCGCGGTGCTCGCGTGCGCCACGACGGGCCGCCCGCTGCTCCGCGCCGTCTCCACGATGCGAGCCAGCTCTTCCAATGAGAAAGTCGGGCGCGCCTCGCCCGAAGGACCCCAGCGGTAGTCGGCGTAGACCTTGATCCAGTCGGCGCCGTTGCCGATCTGGCTCCGCGTCACCCGGGTGACCGCGTCGAGGCCGCTCGCCTCCTCGGCGCCCTGGGGAACCTCCCAGCGCGGATCGAAGCCGCGCGGGCCGTAGCTGCCCGTGGCGACGATGGCCCGGGTGGTCACCAGCATCCGCGGACCGGGAATGATGCCCTGTTCGATCGCCTGCTTGAGGCCGACATCAGCCTCCGCCGCGCCTTCACTGCCGAGATCCCGCACGCTGGTGAAGCCGGCCTCCAGCGTCAGACGCGCGTGGTTCACGGCCCGCGCCACCCGAAGCGCGAGCGGCTCGTGCAGGACCTGATCGTTCCAGCTGGCCTCATTGTAGGGGTGCAGCAGCAGATGCGAGTGCCCCTCGATCAAGCCGGGCAGCAGCGTCATCCCGGGCAGGGCGACGCGGCGCGCATCGGCGGGGGCGGAAGCCTGCGCGGCCGGCCCGACGAAAAGGATGCGATCCGCCCGCACCAGCACGGACCAGCCTTCATGCATGGCCACCCCGTCGAAGACCCGCGCGGGGGTCAGCACAACGACGGGCTCGTCGCGCCCCTGGGCCGCGAGCGGGCCCGTCAGCAGCACGGCCCCGAAGGCCAGGAGCCTCATGGGGGCGACGGCGCGTCCTCCCCGACCAGGGCGATGCGGTCCCCCGCCGGGCTCACCGCGAGCCGGGTGATCTTGCGAAGCCGGGGCTCGCTGAACCGGGTGACGGTCTCCCATTGCTTTGACTCGCTGCTCCAGCGGAGCAGCTCGTTCGCGCGGGTCGAGAGCAGCTCTCCTTGCGGGGTCCAGGCGTAGAATTCGGTTCCCTCTGGCAGCCGGGCGAGGTTTTCTCCGTCTCCGCTGACCGGATCGATCGCGCGAATCCAGCCACCGCTGGAATCGCGCTGCACATAGCTCACGCCGCGGCGACCGGGGATCAGCAGCAGCGTGCGCCCGATGTCGCGCGCGAGGATCTCCGCGCTGCCCCGCGCGAGCTCGGCGCGCCGCAGCGTTGCCGGAGTGCCCAGCACGAAGACGAAGACGGTGTCCGCGTTGAGCCAGACGTGATAGCCGACCGGCTTGATGGAATCGAGCACCACTCGCGGCGAGCTGCCATCCAGCGCAAAGGACCAGAGCCGCTGGGTCGAGTCTCGCTCGACGCGAATCACCGAGAGGCGTTTGCCGTCCGGCAGCAGCATGGGGGAGTACTCGCTCTCCGGCGTAGCCGTCACCTGCTGCGAGCGGCCCGAGGCGAGCTCATAGCGGTAGATGTCCGTCTGCCCGTCGCGTGCCGAGGTGTAGTACAAGCTGCGGCCATCGGGAGCGAAGAAGGGTTGGTTATCGTAGCCGGCGCGGGCGGTCAGGTTGACCGGCCGACCGACACGCAGCGTTCCACCGCTCCGTTCGAGCGGGGCGAGGTAGATATCAGTACCTGGCGCCTGCGCGGCGAGTGTCGAGACGAAGCCAAGAAGGAACAGCATCCACAGATTACACAGATTGCACAGAAAAGAGTTCGAGAAGGAGCTTGAGTAGAAACGTTTCATAATCTGTTTCATCTGTGAAATCTGTGGATTCACTTGCTGGCCCATGCCCGCCAACTGGCCTCCACCGCGCCTACGGTGAGCTGCTGTTGGTAGCGTACGAGCGGCATTTTGAGCAGGAGCGGCTCTGCAACCAGCAACTCCAGCCAGCGCTCGTCGGAACGGGTCCCCACCCCAAGACCCAGCTCGGCAAAGCGGCGCGAGCTCCGGTCGAGCAGCGCCTGGATCCCGAACTTTTGCGCAAACCGAGTGAGCTCACCCTTGGACGCCGCGCGTTCCTGCAGATCCACGAAGTGAACCCGGATCCGCCGCTCCGCAAAGAAGCGCAAGGCAGCACGGGTCTCCGGACTCTTCTTGATGCCGAAGATCTGTACCTCCACTGGCGCTCAACTCCAGAGGGCGGGACCGCGTAATCTAGCGGTGGCTCGCCGGGTCGCGGAGCCGTAGATTCCCGATTCTCATCCTGCTTTGATCCGGAGGCTGTTCATGCGCTTGACCTCGGCGGCCCGCGCTTTCGTGCTCGGCGCCGTCCTCTTCCCGCTCGCCAGCCGCTCCTCCGTCGCGCAATCGGACACCTGGGCGCTGACCAACGTGCGGATCCAGACCGTGACGCGCGGCGTGATCGAGAAGGGTACCGTCCTCATCAGGAAGGGCCTGATCGAGGCGGTCGGTGCCACCGTCACGGTCCCACCGGATGCCCGGGTGCTGGATCTTTCCGGCAAGACCGTTTCACCCGGTTTGCTCGACCTCACTTCTTCGCTCGGCCTTCCTGCTCCGGCCGCCCCTGGAGGTGGAGGAGGTGGTGGCGCCCCGCCCGCGGCCGCGCCGGCCCAAGGCGGCACCCGGCCGGGCCTCGATCCCGAGCGCGAAGTCGCGCGGGAGCTCAAGGTTCCCCCGGCGGACATCAAGCCGATCCGCGACCTCGGCGTCACTGCCGTGCTGGTGGCTCCTCCGCGAGGACTCTTCCGGGGCGCTTCGGCGCTGGTCCCGCTCCGCGACAGCGTCACCCCCTCCGAGATCATCCGTGCTCCGGTCGCGATGCACCTGGGCTATCAGGGCGTGAGCGGCTACCCTGGGACACTGCTCGGAGTCATCACCTATCAGCGGCAGGCCCTTTACGACGCGCAGCGGCAGGCGCTGCTGCTCGATCGCTATAAGGCCAATCCGCGGGGGATGGAGCGGCCCGAGCACAACGCCAGCGTCGATGCGCTGGTCCCGGTCGTGCGCGGGCAGTTGCCGCTCTTCATCGATGCGAACAACGAGAACGAGATCCGGCGCGCCGTTCGCCTCGCAAAGGAATTCAATCTCAAGGCCACCGTCATCGGCGCGACCGAGGGATTCGAGGCCGTGGATGCTCTGAGCGGAAGCACGGCCGTCGTGTCGGTCAACTTCCCCCAGCCTGCGCAAACCACCAAATGGTCGTACCGGCTGAGTCAGCGGCGGCCTCCGGGAGACAGCGCTGCCTCCGCGCGCGAGGCACAGAAGCTGATCGAAGGCAACGCAGCCACCCTCAACAAGGCCGGGATCAAGTTCGCGCTCGCCTCGGGCGGCTCGCGTGACTTTCTCCCCAACGTCCGCAAAGCCATCGCGGCCGGACTTCCCGCCAACGTGGCGCTGGAAGCCGTCACGATTCGTGCCGCGGAGCTCGCCGGCGCCGCCGAGATGCTGGGCAGCATCGAGGCCGGGAAGATTGCCAACCTGGTGGTGAGCAATGGGGACATTCTCAGCGATTCCGCCAAGGTGAGCGCGGTGTTCGTGGATGGAGTCCGCTATGAGGTCGCTCCGCCTCCGGCTCCCGCACGGGCAAGTGTAAGTGGCAGTGGAGGAGGGGGTGGAGCGGCACCGCCCGCGCAGATGGCGGGGACCTGGGCGCTCAACCTAACCTCGCCGCAGGGCCCGATGGACATCACGATGGTCCTCACGCAGAGCGGCAGCTCGTTCAGCGGGACGATGACCAGCATGATGGGAACCAGCGACATCAGCGAAGGCCAGATCACCGGGCGCACCGCCACCTGGAGCATGACCCTGCAGTTCGGCGGCCAGTCTATCACGCTCAACTATCGTGGCGAAGTTGACGGCAACCGGATGACCGGGACCGCCGAGCTCGGCAGCTTCGGGAGCGCCACCTTCACCGCGGAGCGGAAGCCATGAGACACGCGCTGATTCTCGCCCTGCCCCTGGCCGCCGGCTCGCTGCTGGCGCAGGCTCGTCCCGACAGCACGCGTCCGGCCGCCCCCGCGGCGCCCCCGGTGCTCAGTGTGCCGATTCCGCCCGCGGCAACACTGGTCGCCATCACCAACGCGACCATCATCACCGCGAGTCACGGCACCATCGAGAAGGGCATCATCGTCATCCGGAACGGCAAGATCTCGGGCGTCGGGAAGGACCTCGCCGTGCCCGCCGGAGCGCAAGTCATCGATGCCAACGGGAAGTACGTGATGCCCGGCATCATCGACGCGCACTCGCATAGCGCCGCCGAGGCGATCAACGAGGGCAGCCAGTCGGTCACGGCACAGGTCCGCATCCAGGATGTGCTGCGCGAGGACGGGATCAGTCTGTACCGCTCGCTCGCTGGCGGGGTAACGACACTGAATGTTCTGCACGGGTCGGCCAACACGATCGGCGGGCAGAACGCCGTCATCAAGCTCCGCTGGGGCCTGCCGGTCGATTCCCTGCTCTTTGCCGGCGCGCCTCCCGGGATCAAGTTCGCCCTCGGCGAGAACGTGCGGCAGACCAATGTGCCCCAGATCCCGGGGCGCACTCCGCGCTATCCGCGCACCCGGATGGGACAGGAGGAAGTGCTGCGCGATGCCTTCACCCGTGCCAGGGAGTATCAGGCCGAGTGGAAGGCGTACGAGACCGCGAAGAAGGCCGTGAAGAAGGGGCAGCTCGAGCCGATTCCGCCCGCGCGCGACCTGCAGCTCGACGCGCTGGTCGAGATCCTCGAAGGCAAGCGGCTGGTCCATGCGCACTCCTATCGCTCCGACGAGATCCTGATGCTGCTCAAGGTGGCCAAGGATTTCGGCTTCCGGATCGCCAGCCTGCAGCACGTGCTGGAGGGCTACAAGATCGCCGACGAAATCGCGGCGGCCGGGACCGGTGCCTCGACCTTCGCGGACAACTGGGCCTACAAGCTCGAGGCCTACGACGCGATTCCGCACAATGCCGCGCTGATGGCCGAGCGGGGGGTGGTCGTCACTATCAACTCGGACTCGGATGAGCGCGCGCGGCGGCTCTATCAGGAAGCCGCGAAGGCGATGAAGTACGGCGGGGCGTCGGAAGAAGAGGCGATCCGCATGATTACGCTGAACGCCGCCAAGCAGCTCGGTGTCGAGAAGCAGACCGGCTCGATCGACATCGGGAAGGACGCCGATCTCGCGATCTTCAGTGGGCATCCCTTCGCCCCGGCGAGCCGCGTCGAGATGACGCTCATCGATGGGCGGGTGTTCTTCGACCGCAACAAAGCGCCCACACTGGAGAATCTCATCGAGATGCTCAAGCGGCGCCCGCGGCCCAATACGACCAGTGAAAACGGAGGTATCAAGTGAAGCGGCTTCTCTTGAGCAGCGGGGTTGTCGTGTTCCTCGCGGCGCCCCTCGCGGCGCAGAGCCCGACCGCCCGACCGCCGGTCCGCCCGACCGTCTACGCAATCACCAATGCCACGCTGGTCCCCGTGGTGGGTCCCAGGGTCCCGAACGGCACCGTGGTGATCCGCGACGGAAAGATTGCGGCTGCCGGCGCTGGTGTCGCGGTGCCCGCGGGCGCAACGGTCATCGACGGCAGCGGGCTCTTCATCTATCCCGGCATGATCGACTCGGGCACCCGGCTCGGCCTGGTGGAAATCGGCTCGGTGCCCGGTGGACAGGACACGCAGGAGCTGGGGCAGTTCAACCCGCAGGACGACGTGCTGTCGGCGGTGAACCCGCACTCCGAGCACGTCGGGATCACTCGCGCTAACGGGGTCACCAGCGTCATCACTTCGGCGGAAGGCGGCCTGATTCAGGGCACGGCCGCGCTGATCGACCTGGATGGCTGGACCCCGGATGAAATGGCCGAGAGCGGCCGGGTCGCGATGGTGATGACGTATCCTCGGGTCGGAGGCGGCGGCCGCTTCGGGGGCGGCCGCTTCGGCGGCGGTCAGAATCAGGGCGACGCAGCTGCGACGCAGAACCGGCAGGTGCGTGAGCTCACGGAGTATCTGCGGAACGCGAAGGCCTACAACGAGCGGCCTAACCCGGTGCCCCAGAACCTGGCCTATGCGGCGCTGGGTCCGGCGCTGCGGGGCGAGCAGCCGGTCGTGTTCGATGTGCAGACCGAAGGCCAGATTCGCGGCGCGCTCGCGCTCGCGGACAGCTTCAAGCTGAAGCTCGTACTCCGCGGGGCGACCGAGGCCTGGATGCTCGCGGACACCCTCGCCGCGCGGAGGATCCCCGTCATCGTGGGTCCTACCGTTTCCACCCCGACCGGCGATGCTCCCTACGATGCCGTGTACGCGCTGGGCGGCGTGCTGGCCAAAGCCGGCGTGCTGATCGCCTTCCAGACCGAAGATGGCGGCGAGGGGAACAGCCGGAATCTGCCCTACAATGCGGCGCTCGCGACGGCATACGGGCTCGATCCCGACGAAGCGCTCCGCTCGGTCACAATCAACCCCGCCAAGATCTGGGGCGTGGCCGACAAGCTCGGCAGCATCGAGACGGGCAAGGTGGCCAACCTGTTCGTCACCACGGGCGACCCCCTCGACGTGCGCACGGTGGTCAAGCACGTGTTCATTCGCGGCGTGCTGATGCCCTGGGATGACCGGCACACCCGGCTGTATGAAAAGTTCCGCGCGAGGCCGAAACCCTAAAGGTGCGTCTCAAACTCCTCAGCACAGTCCTCGCTGCTGCAACACTCCAGGGGGGGCCGCCGGCCCCCCCGCCTGCTGCCTGGCGCGAACTGATCGGCGAGTACGGTCCGGACACGACTACCCGCGTCATGATTCTGGAGCGTGGTGGTGCGCTGATTGCGCGGTTCGACTCGACCCACGAGACCAAGCTCGTTCCCGACGGCCCGAACCGGTTCAGGCTGGCCGGAGGAACGCTCCGTTTTCGCACCGACTCGCGGGGCCGTGGGACGGGAGTCGCGGCCCGCGATTCGTTCTGGCCGCGGCGCGCTCTGGGTCCCGAGGAGGGCTCGGTCTTCCGGATCGAGCCGGTCCGGCCCATCGAGGAGCTCAGGCGGGAAGCGCTCGCGGCCACTCCTCCTCTGGAAACCGGCGAGTTTCGCGCGACCGATCTGGTGGAGCTCGTCACGCTGGACTCCACGATCAAGCTCGACATCCGTTATGCGGGCACGCGGAACTTCCTCGGCACACCGCTCTACAGCCAGGCGCGCGCATTTCTGCAGCGGCCGGCCGCCGCAGCGCTGGTGCGCGCGCACCGGAACCTCAAGGCGCGCGGCTACGGCCTGCTGATCCACGACGGCTACCGGCCCTGGTACGTCACGAAGATGTTCTGGGATGCCACTCCGCCGGCGCAGCACGAGTTCGTCGCCGATCCCGCCACCGGCTCACGGCACAACCGGGGATGCGCGGTGGATCTCACGCTCTACGACCTCCGCACTGGTGAGCCGGTCGAGATGCCGGGCGTCTACGACGAGATGTCGCACCGCTCCTATCCCGGCTACCCGGGAGGGACCTCGCGGCAACGCTGGCATCGCGAGCTGTTGCGGGAGACCATGGAGGCCGAAGGGTTCACGGTGTATTCCGCCGAGTGGTGGCACTTCGATTGCAAGGATTGGAAGAGCTACCGGATTGGGAATACCACGTTCGAGAAGCTGGGAAGCGGACCCCGAGGGATGGGCGCCCTGCACCCCTACTGGGGCTTGCCAAAGTTGAGTGTACTCATACATTCATGAGCACACTCATCTTTGACTGCCCCCATGCCTCGCCCCGCCGCCGGCCGGCGCGCTCGTAACAAGCAGGCAACCCAGCAACGGATCGTTGCGGCTGCGCTCGCCCTCTTCCAGTCGAAGGGCTTCGAGCAGACCACCACCCGCGCGATCGCCCGGAAGGCCAAGGTGGCCGAGGGCACCGTCTTCAACTACTTCGAGACCAAAGAGGACATCGCGCTCTACTTCCTCGAGCTCGAGGTGAGCCATGCCATCGCCGCGGTACGCGCGGACCGGCGGCTCCGCCACGCACCGCTCGAGGAAAAGCTCTTCGCGCTGCTGCAGAGCCAGATCGAGTTCCTGGCGCCGCACGAGCGGTTCATCGGCGCCGCGTTCGTGCAAGCGCTCAAGCCGGCCTCCAAGCTCGGCTGGAGCCGGCAAGCCGCCGAGCTGCGCACCCGCTACCTGGCCTTTGTCCAGGAGCTGATCGAAGAGTCGCTCCCACCGGGCAAGCATTCCTCGCTTTCCTGGGTCGCTCCCCCGGCGTTCTGGATTTATTACCTCGGCGTGCTGCTCTACTGGCTGCACGACGGCTCTCCCGGCAAGCAGAGCACGCTCGCCTTCATCGACCGATCGCTCAAACTCGGCGTGGGGGTGTTGCGGAAAGGAACGGCCTGAGGTGCGGCGGCCCGAGAGTTCGGCGCGCCGAGCGCTGCGCATGGCGACGCTGACCGCGGGGGTCACGGGAAGCTATGTGAGCTATCTGATCCAGCACGCATTTCTGGGAGCGGAGTCGCGCAAGAGCAAACTCAAGGCGGCGCATACCAGGGCCGCCCAGCGAATGACCTCCGAATTCCTGACCATGCGCGGTCCTGCTATGAAACTGGGCCAGGCGCTCAGCCTGCAAGCCGGGGTGTTGCCCGACGAAATGCTCAAGGAGCTTGCGACACTGCAGATGAGCGCCCCCGGCATGCACCCATCCCTGGCGCGCGCCCAATTCAAGGCCGCGATGGGCCAAGCGCCCGACGAGTTGTTCCGGTCGTTCGAATCCGAGCCGTTTGCCGCGGCCTCGCTGGGTCAGGTGCATCGCGCGGTAACCAAGGAGGGCGACCGCGTCGCCGTCAAAATCCAGTACCCCGGGATCAAGGCCGCCGTCGCCAACGATTTCAAGTGGTTCAGGACGGTCTCCAAGGCCGCGCAGATCTCCAAGCACCTGCCCGAGTCGTCGATTGCGGAACTGGAAACGCAGCTTCTCGCGGAGACCGATTATGCCCGGGAAGCGGAGAACCTGGAGTTTTTCAGGAAGCGGCTCGGCCCCCTCGCGTTCGTCGAGGTGCCGCGAGTGTATCGCAAGTATTCCGGCGACTGCGTGCTCACGATGTCGCTGCTCGAGGGAAGCCATCTCGACGAGTTCCTGGCCACCCGTCCCTCGCAGCGCGGGCGCGACGAGCTGGGGGCCAAGCTGGCCCAGTTGTTCTACTTCCAGCTGCTCGAGCTCGAGGCGTTTCACGCGGATCCGCACTGGGGCAACTACCTCTTCCGGCGCGATGGGGGCATCGGGCTGGTCGATTTCGGCTGCGTGAAATACTTCCGCTCCGAGTTCGCCGCCACGCTGCGCGCCATCTACCTGTACCCGGGAGAGCGTGGCGGCCCCGAGTTTCAACACCTGCTCGATCAGCGCTATGCCCTACACGGCCGGAAGCTCACGCCCGCGGCGCGGCGGGCCCTGATCGGTTTTGCGGAGAACTTCTATCGGACGGTTTATCCACCGGAGCCGGAGCGGGACGCGGTGCCTTTCGATTTCGGTGACGACCGATTCTTACGGAGCTATTTGCGCGAGTCGACCAATCTGATGCGCGCCAAGGGATCCCTTCCCGAGTACATGCTAATGGCACGGGCGGAAACGGGGCTTTACGCGACGCTGCACCGGCTACGAGCGCGGGTGCCCATGAGCCGGATCGTACGGAGCTTTCTCGGTGGATCGGGAGCGCTAGCTCAGTGACCCGTGCTGATCCGGACCCCGACCTGTGATCCGGTATAGCTGAAGCGGTCCTGCTCGTGGCCGGCAGCATCGAGCAACACGATCTCGTCGCGGTCGTTGTTCAGGCTCATCGCCATGCCGCCGCGCTTGATCGTCTTCGCCTCCCCCACGTCCAGGGTGCCGAGCGAAGCCAGCGCCCAGACCCGGCCGCTCTCGTCCCTCAAGAACCAGCCTGCCAGCGATACCGCCGCGGTCCCTTTGTTCCGCAGGGTAACCTCTTCGTCTTGCGTGTCGGAGCCGGATGGATCGGGCAGCAGGTCCGCGATGACCAGCGTCGCAGCAGCAGCAACAGGCGCCGCGGGCGGCGCAGCGGGATGCTTGACCGCGAAGGTCCGGGTCTGGTTGCGCCAGGCAACCTGGTAATTCCCCGCGGCCGCATCGACCGTGACCAGGATGGTTCCGTCGTCATCCACGGCCTCGAGATCTGCAATGAACTCGTCGGCGACGTTGCCCCCGTCGTCGCCGGTATGGAGGTACTTGTTGGTCTGGAAGATGACCGGCGCAGGCACCAGCGCCCCCGTCCGGTTCAGCATGCTTTGCTGCGGATGCTTGTAGTCCGCGCGGTTACCGTTCGAGATGATCACCACGTTCGGCTTCATGTCGTCGAGCAGCCCCTGCGCCGACCCGTTCTCGGCGCCGTGGTGATCCGCCACGTACATATCGACGTCGGTGACCAGGTCGCGGGCCGCGATCTTGGTTTCGGTGGCGGTCTCGGTATCGCCCCCGATGAAATAGCGGAACCCGGCAAAGGTGATGAGCAGCGACACGCTCATGTCGTTCTCGTCCTGGCCCGGCTGCGGCGGGTTGGTCTCGCCGAGCACCGCACCACCCGCCGCGATGCTGGTCACGGTCATGAGTGGATCGAGCGGAATCGTCTTGCCGCGGGTCAGGGCTTCCGCGGCGTTGCCGAGCACGAGCAGGTAGTCCTTGTATGCGCCGGTGTTCTTGGTCTTGGTGCTGACGCAGCACTTGTCGCCGCGGTCAAAGGCCTTCGCGACGGTGACCGAAGCGTGGACCAGATCGTCGATACCGCCAAGGTGATCTTCGTGGTAGTGGGTGTTCACGAAAAAATCGATCTGGGTGACGCCGGCCGCCTGCATCGCGGCGCGAAGCCGCGCGCCGTGGCCGTTCTTACCGGCGTCGACCAGCAAGGACTTGCCGGAGGGAGCCACGAAGAGAGTGGCGCTGGCCTGGTCGACGTCGATGTGATAGATCCGGAGCGTCTGGCTGAGGGCCGGGGACGCGAACAGGAAGAGGAGGAGGCAAACCGGGGCCGCAACGCGGGCGCGCATGCAGCAACTATGCGAAGCGGCCTGAGAAAAAGAAAGAGGCAATTACTTGACTGGAGGTAACTCCAGTCGTAGGTCTGGAGGTAACTCCAGTCGGGGGGTAAGCCGGTGAAGGCCTATCTCATCACTACCGCCGCGGTCTTCGGTCTGCTCACGGTGCTGCACGTCTGGCGCATCTTCGCGGAAGGTACCCACCTGGCGAGGGATCCCGGGTTCCTGCTCATCACCGTGGCTTCCGCCGCGCTTTGTGTCTGGGCTTGCCGCCTGCTTCGGTTCCGTCCGCTGTAGTGTCGTTTTGACGCAGGCTGGGCTCCCCCGCGACCTTTTCGTCCGAGATTGAGTTGTAAGGCAACGAGTTCTGGTTGGCACGCAGCATGCCCACGCAACCACATATGGTTCACCGCTCCGCGCGCCGATTCGCTCTGGGGCTCCTGCTCACCGCTTGTACGGAATCGGGGCCGTTCCCGCCTGCCGACGGGACCCTGGCCGTCGGCACCTGGGGCGGAGACAACTCCGGCGTAATTGTCACCACGACGGAGGCCCACGTCCACATCGGCTGCACCTTCGGCGATATGCCCCCCGACATCCCGCTCGATGCCAGCGGCCGGTTCACCGTCGACGGCAGCTACGTGCTGCGTGCCTACCCGATCCAGATCGGACCGGAGCTGCCGGCTCAGTTCAGCGGGCGGGTGATCGGACGCACGCTCACGCTCGCGGTTGCCGTGAACGATACGGTGGAGAAAAAAGTCGTCGCGCTGGGGCCCATCATCGTGCGATACGGCGAGGAGCCGATCCTGGGCCCCTGCCCTATCTGCCGGGTGCCGAGACCGAGACCGGCCTCGCGGATCGGCTCACAATAAGGGCGATAGGGAGCCCAATGCAGAACATGATGACGAGCAGCCCGATGACGCGACCCGACAGGGTAACTGGTCGCATCGGGAACGCCGAGAGGGGGAGCACCACGAAGTTCATGAAAAGGTAGACGATCACCCCATACAGCAAGCCGGTCGGGACCGGCTGTTCCACCAGAAACCGCAGCGTCCGGCTGGCGTAGTAGAAAACGGCGGCCCAGGTCGTCGCGATCACGAAATGCAGGGCCAGGCCCAGCGCAGCGGTGCCGGTGCCGCCGTCATACGACGCCACGCCCAGCAGCCCACTGGCGACCGATTGGAAGACGCGCACCGGACTTACGCCTGCGCGCAACCAGCTCACCACGCAAGCCGCGGTAATATCCAGCGCCCCGGCGACGAGACCCGCAATAAGGATGACGCGAGAGGGAGGCATGCGCGTGAACGTAGGGAGCGCCGCGCAACTCGTCAACATGCTTCTGCTCGCCCCCGCTCTGCCTTCCGCGGACGCGGCCTATTCGGAGCGGAGCGCCACCACCGGATGGGTCCGGGTGGCGCGGCGCGCTGGAACCAGGCTTGCGAGCAGCCCGACGCCCGCGATCGTCAGCACCACCAGCACGAAGACCGGCGGGTCCCGCGGCTCCACCTCGAACATCAGGATGCCGATCACCCGGGTCAGACCGAACGCAAGTAACAGCCCGATCACCAGCCCGAAGCCGAGCTGGGTGCCGCCCTGCCGGAGCACCAGCCGAATGACGTCGCGCGCGCTCGCGCCGAGCGCCATGCGGATCCCCATCTCCTTCATACGGCGGCTCACCGAGAAGGAGAGCACCCCGTAGAGGCCAACCGTCGCCATGAAGAAGGCGGCCGCGCCGAAGACGATGAACAGGATGCCGAAGACAATGTAGAACCAGCCCTCCTGGTGAATCACCCCGCGCATCGAGTCGACGTTGTAGATCGGAAGGTTGGGATTGATGGCGCGCACGGCCTCGCGCACCGAGCGGGTCAGGGAGAGCGGGTCGCTGCTCGCAGTCTGGATCGCGATGCTCACGAAATTCGGGTCGCGCTGGGCCAGCGGGACGAAGTAGCCCCAGGGGGTGTCGCGATCGGTGCCGAAGCCCTCCATGCGCTGGTCAGGCACCAGGCCGACGATGGTGATCCAGGCCAGACTGTCCCGGGACTCTCGCTCGGCGAAGCGCTGGCCCAGGACTTCGCGCTTGGCAAAGAATCTGTCTGCGAAGCCCTGGGTCACGATCGCGACCTTGGGATTCGCTGCGTCGTCCGAGGCGTTGAAACCTCGGCCGCGCAGCACCCGGACGCCGAAGGTGCTGAAGTAGCCCGGCGTAACGCTCGCGCTCCGCGCTTGCGGATAGTCAGTGTCTTTAGCGTAGCTCTCACCCGCGATCGCGATGCTCCCGCGGCCGGCACTGAGCGGCAGACTGGTGGTGAGCGCCGCTGCCCGCGCGCCGGGAAGGGCGGCGAGCCGCTGCTCGAGCGTTCGGAAGAAGCCCCGGCGGGCCGCGGTGTCGGGGTATTCGGTCTCGAAGAGCCCGACCCGTGCCGTGAAGATGCGATCCACGGCAAAGGGGTACTCTACGTTGCGCAGCTTCACAATGCTGCGGATCTCGAGCCCCGCCCCGATCAAAAGCGCGCAGGAGAGCGCGATCTCCGCGGCCACCAGCACGCGGGTCAGCCGGCCTCCTAACACGCCCGAGCCCCGTACTTCGTCCTTGAGCGTCGCGTTCACGTCGGTCTTGAGGACAAAGAAGGCGGGCGCCGCGCCGGCGAGCAGCGCCGTGACCAGGGTCGACCCGGCCACGAAGAGCAGAACCGGCAGGTCGAGCGCAAAGATCATGTAATAGGGCTTGCCGACGTTCTGGGTGGCGCCGTCGAATAGGGTGACGCCGGCGTAGGCGATGGCGCCGCCCAATGCGGCACCGATCACTGCCAGAACCAGAGTCTCCGCGAAGAAGGGGAGCACCACGCGGAAACGCGACGCACCCAGCGCGGTGCGGACCGCGGCCTCTCGGGTGCGCAGCGTCGCCCGGGCCATCAGCAGATTGGCCACGTTGGCGATCGCGATCAGCAGCACGAAGATGGTGGACACCTGCATCGCACCGAAGACGGCAACCAGCTCGGGGCCGGTGTCGTCCTCGACGAAGCTTCGGAAGCGGGTCGTCCATCCCTTATTGGTCTGGGGATAGGCCTGCGCCAGGCGGTCGGCAATCCGCGCCAGGTCGAGACCGGCCTGGTCCAGACTGACGCCGTCTTTGAGCCGGCCGAACACCTGATATTGATTGCTCCGGCTCCGGTCCTGATTGGTGGCGCGCTCGTCGCGCCGCGCCACCCAGAGTTCCTGATCCTGCGGAAAGCGGAATCCTTTGGGCATCACGCCGAGGATGGTGGCGGCTTCGCCGTTTAGGACGACGGACTTCCCGGCGATCTCAGGGTCGGCGCGGTAACGGGTCGCCCAGGTCTGATAGCCGAGCACCACGGTGAGCGGCGCGCCAGCCGCGTCGTCACCAGGCCGGAAGGTTGTGCCGACGATCGGCTTCACCCGGAGCAGCTCGAAGAGGTTCGCCGAGACGAAGGCTCCGTTGAAGCGCTCGGGACCTTCGCTCCCGGCGAGGTTCACGGTGCCGCGACCGAAGTTCGCCAGTCCTTCGAAGCTGGTCTGCAGCTCCCGATAATCATGGAAATCGAGGACCGGCACGCCGCCGGAGCTGCGTTCCTGGGACGGATTGGCCCGCAGGATAAGAGTCAGCCGACCGGGCTCGGGGACGTCGAGCCCGCGGAAGAAAACGCCGTAGAGCAAGCTGAAGGCCGTGGTACAGAGACCGATTCCCAAGGCAAGGGTAAAGCAAGTGATGACGGCGGAGGCCGGCTCCTTCCGGAGGGCGCGGAGTCCGAGCAGCAGATCGTGCCAGACAGGCCTCATGCAGCGTCCCTGCGAAAGGGTGATGGCCGCACTACGGCGCGCTTCCGCTTAGGTTTCAGAACGAAACGCCTTGGTGATCTTGAGGATCCGACCGAATGGAGCATTCTGAAGCAATGAGCCGAGCGGTTCTCTTCGTCTGCGAGCATGGCTCTGCCAAGAGCGTGCTGGCCGCGACCTATTTCAACCAGCTGGCCGAGCAACGCGGGCTCGCGGCACGCGGGGTCGCCCGCGGGATCAATCCAGACGCGGAGCTGCCGCCGGGAGTAGTCGCCGGACTCGCCCGGGCGGGACTCTCTCCCTGCCTCGCAACCCCCGTCGCGCTGAGCGACCGAGATCTCGACTCGGCGGCCTGGATCGTGTGTTTCGATCAGGCGGAAGTGGCCGAACGCGCCCCGACGGGCACACCCCTCCATGCCTGGGATGGACTCCCTCCCGTCAGCGCCGACTTCGAGCGCGCGTCGGCCGCGATCGCGGAGCGAGTGGCCCTGGTCGTGGAGGCGCTCGAAAAGGAGGCCTAACATGAATCACCGTCTACTCCCCCTCCTCCTCGCCACTGTCGCCGTGGAAGGGCTTCCAGCGCAGCCGCCCAATTGGGCGGTAGTCGATTCCGCAATGGGCCGGCCGGCCGTGGTGCAGCCGGGTGGAATTCATCGCTTCAACTTCCCGCGCAGCGACTGGTCGGTCACCATCGGAAGCACTCGCGTCCTGCCCGCGCTGGCCCTGGGCGGCTGGGTGGCTTTCGCGCCTGACGGCAATGCGGCGCTTGCGATGGGGGACCTGGTCCTGGCTCCCGAGGAGCTCGCTCCGGTGCTCGCGAAGTTGCAACAGGGCGGGATCGAACAGACAGCGATCCATCACCATCTCGTCGGTGAGTCGCCGCGCGTGCTCTACGTGCATATTCACGCCCACGGAAACCCGCTGAGCATCGCTACAGCGATCCACGCTGCGATGGCGCTGACCCGTATTCCTGCGCCATCGCCCCCGTCAGCGCCCGCGGCTCCTTTCTCTCTCGACACCGCCGCGGTCCGGACGCTGTTGGGCGCCGCTGGGCGCGTGAACAACGGCGTCTACCAGGTGAGCATTCCGCGCCAAGAGACCATTCGGGAGGGGGGGCTCGTGATTCCTGGGGCGCTAGGGCTCGGGACGGCGATCAACTTTCAGCCGACCGATAGCGGTAAGGCGGCCGTCACGGGAGACTTCGTGCTGCTGGCCAGCGAGGTCAACCCGGTGATCCGAACCCTGACGGACCACGGCATCAGCCCTACCAGCCTGCACAATCACCTGCTCGGTGAGGAGCCGCGCCTATTCTTCCTGCACTTCTGGGGCGAGGACGACGCGCGCAAGCTGGCAGCGGGTCTCAGAGCCGCACTCGATCGCACCAACTCGGCTCGGCCGGGCCTGTGAGCGTTCCTCCACCGCACCCCCTTGAGACCCGCGGAGCCAACTATGCGACGACCAGCCACCGCAATGCTTGCCGTCTGGGTGGTGTCGAGTGCCTGCGCTGGCGGAACTAGACCCGCAGCCTCACCTGCGGCCGGTTCGGCCGGCTCGCTCGCGCAGATCTACTTCTGGCGCGCACGCCCCGGGAAGCTTGCCGAGTACAACCGGTACATCCAGGAAGTTGCCGAACCCATCGATCGGTCGGCACAGGAGCGGGGCGCGTTTCTGTCTGTGACGACCTACGTCAGCCAGGATACGAGCACGGCATGGACACACATGCGAGTCTTCATCCTCCGCGACTCCACCCAGCTGGCGGGGCTTTCCGGGGCGCTCGAGCGGGCCGGAATCGAAGTGGAGCCGGATTCGGCCAAGCGGCGCGTGCGGGGCGAGTACGCGACGACCCTCCGAGAGCGGTTCGGCGCGCTCACCGTCAAGGTGCTTCCGTGAGCGCTACTCAGGTGCAGTGACGCGACTCATCGTGATTTTCGGCCCGGCAGCCGTCGGAAAGATGACCGTCGGCCTGGAGCTCCAACGCCTGACCGGCCTGCGGCTCTTCCACAATCACCTGACCGTGGACCTCGCGTTGCGCTTCTTTCCGTTCGGCACGCCGCCCTTCAAACGGCTGGTCAAGCTCTTTCGGACAGAGCTTATCGAGGAGGTGGCCGCCAGCGACCTGCCCGGCCTGATCTTCACCTATGTGTGGGCGCTGGATGATCCCCGCGACAAAGCCGAGGTGGACGAATGGGTGAGCAGCTTCACCAGCCGCGGTGCCGGAGTCGGCTACGTGGAGCTGTTCGCCACGCAGGAGGAGCGACTTCGCAGGAACGTCACGCCACTCCGGCTCTCCGAGAAGCACCCCAAGCGGGACCTCGGCCGCTCGCGGGAGCTGCTGCTGGAGCACGACGCCACGTTCAAGCTCAATTCCAGCGGCGACTTCTTCTACCCCGACCAGCACCTTAAGCTCGACAACACCCGGCAGAGCCCGGAGCAGGTCGCGACGCAGATCATAGAGCGGTTCGAGCTTCCCCAGGCGCGCTAGGGATGCCGGAGAGGAAACCATGACTGCCTATTACATCGGGTGCTACGACATCACTGATCCGGCTGAGTTCCAGAAGTATCCGCCGATCGTTTTCTCGCTGCTGCCGAAGTATGGCGGAGAGATCCTGGCCTCAGATACCTCCGCCCTCCTGGTGGAGGGAATGGCGCGCACCATGAATGCGATCATCCGCTTCCCCTCGAAGGAGGCGGCGCTCGGTCTCTACAGTGACCCCGCCTATCAGGAAGCCAAGCGGATCCGGCAACGTTCTACCGCAAACGTCAGCATGGTGCTGGTCGACGAGTTCGTGATGCCGGTGCGGGGCGGCTAAGCGAGCTGACCCCTTAACGCCGGGGCGACGCCGACCAGACCCCTCCCAGCGCCTTGTAGAGCGCCGCATACGCCGTCGCCGCGGCGGTGCGCCCTTGCGCGAGCTGGCTCTCCGCGTCGAGCTGTGTCCTTTCTGCGTCGAGCACCTGTAAGAAGTCCGCCACTCCATCGGAGAAGCGCAGCCGCGCTAGCTCGGCTGCGCGCCGGCTCGACGCGGCCGCCTCCTCAACCCGAGTCACCCGCTCGCGCGCGGATCGGTAACGCACCAAGGCATTTTCCAGGTCCTCCCGCGCCAGCAGCATGGTCTGCGCAAATTGGGCGGCCGCTTCGTCCGACCGCGCCTGCGAGGCGTCCACTCCCGCCTTCACCCGGCCCAGATTGAGCAGGGGCCAACTGATGCCCGGACCCACCGCGTAGCGAAACGTCCCATTCTTCCCGAAGGAATCGAGCGTGTTGGAGCTGAACCCCGCGCTACCACCGAGGGAGATCCGCGGGAGGTAATCGGCCTTGGCCGCTCCCACGAGCGCGCGCTCCGCCGCGACCCGGCGTTCCGCCGCCAGCACGTCGGGCCGCGCGGAAATCACGGAATCCGGGTTACTCACCGTCTCGAAGGCCGGCAGCGCCGGCAGGGCGGTGCTGTCGCCCGAGGGGAGGACGAGCGATGCTGGTGAGCGCCCCACCAGCACGGCGACGCGATACCGGGCCGAGGCCACCGCGGCCTCGAGTGCGGGAATCGATGCGAGCGTGAAGCTGAGCTGCGCCTGAGCCCGTTCCGTGTCGAACGCGGTACCGCGACCCGCCTCGAGGCGCTGCCGGGTGACCTCGAGCGTGTTACGCTGATTCTCGGCGTTCCGGCGCGCCACCGCGAGCAGGCCTTCCCCGCCCCGCAGCTCAAAGTAGCCCCGCGCGAGCTCGGCGAGCAGCGACACCTGCACGTCCCGCAACTCCGCCCGAGCCGCGCTGGCAAACTCACCGGCAGCTTTGACTCCATGACGCAGCCGGCCGAAGAAATCCAGCTCCCAGGAAGCATCGAAGCCTCCGTCCCAGATACTCTGGTCTGGCAACGAACCCGTAACACTTCCCGACGGAAACGCAGCGCGGGGTAAGCGTTGTCGTACGAACCCGCCGCCCGCGGTGACCGTCGGTGCCAGATCTAGCACAGCGCCGAGCCGGGCCGCGCGGGCTCCCCGCACTCTGGCCTCGGCGGCTCGCACATCCTGATTGGCGCGCAAGCCTTCGGTCATGAGCCGGTCAAGCGTGGTATCTCCAAGCTGACGCCAGAACACCAGCTCGGCGGGCCGCGAAGGCGTCGTGTCTTGCGTAGTGGCGAGCAGCATCAGCAGCAGCCGAGTTGCGCTAAGCATGAGCGACCCCCTCCGCGGGAACCGTGGCGCTCACGCTGGCGGTAGCCGGCCGCCGTCGCTCGACCAGGCTCTGGATCACCACGTAGAACACTGGGGTGAGCACGAGTCCGAAGAAGGTGACGCCGAGCATGCCGGAGAACACCGCGACGCCCATGGCATGCCGCATCTCCGCGCCGGCGCCGCTCGAGAAGACCAACGGCAGCACCCCCATGATGAACGCGAAGGAGGTCATCAGGATGGGCCGCAACCGGATGCCCGCGGCCTGCACCGCGGCCTCGACCCGCGAGCGGCCGCGCAAATGCAGCTCGCGCGCGAACTCCACGATCAGGATCGCGTTCTTGCATGCGAGCGCGATCAGCACCAGGAAGCCGATCTGGCTGAAGACGTTGTTGTCGCCCTTGGTGAGCCACACCCCGGCGATCGCGCAGAGGAGACTCATCGGCACGATCAGAATCACCGCCAGCGGCAGCGTCCAGCTCTCGTACAGCGCCGCGAGCACCAGCAGCACCAGGATCACGCAGAGCGGGAAGATGAACGCGGCCGTATTGCCCGCGAGGATCTGCTGATAGGTGAGCTCGGTCCACTCGAAGCCGATACCGTTCGGTAGAGTCTCCGCCGCCAGCCGCTCCATGGCCTCTTGCGCCTGACCTGAGCTGATGCCCGGCGCGGGACCGCCACTGATGTCCGCCGCAGGATACCCGTTGTAGCGGAGCCCGCGGTCGGGGCCGAAGGATTCCTTCACCTGGACGACGGAGCCCAGCGGCACCATCTCCCCCTGCGCGTTGCGCACCTTGAGCTGCGCAACGTTTTCGGCGGTGGCGCGATAGGGGGCATCCGCCTGCACGATCACCCGGTAGGTGCGACCGAATTTGTTGAAGTCGTTGGCATAGACCGAGCCGAGGTAGATCTGCATGGTCTGAAACAGATCGGTGAAGGAGATGCCCTCTCGCTTGACCCGCTCGCGATCCACCACCGCGTCGAGCTGGGGGACGTTGACCTGGAAGCCGGTAAAGACCCCCGCGAGCTCCGGCGTCTGCCAGGCCCGCCCGAGCAGGGCCTGGGTGGCCCGAGACAGCTCGGCCTCCCCTAACCCGCCACGATCCTCCAGCTCCAGCTTGAAGCCGCCGACGGTGCCTAGTCCCTGAACCGGCGGCGGAGGAAAGACCGCGACGAAGGCTTCCTGTAGCGATGCGAACTTCTGATTGAGCGCCCCGGCGATCGCGAGGCTTCCTTCCTGCTTCGACTTCCGCTCGTCGAACGGCTCCAGCCCGAAGAATATGATGCCGGCGTTGGGAGAGTTCACAAACCCGTTGATGGAGAGACCCGGGAACTGAATCGCTCGTGCCACACCGGGCTGTTGCAGGCCGATGGCGCTCATCTTCCGGATCACCGCCTCCGTGCGATCGAGCGTGGCCGCGTCGGGAAGCTGGGCGAACGCCACCAGGTATTGCTTGTCCTGGGTCGGCACGAAGCCGCGGGGCACTTTGGCGAAGCCGAAGACGGTGAGCAGGAGGAGCCCGGCGTAGACGGCCAGCGCGAAGGCGCTCTTCCGGATCGCGCCGCTCACCGCCGCACCGTAGCGGGCCGAGCCCCAGGCAAATGCCCGGTTGAACGGCCGGAACACCCAGCCCAACAGCCGATTGAGCAGCAAGCTGGGCCGATCCGGCGCCGCGCCCTTGGGGCGTAGGAGGATCGCGCTCAATGCCGGGGACAGGGTGAGCGAATTCAGCGCCGAGATGACGGTCGAGAACGCGATCGTCAGCGCAAACTGGCGGTAGAACTCGCCGGTGAGGCCGCTCAGAAACGCGACCGGCACGAACACCGCGCAGAGCACCAGGGTGATCGCGATAATGGGCCGGCTCACCTCTTCCATCGCCTTGTAGGAGGCTTCCTTCGGCGAGAGGCCGGCTTCGATGCTGCGCTGCACGTTCTCCACCACCACGATCGCGTCGTCCACCACAATGCCGATCGCCAGCACCAGCCCGAACAGCGAGAGCGTGTTGATCGAGAATCCGAAGGCCAGTAGAATCGCGAAGGTGCCGACGATGGACACCGGCACCGCCACCAGCGGAATCACCGAGGCTCGCCAGGTCTGGAGAAAGAGCACCACCACGATCACGACCAGCAGCACCGCCTCGAGTAAGGTCTTCACCACTTCCCGGATTCCGTCGCGCACGTTCATCGTGGGATCGTACACAATCCGGTACTCCACACCCTGGGGAAATCCGGCGCTCAGCTCTTTCATCGTTTGCCGTACCGAGCTGGAGAGCTGCAGTGCGTTGGAGCCGGGGGCTTGGAAGATCGGAATGGCCACGGCGTCCTGATTATCCAGCAGGGAGCGCAGCGAGTACCCGCCGGCGGCCAGCTCGATCCGGGCCACGTCACGCAGCCGGGTGAGCTGTCCGTCCGAACCAGTCTTGATGATGATCTCGCCAAACTCTGCCTCGTCCACCAGACGGCCGCGCGCATTTACCGTCAGCTGGTAGGCGACCTGCTCCGGCATCGGCGGTGCGCCGACGACGCCGGCCGCCACCTGCACATTCTGCTCTCGGATCGCGTTGACCACATCTCCCGCCGAGAGGCCCCGCGCTGCCACCTTCTGAGGATCGAGCCATACCCGCATCGCATAATCGCCGGCGCCGAAGAGGCGCACCTGGCCGACGCCGGGAATCCGGGCGAGCGCGTCCTTCACCTGCAAGACCGCGTAGTTGCGGAGGTAGAGCATGTCGTAGCGTTTGTCGGGCGAGACCAGATGCACCACCATCGCCAGGTCGGGCGAGCTCTTGATCGTGGTCACCCCGAGCTGGCGGACTTCTTCCGGCAAACGGGGCAGCGCCTGGCTCACCCGGTTCTGCACCTGCACCTGCGCCAGATCGGGATCGGTGCCGACCCGGAAGGTCACGGTGAGGGTGAGCACGCCGTCGGAGGTCGCCTGGGACGACATGTAGAGCATGTTCTCGACGCCGTTGATCTGCTCCTCCAGCGGCGTCGCCACCGCGGCCGAGAGCGCCCGCGGGTTAGCCCCTGGATAGACGGCGGTCACCACGATCGACGGCGGAACCACCTCGGGATATTCGCTCACCGGCAGCGCGAACATCGCGATCGCGCCGGCCAGGAAGATCACGATGGACAGCACGGCCGCGAAAATCGGCCGGTCGATGAAGAAGCGGGAGAATCGCATCGCTCAGCGCCTCGCGGTCACGGTGCCCGGGTCCGCCTGCATGGCGGCGAGCGTCGGGGTGGTTTTCATGCCGGGCCGGACCCGCTGCAGCCCGTTGATCACGATTCGCTCGCCGGGGTCGAGGCCTGACAACACCACCCTGAACCCGTCCACCAATCGTCCGATCTGAATCGGGCGGTAGTCGACTGTGCTGTCCGGCTTGACCACCAGCACGAATTTCTTGTCCTGATCGGTGCCGATCGCGCGGTCGAGCACCAGCGTCGCCGAATAGCGCCCGCTTCCAGCCAGCTTGAGCCGGGCGAACAGCCCCGGGGTGAACAGCCGCTCCTTGTTGGAGAACACCGCGCGGGTCCGGATGGTGCCGGTTTGCGGGTTGAGCTGATTATCGACGAAGTCGATGTACCCGGTGTGCGGGAAGTTGCCGTCCTCGCTGGCCAGGCCGAGCGAAATGGGACTGCGCGCATCACGGGAGCTGGGTCGCGTGCCGGCCCGGGCGAGGGCGCTGTACTTGAGGTAGGTGGCCTCGTCGGTCTCGAAGCTCACGTAGATCGGATCCAGCGAGACGACCGTGGTGAGCAGAGTCGCCGACGGCGGTCCTGCCTGCACCAGATTGCCCTCGGTCACCTCGGCACGGCCTACCCGGCCATTGATGGGCGAGCGGACCCGGGTCCACTCGAGATTGAGCCGCGCGGTCGCGACCATCGCCTCGGCCCCGCGCACCGACGCGGTCCCCTGCGTCGCGGCGCTCACCCGGCCGTCGAATTCTTCGCGCGAGATTGCTTTGACCTCTACCAGCCGGCGGGCGCGCTCCACGTCGCGGGCCGCGAGCTCGGCGCCACTCCGCGCCTGATCGAGCGCCGCCTCGGCCCGCGCCAAGTCGGCTTGGTAGGGCCGGGGATCGATCTCGAAGAGCACGTCGCCCTTCCGGACTTCCTTGCCTTCGGCGAAGGCGACGCGGCGAAGGTACCCGGAGACCCGCGGGCGGATCTCGACCGCGTCCACCGCCTCGAAGCGCCCGCTCACCTCATCCCACTCGGTGATTTCCCGGGTGGGGACCTCGGCGACCGTGACGGCCGGAGGAGGTGGGGGCGGGGGTGGCGAGTCGGCGCAGCCGGCCAGGAGGGCCACGGCGGCGAGAACAGGAAGCAGGGTGATGCCTAACCCGCTCCCCTCGATGATTGCGGCTTTGACGGTCATGGCGTTTCCGTTTGGTGCGGGTTACCAGGGCAAGCGGTACGAAATGCCACCGCTCCAGGCGACGTCGAGCTGGGTCTTGTCGAACCCGGCCAGGGCGCCGCTCATATTGTCCAGCTTGTAGAGCCAGCTCTTGCCTTCGGCGAAGATTCCGAAGGGGCTGCCCGGGATCTGATAGTTGAGCCCGAGGCCAAAGGTTCCGGCCGCCCTGGTCTTGTTCTGGCCCGAGGTGCCGACTTGGTGGAGCGTCACGGCTCCGCCGCCCACGAAGAGGTACGGCTCGATGCCGCTTTTGGTCGGGTACTGCAGCTGGACCGCCGCGTCGTAGAAGAAGCGGTTGGTGCGGACGCCGGTCGCCACCGAATTGGTGCGCAGCTCGTTGCGGCCGAAGTTGAAATCGCCGCGGAGCGTGAGGTAGCGGTTGGCCTGGACACCGACTCCGCCGCCGAGGCTGTAGCCGACCTTCTTGAAGTCGGAGGTGCCGGCGTCGTCGAGGTTGGTGAGTCCGTTATACCCGCCTCCTCTGGCGAGGAGCCGAACCGCGTGATCCTGCGCACCCGCCGACGCTGCAGTCCCCAGAGCGAGAACCAGGGCTCCCAGTGCACTGCGTGAGAACGACATGAGCTGAGCTTCCTCTCCAGCTAGATGGTCACGTGGATCGGCCACGTCCCGCCGAGCGGTGCTCGGACCTGCATCACTAGATCATAGATTGCTAGATAATCTATTACTGAACTATATCCTCAAAAAAAAAGACCGACGCGCCTACGACGTCAGTTGCTCGAGGACGCGGACCAGCGCCGCCGCCTCCTCGTCGCTCAAGACCCGGAAGATCTCCCGCTCTTGCAGGCTGATCACCTTCTTCGCCTGGATGAAGGCCTTTCTCCCCTCGTGAGTGAGCGAAGCTCGGGTGACGCGACGGTCATCCGGATCATCGACTCGGCGAACCAGGCCATCCGCCTCCAGGCGATCGACCAGTTGGGTGACATTCGAGCGGACGCATTTGCTGCATTCGGCGAGCTCACTGAGCGGCAACGGCTCACCAGCCTGGGCCAGGGTCTTGAGGACCCCGACCTTGCCGGTCGAAAGGCCGATCTCGTCCAGCGCGCTCTCCAGGCGGGTTTGCAGCTCCCGCGCCGCCCCCAGAATCCGGAAGATCAGGGGAATCCCCGCATCCGCGGTGCTGACCGGGGACGACGTGGAAGCCTCGAGGGACGAGATATCGTTCATGACTAAACTATATAGGACTATTTGAATCGTGTCAAGCGGGGACGGTTGACCGAACCTGAAACCGGCCGGGCCTTCTCCTCGTAGCGAAACGATCCCGATGAAAAATGAGCTTGCTCTGACCCTCGCCGCAGCCGCCGCCCTGCTCGGCAGCGCTCCCGTCGCCGGGCAAGCGCCCCGCGCTACCGACCGCGAGATCACCCGTGCGGTGGACTCCCTCGTCGCGCGCGTCATGGCCAGCGGGCTGACCCCTGGCCTCGGCGTGGCCATCGCGCGAGACGGGCGGACCATCTATACCAAGGCCTGGGGCTGGGCCGACGCCAGCCAGCGCATCCCCGCCGATGAGCGCACGCTCTGGTACGTGGCCTCGACGAGCAAGTCCTACACCGGCTTCGGCATCTCGCTGCTCGCGCAGCAGGGCCGCCTCAAACTCGACGCGCCGATCGCGACGCTGCTGCCGGGCGTGCGCTGGCCGGAGGGGATCGATCCCTCGCGCCTCACGCTGGCCCAGTTTCTCTCGCATACCCATCACCTCAACGACAACGCGGTGGTCCAGAGCGCGGCGTTCACCGGCGCGATCCCGGAGGCGCGCTGGCCCGAGCTGATCCGCTTTGCCGTGCCGCGCAACGACACGGATCTGGTCTACAGCAACTTTGGCTACAACGTCGCCGCGATGGTCATCGACCGGCTTCAACCGGAAGGGTGGCGCCGCTTCCTCGACAGCGCGGTCTACCGGCCAGCCGGCCTGAGGGAGACGTACGCGCGGGTCTCGGGGCTCGACCCGCGTCGCATCGCCAAGCCGCACGACTTCGGGCCGGGTGACAGTTTCGTCTCCCGCCCGTTCGAGAAGACCGACGCGACGATGAACTCGGCGGGCGGGCACGTGGCGACGCTGCGCGACCTGGCGCGCTGGGCCATCGTACAGATGGACAGCGGCAAGATCGACGGGAAACAGGTATTTCCGAAGGAAGCCGTCGCGCTGAGCCGCCGGCTGATCGCGCGGCACACGGTGGAGCAGAGCAAGCGGTGGGCAGTCTTCGTGCGGGAGGGCTGGGGCGCAGGCTGGGACCTGGGCAATTACCTCGGCGAGCCGATGGTGAGCCGGTTCGGCGGCTACAGCACGATCCGCTCCCACCTCTCGATGCTGCCGGGCCGTCGCATCGGCGTGATAGCGCAGGCGAACGGTGTGGGCGGCAACCCGGTCTCCGACATCATCGCCGCGCTGGTGTACGACCTCGACGCGGGCCGACCCTACGCGCGGGATACGGCCGCCGCGCGAGTCAACGGCGTACTGAGCCAGGCGGGGCCGTTCCGGGCCCGCTCCGCAGCCACCGACTCGGTGCGCCGGACGCGGCAGAGGCCGCTCGGCCGCCCGCTGGAGGAATTTGCGGGCTCCTATGAAAACGAAGCGTTCGGGACGCTCGTCTTCGTGCTGCGGGACGGCGCGC
>DASYTT010000026.1:0-10443 GCA_036002045.1 Gemmatimonadales bacterium
TGCTGGTCGCTGTGGTCTTCTGGAGGGATCCGGCGCCAACCACATTCCAGGTAGCCGGGAAGATCCGGAACGCCCCTTCCACTCTTGGCGAGCCGCCCGTCACGATCCAGGTATGCGTCTGCTGGTCGGAATAGCCCGGACCCTGCACGTTCACCTGACAGCGAGCCCACCCGGCCCACGGAAGCAACTGCGATGCGGGCGCTTGCCGTGCGTATACCACGCCGGCTGCCGCGACCGACAGGGAGACACAGAATCCGAGCTGATATCGGCGGAGGGTTCGCATAACCTTCCTTTCGGACCGGACCCGTATCGATACCTATCGCTCACGAACCGGGCGCTACCTTCTGCGACACTCGCCCAACGCTGTAAGGAGACCGACGAGCTTCAGAGCGCTGGACCTAGTGCTGCACGTACTGCCCTTCAGCTCCCACCAAATGGAATCCCGAAGCCCAGCTTCAGGTGGATGTCCCGCTGTTTCTGCGCTTCACCCGTTTGGGTCGACAGCGCAGTGGACGAATAGTTGAACAGCTCCGCCCCCGCGGTCAGCGCCAGGCCGCCGAGCTGGATGGCAGCGCCGCCACCAAATACGCCACTCAGGTCGTTCTTGTCCGACGCCCCGGTGAATGCCACTCCCCCGTGACTGATTACCCCGACGCCACCATTGAGAAACAGCGTAAAGAAACTGGTCCGCGGGAGCAGGAAGAGCACGACTTGGCCGCTGCCGAGAAAGAGCTTGGCGCTCTGTTTGGTGATGGTGCTGCCACTGCTGAGTTTGTAGGTGCTCGGGACTACGAGCCGCTCACCTGGACGCCGAGACGACGGCTGAACCAGATTCCGACCCTCGCGCCGAACGCGAAGCCGGCCTCGAGCTCGGAGGAATCACTGCCCGAGGAGAGCTGCGTGAGCTTCTCGGTGGGGACATAGAATCCGATTTCGGGGGAGAGGCTCAGCCGATGCGCAGCCAGCGGTGCAGGCAGGATGGCAAGAATGCTGAGTCCGATCAGTGTGCCCATAGCAAGCGGATCCTTTCCTATTGGCAAAAGGCCCGGATGGCCTCATGCAGGTCCCTAACGATCGAGCGAGCGGAGGATCGGAATTCCCCCAGCGGTGACTCGTGTGACGGCCAGCGGCGTTGAGATCCAGCTCGGCGAGGACGCAGTTCTCACGGGGTGCTCCGCTTCAGTGATGCCGGACCCACGGCCTCGGATGCCTCCTCCAGGCGGGCCAGACGCTCCAGCACGGCTTCTTGCTGCCCGCGGAGCCGGCGCAACTCCGGGCGCTCGGCTTGGAGCTCTCAGCTCTCAGCTCTGAGCCCTCAGCTCTCCGCCACTGTCGAGAGCTAAGAGCTGAGAGCCCACTGCCTACTGCCCACTGCCCACTGTCCTATGGCACGACCAGCGTCGGCACGTTCCGATTCGTGAAGGTGCCATCGCCGACCTGCCCGTACAGATTGTTCTGACCCCAGCAGTAAGCCGCTGACGCAGTGATCCCACAGGTGTGGTAGTAGCCGGTGCTGATCTCGCTGAAGACCAAGCCTCCGCTGACGGCCACGGGGGATGGACTGTTGGTCGTCGTGCCGTCACCCAAATTCCCCCAGACGTTGTCGCCCCAGCAGTACGCCGCACCAGTTGTCGTGATGGCACAGGTATGCTGCAGAGAGGCGTCAATGGAGGCAAAGGCGTTTCCGCCGGTCACGAGCGTCGGCACGTGCTGCTCCGTCGTGGTTCCGTTGCCGAGCTGGCCTGTCTGGTTTCCGCCCCAGCAGTACGCGGCTCCTCCGGTCGCCACCGCGCAGGTGTGATAATCCCCCGCGGAAATCGAAGTGAAGGTCAGGCCACCGCTGATTAGCGTAGGAATTGAGCGAGCCGTCGTGGTGCCGTCTCCCAGGGGGCCGAATACGTTTGCACCCCAGCAGTAGCCCACGCCGGCGGCGGTCAGGGCACAGGTGTGGGCGCCGCCTGTGGTGATGGATGTGAAGGTGTGGCCACCAAGCACGGCCACCGGCGAAGTCCGATCCGTGGTCGTTCCGTCACCCAGCTTGCCGCCGCCGTTCGAGCCCCAGCAGTAGGCCGCTCCCGCAGCCGTAAGTCCGCAGTTGTGATACTTGCCGACCGAGATGACTTCGAAGGTAATACCGCCGACGACCGGCGCGGGAGTTCTCTGTTGCGCATTCCCGGTGTTGATACCGAGCCAATCATTGTTGTTGTTGCCCCAGCAATACGCGGCACCGGCAACGGTGAGCGCACAAGTCGCCGTATTGTTCGCGTCGAGCGCAGAGAAGAGAAGGCCGCCGCTGACGGCCTGTGGCGTGTTGTGATTGAAGATGTCTCCATCGCCCAGCTGACCCGAGTAATTGCCGCCCCAGCAGTACGCGGCGCCTGCCGGGTTTAGCGCGCAGGTGAACCAGCTGCCGGCGCCGATCACGGTCGCGGTGAAGGAGAGAACGATACCGGAGAACGTGGCCGTGCACGCGGCGTTCACATTCGACAGCAGGAGAGAATTGTCGCCCGACGGGGTGCAGTTCGTGCCGGTCCAGCCGGAGAAGGTGTAGTTGGCATCCGGTATCGCCGACAGCACAACCACCACGTCCTGGCCGACGCCGCAGATATTGTAGGCGCAGTAGAATCCTCCTGCCGAGGCCACGACCGTACCGCCGGGGCCGGCCGTCGCGGAAATCGTGTACTGGACGAACGTCGCCGTGCAAGCGGCGGTCACGTTCACCAGCGTGAGCGGATTATTGCCGGACGGGGTGCAGTTCGTACCGGTCCAGGCGGTGAAGCTGTAGCCGGCATCTGGTGTCGCGGTGAGCGTCACCTGCTCGTCCTGCGCGACCACGCAGCTGTTGCTGGCACACGGCCCTCCCGCCGTGGATGCCACGACCGTACCTCCGGCGCCAGCCGTCGCGGAAATCGTGTATTGGACGGGCGGTGTCACCCCGGTTTCGAGCCGGAAGTGAACCGGTGTCGTGCCGCCGAGGATGATGACGATGAACTGCGACTGATCCACATATTTTTTCGCCGCGCCATTGGCCACAAAGACGAGGTCGGCGTAGCCCACCACCTGGCCACCCACCTGGACCACGATCCGGTAGGTCAACGATGTCGACAGCACCGACAGGTTGGCGCGCCAGTTGACCGAATACGTTTCACTGGCTGGATCCATCTGCACGTCGTCTTCGCTGAAGGTCACCACCCTGCTCCCGCAGGTGGATCCCGCCAGCTGACAAATGTACAGCTCGTCACCGGAGCCCACCGCAAACGCCGACGGATCGAACGTCCCCGAGGAGTTAGGGGGCGAAACCAATGGTGGGAGGAAGTACAGGCGCGGGCTCCCGCCGTGTGCGCCATCGTTGATGGTGAAGCTCGGCGCGCCCGACGAGGGCTCGGGGGCAGACGGTCGCGTCGCCGCGTCTCCGCACGCGCCGGCGCCAACGAGAGTGAGACCGAGAAGAATCGCACGAAGACGACGCATGGGGCCACTCCGCCAGTCAGATGTGGGTTCCAATTCAGTGCACGTCGAATGTGAGCCGCGTCGCGTTCTCGAAATCGCCGCGATCGTCAGGTCCGAATAGCGCGACCACCTGCATGAGTGACTGCCGGACTGCAGCGCCCCGTCGAAGTCCACGTGACGCGCTCCCCAGCAGACCGCGTTGCCCGGCACGACTCGGTAGTCAGTTGAACGCACCGCCAAGGACACCTCGCCCGTCCACCGCCCGCTGAGCAGATAGGCGCGTGCGCCCGGCACCTGGTCCCACTCGAACCGCATTTGCCATCGCGACCCGACACCCGAGCGAGGGCTGAACCCAACAGCAAGCTCGAGCCGGAGAGACGCCGTCTCACGGTTCCGCCTCCGTCACTGTGGCAGGGTTCGCTCGGCATAGTTGTTCCCCGGTCTGGGATCCGGCGTCTCGCTCAGCGCAAACACCGCGAACGTCTTCGCACTCGGCGCGGCAGGCACCGTCGTCATCACGAACACCTCGCGGGACGCCCGCACCGGCAACGTCCCGAGGTCGCACATTACCCGCGCCCGGAGCGCGCTCACCCCCGGCGGGCTCGCGCTGGCCTGACACCCCGGGGCGGTGCGCACTACGCCCACGCCCACCGGCAGCAGGATCTCGACGTGCACCGCTCGCGCCTCGTCGTCGTTGTCGCTGTAAACCACGACACGGGCCACGAGATTCGCGTCGATGCGGGTGATATCGAGCGTCCGAATCCGCACATCGGCCTGCCAGACCTCCTGAGCCTGGAGCAGCTTGGGCCCCAGAGCGAGCAACAGCCCGGCAACCAGCGAAAGGAGTCTCATCGAGTTCATGGCTGGGTGGTGAGGCGGATCAGCTCGACGCGCGCGTCCCCGCGCTTGGTGGGCTTCCTGCCGGCGGCCAGCTCTGGAGGGAGCGTCGGGGTGGCAATAACTCGCTGGTCCGACACACCGTTGACTTGCAGCGCGGCCCAGACTTTCTCCAGCCGCTTGCGCGCGAGCGCGGTGTCGGGAGGGCTGTCCTTCCCAGCTTGCTCCGCCGCGACATGGAGGATGTAGGTGCCCTCGGCGAGCGGGATCGCCTCCCCCACCGCCGCGAACACCGGCTCGAAGCCGGGCTCGAGCTCCGCCGTGCCTTCGATGAACTTCACGCCCTTGAGCTCGACTCGTCCTTTGCCGAGCTCGCGCAGCACCGCGATTTTGTCCATCGGCTTGCCGCCGAACATTCCCTTGATCCCCTTCACTGCCTGCCCCGCGACGGGTGCTGCCGCCACCGCCATTCCGACCGGCGTGACCGCGGCCATCATGCCCAGTCCACCGGGCATCCCGGTCGGTGCTGTCGCTGCACCAGGGGCGTGCATGCCCGCTGCACCGGGAATCCCATTTGCCGCCGCGCCAGGCATGACTCCCCCTGCAGACATCGGCTGACAGATCAGGCCTGCGGCTGCTCCTGGGGGCGCTGCGCTGGCGACTTGAGCGGCTGTGCTAGTCGCCTTGCTCTTGAGCGCCTGCTTCGCGGCACCTACAAGCGCCGCGCCGGCGGAGGCCTGCGCTCCTGCGCGTGCCGCAGCCCCCGCGGCATTCATCGGGAGAGCGACTGTCCCGGCGGGACAGCTCTCGCCGGTGGCAGTGCCCGTGAGGGCGCCGGCTACCACCCGGCCCTTGTCGCCGAGCAGTGAATCCGCTGCGATCCCCGCCGCCGTCGAGGCCGCCGAGTCGACCAGTCTCTTCACGACTAAAGTCGCTTTGCTGGCCGGCTTCTTTGCGCTGCCCTGGGCCGGCTTGGCCGGCTTAGCCGCTGTCTGCGCGGTCGCTGCCGCGAGCGGCGCGCTCAGTATCGCAATCACCACAAGAAGGCGGAGCGATAAGGGCTGCATGGGATCATCCTGGCCTGATGAAGGTTGAGATTTTCGCTCCTCGCTTGCCGAGCTTCGCGGCTGGGAGCTAGAATCGACGGGCGAGGATAAGACGCCCCCGTCATGTGGGGTTCACTCCGGCGTCATCCAGCTATCAGTTGAGGGAAACCGTTGCGACTGCGGACGTTCGGCGGGCTATGGATCGAGCCGGACCCGGGCGCTCCTCCTCCTGAGCCCCGCCCGCGGCGTTTAGCCTTGCTGGCCCTCGTGGCTGCAGCCGGAGCTCGCGGGATGTCCCGCGAGCGGCTGCTGGGGATTCTTTGGCCGGACAGCGACCAAGAGCGGGCTCGGCACTCCCTCTCGCAGACCATCTATAGCCTGCGGCGCGATCTCGGCGGGGATCCTGTGGTGGGTGGAACCGACCTCAAGCTCGATCCTCGGGTGGCCTCGAGTGATGTCGGCGACTTTCATTCCGCCCTTGCAGCGGGCGATCCCAGCCGCGCCCTCGACTTATATACCGGCCCCTTTCTGGAGGGGTTCTTCCTCGCCGAAGCGCCTGAGTTTGAGCGCTGGCAGGAGGACGAGCGCACGCGGCTCGCAAAAGCCGTAACGGTCGCAGCGGAGGCGGTCGTCAAGGAGACAGCGAAGACAGGTGACCCGTCTCGAGCCGAGGTGGCCTGGCGTCGGTTGGCTTCGCTCGATCCGCTCAGCGGACGCATCGCCCTCGGCTATATGACTTCGCTCGCGGCAATCGGGGACCGGGCACGCGCTCTTGCGTTCGCGCGCGAGCACGAGGGTCTGGTGCGGCGTGATCTGGATGCACCGCCCGATCCCGAGGTCACCCGCTTCGCCGAGAAGCTCCGCCGAGAGCTGCGGTCGGCACCTCCGGCGCCGACCTCGGCCGCAGAACCTGCTTCGGTGGAACCTGCTTCGGTGGCGGCGCGAAAACCGCTCGAACCGCTCGCGCAGCCCGAGCTCCTCCATGTCGTAGCTAGCCGGCGCCGCTGGCTCTGGTTTGCCGCTGCGGCGGTGCTGATCGGCATCGCCGCAACCTACCTCACTATTCGGGTCTCGAACCATCCTGCGTCACTGCCGCTGCTGGCGGTCGGGCGCATTCACGACGCCATCGTGCGTGACACCGCGGACCAGAGCGGCGTGCTGACCGATATGCTCGCCACCAGTTTCGGTCGGGTGCGCGGCCTCCAGGTCGTGGCGAATTCGCGACTCTTCGAGCTGATGCGCCCGGGATCCGACACGGCGCGCGGGGCCTTTCTCGAGGCGGCCCGGCGCGCCCAGGCGAGCCAGATCCTCGAGGGGGAGCTCTCCTACGCACCGGGAGGGGGACTTCAGCTCGAGCTCCGGCGGATCGACCTCCGGACCGGTGTCGTTCGGCAAGGCTACCGGGTCCGGGCGCTCGATCGCTTCGCGCTGGTGGACAGTGCCACCGCCGCGATCGCTGGCGACTTCGCCTTGCCGTTACCGGCCGGAACCTTCGCCGAGCTGAGCACGTCGTCCCCACTCGCATATCGCCTCTACGAGGAAGGGCTGCGGTCCTATTACCAATACGACGGGGCGGGAGCCTATCGGCTGATGCTGGAGGCCCTGAAGGAAGACAGCAACTTTGCGAGCGCGGCATACTATGCGTGGCTCAGTGGCTCGCGCGAGGTCGCCGGACCTCCCGCCAAATACCTCCAGCTCGCCGTCCGCCTCGCCCCGCGGGCCCCCGATCGCGAACGGCTCTGGATCCTGGGAACTGCCGGCTCCGCCTGGGAAGACCCTGCCGCGGTCTTTTTCGCCGAGTCCCTGGCGATTCGGTTTCCCGCCGATCCCAATGGCCAGTTCCTGCTCGGCGGGATCAAGAGCCAGCTGGGGGACTACGCCGGAGCCGTCATCGCACTCAACCGAGCGGTCGCGATCGACTCGACTGCTGGCTTCATGGGCGCGGAAACGTGCCGAGCCTGCGAGGGCCTCTCGAGGCTGTCGCAGGTCTATATCGCCTGGGACTCGCTCCCGGCATCCGAGCGTACCGGGCGCCGTTGGATCCGTTTGCAGCCCCGCTCCCCCGTACCCCACATGAACTTGATCGATGCCCTGGAACGCCAGGAGCGCTGGAACGAGGTGGATGCCGAGCTCCGGACGGCCGACTCGCTCGAGCCCGGCCGCCATAATTTTCGGACGCAGCGCCTTTACCACCTCGTGCGTCGTGGCGACTACGATGGGGTGGCCCGCGAAGCCGCGGCCGCGCTGTACGATCCCAGCCAAGTCGCGCGCCTCGACGCCCGCTGGCTCTGGGTCATCGCTCTGCGAAACCAGGGGCGTCTGAGGGAGGCGACGGAGCTGCTGCGGCAGCGCTCGTTTCCGGTGGACGATTCCCTGCTGCAGGCGAAGGCCACCGTCGACTTCGAATCCGGTCGTTGGGCAGCGGCAATTGCCGACTATGCCGCGCTCGTGGCGGCTAACCAGCGGAGCGATCTGCCCGGACACCGGGCCCGCGGGGTGTCCTGGAATCTCACCCTGGAGGGGACGGTCCGGGCGGCCGCTGGTGATACGGGAATGGTTCGCAGAATCGCGGACAGTGTCGAGGTGATCGGGCGCCGCAGCCTCTTCGGCCGCAGCTCTCGCCTGCATCACTTTCTCCGCGGCCTGCTCCTCGCGAAACAAGGGCGCCATGCCGAGGCCGTGGACGCCTATCAGCGTGCCATTATTTCCTGGTCCGAGGGATTCACCCGAATCAACTTTGAGCTCGCTCGGAGCTTGCTCGCGCTGGGAAGAAACGCTGAGGCGATAGCCGCGTTACAGCCGGCACTGCGTGGCGCCATCGACGCCTCCAACCTCTACCTCACCCGCACCGAGCTGCACGAGCTGCTGGCGCAGGCCTTTGCTGCAGCCGGTTCACGCGACAGCGCCGCGGCGCACTACCGCGCAGTGGTGCGCGCCTGGGAGCGCGCCGATTCACAATTCGAATCGCGCCGGCAGGCCGCACGAGACTGGCTAGCCCGCGCGGCGCGGTAGGCTGTTCGGTCGATCAGGCAGGCTGGATTTTTGTCCGCAGGATACGCATGGGCTGCAGGCGCCCAAACGTCAGAGTGCGCCACAACCACTCCGCCGGGCCCACCCGGTGCTCCTGGAGCCACCAGGTACTCCACGCCAGCTCCGCAATCCAGAGCAGCACGCCGAATCCGACAGCCGCTGCAAGCGTGAGACGGCCGTAGTATCCGGTGAACGAGACGATCGACGTCACCAGAATCGAAACGGCCAGATAGTTCGTCAGCGCCATCCGGCCGGCGGGAACGAGCCACGCGAGCAGCCGCCGGGCTCGGCCGGACCAGGACCAAAGCAGCGCGATGCCGGCGCCATAGAAAATGGCCTGCACAAAAGTGGTCGCGTTCCACACGATTCCGAATGTGGCCTGCGCCCAGGAGCCTGCTCCACTCGCGATCGCCGGTCGTAAGGCGACTTGGGCCAGGTTTCCGCCGATCGCGAAAACCAGCCCGCCCCAGCAGGCGGCATGCAACAGGAGCCGCTCTTCGGCCAGCCGCTCCAGCAGGCCTCGGCGCGCGGTCCAGAGCCCCAGCAGAAAGAGCGCGAGATTATCCAGTTCCGGCAGCAGTTGCCTCCACCACCCGGTCAGCATGACGAGCCGGACGCGGACCAATTCGAGGTAGGGGCCTTCCGTGGCGAGGCGGATTCGATCCGCCCGGCTGATGACGGGTGGCGGCGGCTGGTAATGGATCCATTCTGCCAGCGAGCGCCAGAGCTCCGGCAGCCCGAGACTGAGCACCGCTGCGAGCAGCAGAACGCGATCCGACGCATTGCGCAGGACCAACAACACGACGCCGAGCACGGCGTAGGTCATCAGGATATCGGCGCCGAACAAGACCCGGTGCGCCATGCCGATGAGCAGGAGGCTGCCGAGGCGACGCAGATATGGCGCCGCCACGGGCTCGTCGCGCTCCGCGCCACGTCGCAGGTGGAGTCCGAAGCTCAGGCCGAAGAGCAGCGCAAAGAGCGCGAGGAATTTGCCCGTGATCAGAGACGCCACGAGCAGACCTACGCGCTGCTCCAGGGGCGATTCGGGAACCGCCGCAGCACCGGTGCCTGCAAAGACCGCGACGTTGCTGACGACGACGCCGAACAGGGCGAAGCCGCGCACGGCGTCTACCAGCGGCAGACGGCCACTCGTCACGGAAAGTCGTGACGACTCGGGGGTCATGGCTTTGGTCTTCCGATCGTGATGGTCGTCTGTTCCGTGATGGTCTGGGATGGCCCGGCGCCCGCCGGAACCGTGATGGTCCGATCGAAATCGCAACGGGCCAGGAATGCCGTTCCGGTTCCCAGGCTGCAGCCGGAATTGTCCGGGATCGCAAAGCTGAAGTTGCTCTTGGCCGCGCCGGCGATCTGGCTCGCACCTGGAACCAGCTGATTCATCAGCGCTTTCATCTGCGCCGCAGCGGCGGCGGGGTCCGGGTTGTTCTTCATCGCCTCCGCCATTGCCTGAATCGCCTTCGGATCCATCGCCTTGAGCTTGTTGTCCATCGCGGCGGTGGTCTTCAGCATGAGATCCGCCGCGCTCTGCCCGTGCAGTGCCATCCAGGCCCCCCCGAAGATCGATATCGGGTCGTTCATCGTACTCTCTACCCATCTACCGTTCGGAAGGAGACACCGGTTGATGACCTGGTGCAGGTCGGTGCCCGGAACGATTTTGAGGGAGAGCTTCAGATCGGGCGTGTAGGACATCCCGAGCCAGACCTTGAATTGCGTGGCCGGACTCGCCTTGACGATCACTTTGCCTTGGCAGCCGGCCGGCTGCGAGATGGATACCCCCGACCACGCGACCTTCATGCTGTCACCGCGCACGCCCAGGGCTACATCCCAGGTAGGTGCGGAGGCCTCCGGCCCGAGCTTGAGGTCGATGTTTCCATCGCCGGTGATGGTGCTGGTGACCCTCGGCGTGACGATGGTCACGGCGGAGTGAAAGCGGACCTCCACCCTGTCGAGCACGCAGCCGCAGTCGGGATCTCCGACGAAAGAGCCACCCTGCGCCGCCACCCAGTCCTTGGCCTGCTGGATAAGTTGCGCGTGGCTGCCTGGCGGTGGCGCGGCGGACATG
>DASYTT010000027.1:0-3850 GCA_036002045.1 Gemmatimonadales bacterium
GTTTTACTCGGAATTGCAGCAGCCCCTCAGCTGCCCTCCGCGAGTGCGACCGCGCCGGCGGTTCGTTCGGTGTGTGAGAGCGAGAGGGAAATGCGAACGACGCCGGCCCGCTGCGCGGCACCTAGCGCGTCGCCATGCAGACGTATACTGGGACGTCCCGCTTCGCTGCGTTCGACCTCGATGTCGCGCCAGCTCACTGCCCGCGCACCCGGAATGCTTTGCAGCGCCTTGTACACTGCCTCCTTCGCAGCGAGGCGGACCGCCAGATGTTTGGCGGGATGGGCGAAGCGGAGGATGTAGCTGCGCTCCGGTTCAGTGAGCACTCGCTTCAGCAGTCGCTCGCCCCAGCGGTCGAGGAGGCGTTGCGCTTCGCTCACTTCCACCAGGTCGATGCCAATGCCAAGGACGGCCATCAGAGATTCCAGACCCAGCTGGTGAATGGTCGCAGCCAACCGGGCACCGGGAGGTAGCCGCCTAATACGAGACCGAGCCAGCACGCCAGGCTGAGCACGACCGCGCCGAAGAGCACGAGTGGCCACCAGGGCCGGCGCCACGCGTGGATCTCCGCCGCGCGATGACTCCAGTGCCGGACTTCTGCGTGCGCCGTGGCCAGCAGCCGCTCCCAGGCGGCTTCGAGCTCTCCTGTCACGCGGCGGAGTCCTTCGTTCCAGAGCTGGGAACCCGCATCGAGCCGCTCGACGGCCTCTTCCAATCCGATGCCGGCCGCGGAAAGCCGAGCGGCGAGCACCCGTTCCTCCTCGGCATCAGGCAAGACTGCCGCCAGCCGCTGGGTGGGATAGCGGGAAACCGCCGCTGCATCCCGGACCTGGCGCTCGATTGCTTCCCGCAGGATGCGGGTTGCGCTATCCACGGCGCGCTCCCAGAGGGGGAGCCAGGTTGCACCGCCAAGGGCCGCACGGGCGCCGCTTTCATCCCCGGAGGCAAACAGGCGTCGTGCCGAATCGGCGCGCTCGAAAAGCAGGGTGAGCAGCTCGAACCGCACTCCCTCGAGCGCCGCGTCGAGCGGTGTCTTCTCCTCCGGAGGAAGCACCGCCCTCCCGAGCATGGGGCCCAGCTCCGGCAGCCTGCTTTCCGGGGCGCCGGCGGTCATCGCAATTCCCATGAAGGCGGCTCCCGCGAGGCCGGATCCAGCGCGAGCAATGCCGGCCGCCCGGTGCGTGCGGCATAACGCGCGGCGAAGGCAGGCAGCGCATCGGCGTGAAACTCCGAGCGCGGCAGTCCGGTGGCGCGGAGCGCCGCTTCGATGCCGGCCGCATCACCCTCGATCTCGATCAAGCTGTCCATCCGCGGATACCACTCGAGTCGCACCGCGGTGTCGCCCAGCCGGTAGTATTCCACGTAGCGATCGATGCGATAGCTCTCCCGGAAGCCCAGCGCTTCGAGGAGTGCCTCCGGCGGAACGGTGCCCCGGATCTCATACTCCAGCTCATGGCGAGCCTTGTAGCCCTCCGGAGTGACCGCCGTGGGCCCCTTCCACCCCAGGTGAAACCGCTCGCTCCCGTCCGGTTCGCGAAAGCCACGGAGACGGAGCACCTCGTCCTTCGCCAGCAAGGTGCCATCCCGGTCATAGCGGCGGTCCAGCATGAGGCCGGTAAATCCGGGCTGCGCTCCCGCGGCGAGCAGCCGCCGCCGCATCGCCGCGGGATGCTTGAGCACGGCCTTGAGCTCTTGCTCTAGAATAGGATGGCCTCCCGCGCGCGCGGCAGGTCGGAGAAATCGGGAAGCACCGCATGCGCCCCCGCAGCCTCGAGCTCGGCTACGCTGAAGCCGCCGGTGGCCACCGCGACGCTGCGCGCTCCGATGCAGGCGCCGCAGCTCACATCGGCGGGAGTATCACCGATAATCACGACTTCGGCTCCGCTCGGCACCCGCCCGAAGTGCGGCTCCGCGCGCCTGGCCGCGATCGGCGGCAGCTCAGCGCGCTGGGCGTGATCCGAGCCGTAGGCGCCGACGACGAAACGGTCCGGGTCGAGTCCAGCGGCCCGCAGCTTGAGCCGGGCGCCGGGGACGACGTTGCCGGTGAGCAATCCCAGCACGACTGCCGCCTCCGCCTCCAGCGCATCCAGCAGGGCGGGGATACCGGGCATCAGTCGGGAGCGATGACCGTGGATCGCCAGCTCCAGCTCGAGGTGGGCGACGTAGCGGTCCAGCACCGCGGAGACTCTCCTGGGGTCGGGAGGAGATGCATCCCCTGCGGCAGCCAGCAGCTCCAGGACGATCTGGGGATCGGTCTTGCCGTCGAAGCGGATCCCTTCCATCGCGGTGAGGTCGGAAACCTGCTCGGCGAGCGCAGCAAGAATGGCGCGCCGTCCGGCGCCGGCGCTCAGGAGGAGGGTGCCGTCGATATCGAAGAGGACGAGCTTTCGCTTCACGCCTGGATCGGCGCGGTGCCGCTCTCCGCCGCGCACTTCCGGCAGAGCGTTATGCCGCGCAAGGTGCAGATCACGCAGAGGAAGGTCCCGCAGCCCCGACAGGGATAGCCTTCGGAGGCCCGCTCCTCCTGGCCGCAGGCACGGCACACCATCGCGTCGGTAGCGGGAGGCTTCGAAGGATTGGACATGACCGGCTAATCAACGATGGCGTACAGCTTGATCTTGTTGATGAGCGTGGCGCGCGAAATCCCCAGCTCCTTGGCGGCGCGCGTGCGGTTGCCGCCGTGATAGCGCAGGGTCCGCTCGATATGCTGATGCTCGAGCACGTCGAGGCTCATCGGGGTGTGGCGGCGGTCGCCGATGCCCGGGCGGGCGCGGAACTCTCCGGGCAGATGCTCCACGTTGATGGCGATCTGTCCGCGCGCCAGCAGCATCGCCCGCTCGATGACGTGCTCCAGCTCCCGCACGTTGCCGGGCCAGGCATACTCCAACAAGCGTCCCAGCGCATCGGAGCTGATGATCGGCGGGCCGTCGGGGTAAATGGTCCGGGTAGCGCCGTGCATCACGGCGATCAGGCCGGCCCGATCGTCCGGGGTGCGCTCCCGCAGCGGCGGCAGCGCGAGCGGCATGACGCTGAGCCGGTAGAACAGGTCCTGGCGGAACCGCTCCGCCTCGACTTCCGGCGCGAGGTCGCGGCGGGTACTCACCATCAGCCGGGTATCGACCCCAATGTCCTGGCTGCCCGCGAGTCTCCGGAAACTCTTGGTCTCGAGCGCGCGCAGCAGCTTGGGCTGAAGCTCGGCAGGAAGGTCGCTGATTTCGCGCAGCAGCAGGGTCCCGCCATCCGCCAGCTCGAGCAGACCACGTCGCCGCTCGCTGGCTTCGATGAAGGCGCCTTTTTCGTGCCCGAAGATGAGCGACTCCAGATAGGCCGGCTGCTGGCCACTCAGCCGCACTTCGAGGAAGGGCTTCGCCGCGCGCGCGCTCAAATCGTGGATCAGCCGGGCGGACCATGCCTTTCCCGCCCCGGCCTCGCCGGTGAGCAGCAGCGTGGTCCGTTCGCTTTGCGCCAGCAGTCCGATCTGGTGGGCGAGCTGTCGCATGCCGGCGGACCCACCCAGCGTGTCGAGGCCAAAGCGGGGCGCGCCGCCGCGGACCATGGCTTCGGCCACCCGGCGACGGCGCCCCTCCGCCGCTGCCTGGCGTGCCAGGATCAGCAGGAGCTCCGGGTCTTCGGCTGTATCGGCGATCCGCCCGGCGCCTGCCTTCATCACGCGGGCAGCCACCGCCGGAGTCACCCCCTCCCCGAACCCGATCACGGCGGCCTCGCGAGAGCCGAGCCGTTGCACCAGCTCGGGCGCTCGTTCAGCCAGATGAATCGCCAGACAGACCACATCGGGGCGCGCCCGATCGAGCGTGGCGATTCCGGCCTCGCCGTTCAGCTCTCGGAGCACCTC
>DASYTT010000028.1:0-2631 GCA_036002045.1 Gemmatimonadales bacterium
GCCTGACGGGTATACCGGGCAGCGGCCGTCCTCGCAGCTGACCAAGGCGGGTCTTCGAGACCCAGTGGATCATGGCGATGATGGCGGAGTGCAGGTTTCTACCAACTCTCCTTCCGCACAGCGTGTAGATACCGGTCCGGCAGGCACGGACTCGATGAAGCGTCTGCAACAAGCCCAGCAGATGCTTGATGCGAAGCTGATCAGTGACACGGAGTATCAAGCGATCAAGGCAAAGATCATCAACACCGCATAAATCACCGCATCAGCGCTCTCCGCCTGAAAAGATTCGTACGGAAGCAGCCGGACGCCGGTCATTCCCGGCCTCTGGCCTCCCGCCGCAGCCGCCGGTAACTTGGCGGGATCCCAGGCCAAGGCCGGCACGCGCCCGTGATGGATCAGCTCGCCCACCTGAAGGCGGCCCTGGCGGACCGTTACCACATCGAGCGCGAGCTCGGGGGCGGCGGCATGTCGCGGGTGTACCTGGCGACGGAGACCGCACTGGGGCGTCGCGTCGTGATCAAGGTGCTGTTGCCCGAGCTCGCGGCGGGCGTCTCGGTGCAACGGTTCGCGCGGGAGATCCGGCTCGCTGCCTCGCTGCAGCATCCCAACGTTGTCCCGGTGTTTACGGCCGGCGAAGCGGACAGCCTCCCGTTCTACACCATGCCGTTCATCAGCGGCGCATCGTTGCGCGAGCGGCTGGTGCGGAGTGACCGGGTCGGGATTCCGGAGGCCGTCGGCCTGCTGCGCGACGTGGCCCGCGCGCTTTCCTACGCGCACGAGCAGGGCATCGTACATCGCGACATCAAGCCCGAAAACGTGTTGCTCGCCGGGGAAGCGGCCGTGGTCACGGACTTCGGCATCGCGAAGGCGATCAGCGCCGCGCGCGCGGAGAATGCCGAACACCACGTCGCCACGACGTTGACGCAGGCCGGCACCTCGCTCGGCACTCCGGCCTACATGGCGCCGGAGCAGATCACCGCCGAGGCCGGCGCCGATCACCGCGCCGATCTCTACTCTTTCGGCTGCCTCGCCTATGAGGTCCTGGCGGGCCAGACGCCCTTCGGAGACCGTCCGCCTCGCCAGCTCATTGCGGCGCATCTGAGCGAAGCGCCGCCGCCGCTCGGCGAGCGGTGTACCCAGTGTCCGCCAGTTCTCGGGCGACTCGTCATGCAATGCCTGGAGAAGGAGCCGGAGCGCCGCCCGCAGTCGGCGCGCGACGTGTTGCGTCTGCTCGAGTCGGTGATCGGGACCTCGACGCCACCCGGCCGCTTCCGCAGCCGCCTGTCGCGCGGGCAGCGGATTGCCGCGCTCGCGGCGGCTGGTGTACTGCTGGCCGCCGGGTCGCTGGCGGCATGGCGGTGGCTCCAGCCGGGACGCAACGCGGCAGAAGGCCCTTCCCGGCAGGCCGTCGCGACCGCCCAAGAAGAAACCGGCGGGGTGGTTGAGAAGGGTGACAGCGCCAGGGGGGAGACCAGCGCGGATCCGCGAAAAGAGATCCGCCGAGTCGTAGGGAAGGGTGACAGCGCGAAGCGGGAGACCAGCGCTGATCCGCGCAAAGACATCGGCCGGGTGATTGATACAGGTAACAACGTCAAGGGAAAAACCAGTGCTGATCCGCGCGCGGAGTTGGCGAGCCTCGGGATCGCCTGGACCACCGCGGCATTCGTCGAGGCGCTGGTAACGAGTGATGCGCGAGCCGTCCCGCTGTTTCTGGCAGGAGGCATGACCGCGCGGACCGACCACGTGGGAGCCGCGGCCCTCCTTTACATCCTGCAGCCGAACCTCCCCGATCCCGTCCCGATGCTCGAATTGTTTCTCGCGGCCGGCTATGACCCCAACGCTACCCTGATCGACAGGCGCATCTTCGTGCACTACAGCAGCAACCTGCCACCGCCCTTCGAGGCCGCAGAACTTCCGCCGGAATATGACTCATCGAGGCACACCTTCGCCGGGCCTGCTCTGCTGTGGGTCGTCATCCGCGCTTCTTATGCCGGCGCAACCGAAGCCGATCGTCATGTCATCCAGTTCCTACGGCAGCGTGGCGCCGATACGCGACTCTGCAGGAAGTTTCTCCTGGCGATGGAGCCTGCCTGGGGCGCTAACGATACGTATAAGGAAGTCCGCCGGCTCATCGAGTGATTCGGCCTGTCGGGCGCCACGTAACCCCTCTCCCGACGATCTTGATTCGCCGACACCGCAGCCGCGCCGTCGCGTCGCGGCCTGACCCATGGACAAGACCTTCGAGCCGTGGGCGCGCTGGGAGCCCACTCGCGATCTTCCTGGAGTACCTTACACTCCCCCTCCACCGGGGAACACCGGCGGCACGAGGTTCAAGCGAGAAAACCCCAGAAGCCAGAGGCGCGATGACGACACCATCGGATCAACCTGCGGCCCCCCCGCGCCCCCGCGGCCCCGGCGGCACCCCGGGTGGGCTGGGCGAGTTCCTCGGCGGCCTGGCCCTGGTGGTCGGGGGCGGCTACCTGCTGATGAACCAGGTCACGGTCACCAGCGGGTTCTGGTCGTTCTTCGGGTACAACGCCTTCGGGCTCTCCCTGGTGCCGCTCCTGATCGGGATCGGGGCGCTGTTCTACAACGGGAAGTCGGTGCTGGGCTGGCTGCTGACCGGCGCGG
>DASYTT010000029.1:0-18389 GCA_036002045.1 Gemmatimonadales bacterium
TCAACGCCCCGCGCGACCGCGGTCAGCCACCCTGTCATGCTCTCGACACTCACGGTCGGCGCCCCATCCTTCATCCCGGACGAGATCAGCCGGGCCTCAGGATGCAGCACAGCCCGGATGCGGGCCGTATCGTGCACGCGCATGCCGTCGAACAACTGTTGAACGGTCGCCAGCACCTCGCGCTCCGGTTGCGCGGTCACGCGGTGGAGCGGGACCGCGGCCAGGGCGATCCATAAGCTGAGAACTCGCATGCACGGCACCATGCGGCAAAGGAGGCCCGAAAAGTAGTGCGGCAGAGGGACAGAGGGGAGTTAAGCTCGTTACATCAGCGCGCTGCGGGGGGAGGAGGAGCGTTTCGGCGGGCGGGATCGGCCAGCAGGCGCTCGGTGAAGTCCACGCGCTCTGCCAGCTCCGAGACTTCATGACGCAACGACTCGATCTCATCCAACAGCTCCTGGGGCACGCCGTGGGCAAGCGCGGCATCCTCAGGGTCCCATTGCCGCACGCGCAGACCGTCGGCATCGCGGAATTCGCCGCTGGCAATGGTGATCAGATCGTACAGCCACCAGAGGCCCATGCCGCCGAGCGTGCAGAGCTGCAACAGCCCGGTGCCGATCTTGCCGACATAGAAGCGATGGGCGCCGAATACGCCCAGCGGAATACAGAGGGCGAGTGCGACGGCGCGCGACTTGTCCGACGGAGCGGAGGCCATTGCTGGGGAACAGGGAGTAGGGAGTAGGGGTAACGTAGCCCGCGCCGACGGGCCCCGCTAGTTTCGCAGCGATGCTCGAACGCTCACTGCTCTGCCTGCTCGCAATCCCCTGGCCGATGCTCTCCGCCCAGCAGTGGACCGCCCGGGAGAGTAACACGCGAACGGAATTTCGCGGCCTCCACGCCGTCGACCGCCGGGTCGTCTGGGCAGCGGGCAAAGGGGGAATCGTCAGCCACACGAGCGACGGTGGAACCCACTGGCGCGCCGACACCATTCCGGGAGCGGCGAACCTGTTCCTGATCGCGGTGCACGCGCGCGACGCGCGGAGGGCCTGGGTCGCGGGAACCGCCTTCGAGGGCGCGTCGCTGGCGCGGATCTATTACACCGGAGACGGCGGGAAGAGCTGGACCCTGCAGTACGAGAACGCGACCCAGGGGGTTTTCGTCGACGGGATGGCGTTCTGGGACACGCGACACGGGATCGCCTTCAGCGATCCGATCGAGGGCCGGCTGCTCGTCGTCACGACGGAGGACGGCGGCGCGCACTGGAAACCGGTGCCGCCGGATCGGCTTCCCGCAATGCTGCCGGGCGAGGCGGCATTCGCGGCGAGCGGAACCGCGCTCACGCTGCGGGGAGGCTCCGAGGTCTGGATCGGGACGGGCGGAGCAACGCGGGCGCGCGTGCTGCATTCCGCCGACCGGGGCAGGAGTTGGGAAGCGTTCGACACCCCGGCGAGCGGAAGCGCCGCGAAGGGGATTTTCGGCATCGCGATCGGGCGGCAGGGACGCGCGGTAGCGGTGGGAGGCGATTACCGGCGGCCCACTGCAGCGGCGGACAACCTGCTGCTCAGCGACGATAGCGGGAGGCGCTGGCGGCTCGGATCGAGCGCGGCACTCGCCGGGGTCCAGTACGGAGTGGCCTACGGCGGCGGTTCCGTATTCGTCGCGGTCGGGCCCGGCGGGAGCGCGCTCACGCGCGATGCGGGAATCAGCTGGACCCGTCTAGCGGGCCCCGGCTACAACACGGTCAGTTGCGCCAAGCAGCGCTGCTGGGCGGCGGGGCTCGAGGGGCGCATCGGCAAGCTGGCCATCCCCTAGCGTTCACGCTGCCGACAGCTCTCGCCCGAGCTCCACGACCTTCTCCGCGAACAGCTCCAGGTCGCTCAGCACGGTTCGGTGATTGGTGAGGGCGACCCGGATCGCGAACTCGTCGTTCAGCACGGTGGCCGAAGGCACCGCGATGCCGCGCTCCTGCAGCCGCATGAGCAGCTCGCGATTGAGCGCATCGAGCTGCTCCGGCTTGCCCTTGCAGTAGCGCAGGCAGACGATGTTCAGGGGTACCGGCGCCAGCAGCTCGAGCTCTGAGTGGCGATGCACCAGCCCAGCCAGGTATTTGGCCTGCGCAACGTTCTGCTCGATGAGCCGGGCGAACTTCGCGCTGCCGTGTTCCTTGAGCAGCAGCCACACCTTGAGCCCGCGAAACTCCCGGGAGAGCTCGGGGCCGAGCGATCCCGGGTCGTGATCGTTGGGGGCGGCCCCGCGCTCCAGTCGCGCCAGATAGCTCGCGTGAGTGGCGAAGGGTCGGCGATGCGCTTCGGGATCCTTCACCAACACGCATCCCACGTCGTACGGCAGGTACATCCACTTATGGAGATCGAAGGCCAGCGAATCGGCGCGAGCCTGGGCCGCGACCAGCGCGCGATGTCTGCCGGAGAGCGCGGCCAGTGCACCGAAGGCGCCATCCACATGAAACCAGAGCCGCTCCCGAGCGCAGAGCGCGGCCAGCGCCTCGAGATCGTCGATCGCACCGGTGTTGACGGTACCGGCATTGCCGACGACGCAGAACGGCCGGCGGCCCGCGTCGCGATCCTCCGCGATGGCGCGCTCGAGCGCGCTCTGGTCGATGGTGAAATCGGCCGCAACGGAGATCTTCCGGAGGCTCCGCTGGCCAAGTCCAAGCAGCCTCACCGCCTTGTCCACGGAATTGTGCGTCTCAGTGGAGGCATAGAGGACGAGCGGCGCGGCCCCGGAGGTGACGCCTTGTTCGACGATCTCGGGATCGGCGGCATCCCGCGCCGCCGCGAGGGCCACGAGGTTGGCCACGGAGCCGCCGGTCACCAGGACTCCGCTCGCGCCGAGGGGGAAACCCAGCATCGCCTTGCACCACTCGATCACCTGGCGCTCGACGTAGGGCGCAGCCTGATGCCCTCCCCCCGCATTGGTATTGATGACCGCCGTGGCCAGCTCCGCGAGCGCGGCGCTCGGCGTGCCGGTACCGTTGACCCAACCCCAGAAACGAGGATGCACGTTGCCCCAGGGGTAGGGCAACACCTGGCTGCGAAAGTCCGCCCAAGCCGCATCGAGTCCCTGCCCTTCGACCGGCACGGGCTGGGCCAGGGCCTGGCGTACCTCTTCCGGAACGGGCTGCCACACCGGGCGTTCCCGCAGGGAGCTCAACCAGTCCAACAGCTCATCGAGCACGCGGTGGCTGTAGGCGCGGAAGTCCGGCCAGGATGCGGGATCGAGGGATTCTTCGGTTGGGGGCATGGGCTATAGGCTATGGGCTATGGGCTATGGGCTATGGGCTATGGGCTATGGGCTGAAGCCGAAGATACCTGGGGAGCGACGCAGCGCGGAGTCGGCCTATTGCGCTCCGGCGGGGGCGCGCGCTTGCTTCCGGATCCTACGCCAAGCCGGATTCCACGATGCTCGTCCTTTTGTTCTCGCTGCTCACTACAACGGTCCAGTCCGCCGACACCACCCTGCGCGCCCGCGTCGGCGCGTGGCGCGGCGCGCACGAGACGGCGATCGTCCGCGAGCTCAGCGGACTCCTGGAGCTACCGAATCTCGCGACGGACTCCGTCAACATCCGACGCAACGCGGTTCATCTCGTGGGTATGCTGGAGCGGCGGGGGGTGTCCGCGCGGCTCCTGGAGCTGGCGGGGTCGCCACCCGCGGTGTATGGCGAGCTCAGGAGCCCGGGTGCGACACGCACCGTGGTCTTCTACGCCCATTACGACGGGCAGCCGGTCGACACCGGGCGCTGGGCGAGCCGTCCCTGGAGCCCGGTGCTCCGCGATGGACCACTCAGTGCCACTGCGCGGCAGCTTCCCTTCCCGGCCGCGGGGGGCCGCTTCGATCCCGAATGGCGGATTTATGCCCGTTCCGCCAGCGATGACAAAGCGCCGATCGTCGCGATGCTTGCCGCGCTGGATGCACTGCGCGCGCTCTCGATCCGGCCGAGCGTCAATCTCAAGTTTTTTCTCGAGGGGGAAGAAGAGGCGGGCTCCCGGCATCTGCGCAGCATGCTCACGCGCCACGCCGAGACGCTCAAGGCGGACCTCTGGCTTTTCGGCGACGGACCGGTGCACCAGAGTCGCGAGCCCGTGGTGTCTTTCGGGGTCCGCGGGGTGATGGGGGTGCAGCTCACGGTGTATGGCCCGGTGCGCCCGTTGCACAGTGGCCATTACGGAAACTGGGCCCCCAATCCGAACGTGATGCTCGCGCACCTGATCGCTTCGCTGCGCGACGAGGAAGGCCGGACCCTGATCGAGCGCTTCTACGACGACGTGCGCCCATTCAGCGAGGAACAGCAGAGAGCCCTTGCGGCCATGCCCCGGGTGGACGATCAGCTGAGAGGGGAGCTGCAACTCGGCCGGACCGAGGGTGGCGGGGCACTCCTCGCCGAGCAGGTTTCGCGGCCCGGACTCAATGTGAGCGGGATCGCCGGCGGGCGGACGGGCAGCGCGGCGGCCAACGTCATCGTGCCGGAGGCCACGGCCTATCTCGATTTTCGCCTGGTGCCGGACCAGCGGCCGGAGCGGATTCGCGCGCTGCTCGAGGCCCACTTTGTCCAACGCGGCTATCACGTGGTGCACGAAGATCCGGATTCGGCTACGCGGCGGGCGCACGCGCGCATCATCAAGATGAGCGGAGAGGGCGGCTATCCCGCCATGAGCACGGGGCTCGACCTGCCGGTGGCCCGCGCGGTGATTCGCGCGGCGGAAGCGACGCTCGGCAGGCGGATCATCGTGGAGCCGCCGCTGGGCGGGAGCCTGCCGCTCTATCAATTCCAGGAGGTGCTGGGCAGCCCGCTCATCATGGTGCCGATCGTGAATCACGACAACGACCAGCACGCGGAGAACGAGAATCTGCGCATCAGGAATCTGTGGGACGGGATCGAGCTGTACGCGGGGCTGTTGGCTTACCTCGGCGGCGAGTGGAGGGCGCTGATGCCGTGAACAGTGAACCGTGAACAGTGAACCGTGAACCGTGAACCGTGAACCGTGAACGGCGAACGGGAACCACCCTCTAGAGGCGTTGTCTCACGCGCCACCAGTCGTAGGGTGACCGGGCCAGGCGGGGCGCGCAATCTTGCCCTCCAGGCGATAGAAGCCCAGATCCTTCCCGCTGCGCAGCTTCGCGATATAGATGATCTGCCCGGCGTGCAGCGCGAGGTGCTCCACGACGTGATAGATCGCCTGCAGCACGGTGACCTCGCGGCCCTGAATGGGGCGGTGGTCGCCAAGGGCGCCGGGAGCGGTGCGGGCGATGACCGCGTCCGCTTCCAAGATCGCCTCGGTGAGCCCGGCAAGCAGCTCCGCGCGGGTTAGGGGCTCACGGCGAGCGAACTCGGCGGCCCGGTCCCGCTGATCGGGGGCGCCGCCCACTCCACTCACGATCCACTGGCGGATGTTGCCGGCCAGGTGGAGCAGCAGATTCCCGACGCTGTTCGATGCCTCGTTGGGTCGCCACCAGAGGTCCGCGTCGCTGAGCATCTCGACGGCCGCCCGGAGCTTCGGCAAGTAGTGCCCAGTGAGGTATTCACGCGACTGCGCCAGAAACGCCGCGGAGGTCTCCATAGTCACCCCAATAGCGCCGCGAGGAGCATTTGTTGGGCGGTCTCCGCGCTCGACTCCTCCGCGAGCTCGGCGCCCTCCGAGGACCAGTGGCGATGGACCGCCATCCAGGCCAGCGATTCAATCAACAGCAGGGCGGCGGCCAAAGGGTCGCGCCGGACCGGAAGCACCCCTTCGCGCATCCTCCGGCTGAGGTAATCGGCCACCCGCCGCACCCCACCGCGCCAAAACCGGCGCTGAAACAGTTGAGCGACCTCAGGCCAGTCGCCGGCACAGCGATCCGCCAACTTGATCGCCCGGCGGTAGCGGTGCAGCCAAGTGTAGAGCTCGGTCACAATGCCGCCCACTTCCCTTCGAATATCACCAGGCGGCGGGGAATCGGCGGCGAGCCAGAGCTGAGGAAAATGAGCCGCATTCTGGAGACAGCGCCAGACGGCATCCGCTACGGCCCCGTGATCAGGGATCGGGTGAGGAAGCTTCATGGTCCAAACGGTGGGATCCTCGAGAGCCCGCCGAATCGCGAGGTCAAAGAGCGCATCCTTGCTGGCAGCGTACAGATAAATGGTGCCAGGCCCCACGCGGGCAACTGCAGCTATCTCGGCCACGCCAGCGCCAGCAAAGCCCTGTCGAATAAAGACTTCAGTTGCTGAATCGGCGATGATGTCGAGGCGGTTATGGGGGCGGCGGCGCGGCATGGTGCAATAATAAGTGAATCAGTTATTAAAGTAATTAGTTATGGGCTATTGGCTATTGGCTAGGGCTTAGGAGGCTAGGAGGCTAGGAGGCTAGGAGGCTAGGAGGCTAGGGGGCTAGGGAGATAGGGCCTGGGCTATTCGCCTGGGGAACCGCCAGCTCATAGCTCCTAGCTCCTAGCCGGGGCCCACAGCTCGTCGCTCAAACGCAACCTTTTCTGGCGCCCTGCTGTCCCATGGCTCAGAATAAGGGTCGACCTTCGCGAGCCCGGGGAGTGCGTGGAACAGAAGAACCTCGTCGCCCGTGTGCTTGCCGGCGACCCGCAGGCGGAGCGCGAGCTCTACGACGCGAACGTGAATCGGGTGTACCGGCTCGTCTACCGGATGGTAGGCGACGGGGACCTCGCGGCGGAGTACACCCAGGACACGTTCGTCCGAGCGTTCGAGCGGCTCGCCAGCTTCCGGGGCGAATCGGCGCTCTCGACCTGGATCACGGCGATCGCGATCTCGGTGGTGTACAACGGACAGCGGAAGGTGCGCCGGCTCAGGAGCCGGGAAGTCGAACTGGAGCATGCAGAGCCCATGGCCGCCACGACGCGACAGGCCGATCCGGATCTCAAGGCGAAACTCAGCGCTGCGATCGACGCGCTCCCGGAAGGATACCGTACCGTGTTTCTGATGCATGATGTGGAGGGCTTTACGCACGAAGAGATCGGCAGCGCTCTCGGCATTCAGGACGGAACCTCAAAGGCACAGCTCAGCCGAGCGCGAGCCAAACTGCGGCGCGAACTCGCCGCGTATGCGGGAGACCTGGCTTCATGATGGACGAACGAGAAGACCGCCTTGACGCCTTGCTGCGCGACGCAGCGCAGCAGTACAACGCGCCGCCGGCCACACCGAAGGCTGAGATCTGGGAGCGGATTGCGGCAGTGCGGCGGTACGGCGGTGCGGCGGCGCGGCAGGAGGGGAGCGGAGTACTGCCGCTCCGCCGCTCCGCCCGACTGCCCTTCTGGATCGGGATTGCTGCCTTGCTCGCGCTGGGTGTGGCGATCGGACGGCTGAGCGTTCCCCGCAACGCCGCCATCCCCACGCCCGCTCCGACCCTGAGCGCAACGCCCGGCACCGCGCCTGAGGGGACCGAACGGGCTCAGGTCGCCGCACAGCTGGTCACCGCGCAGCACCTGGGCCAGGTGGAGACCTTTCTGACGGAATTCGATACGCGCCAGGCGGCGCAGGATTTCCCCGCCCAGGCAAAGGATCTGCTCAGCACGACGCGTCTCCTGCTCGACTCGAAGCGGCTGACCGACGCGGGAACCCGCAAGCTGCTGGAGGACCTCGAGCTCGTGCTGATCCAGATCGCGACGCTCAATCCCAAGGACCGCAGCGAGGAGCTCGACTTCATCGCCGACGGTCTTGCCCAAAGTCACCTCCGGAGCCGGCTGAGGAACGCGATTCCAGCCGCTCCGGCCATTCGCATGTAAGGAGTCGTCCGATGCGCATCACCCGCAGTCTCGTCTTGTTTCTGGGTTGCTTGCCGGCGCCGCTCGCCGCGCAAGTCGCCAGTACCCGGGGAACCGTCGTCCACATCCCGGACCTGAGCTGGCTGGCTCCGACGATTGCCGCTGCTACCGGGCAAGCCAGCGTTGCGCTGGCACAGGCCCGTCCCGCGCTGGCGCAGCTCGGCCCGACGCTGACGGTGGCCCGCAGCAGGATGATTCGGGCTCAGGCAGCCCTCACCGCAACTGGGGCAAGGCTCTCGAGGGCGGGCGACCAGTGGATCCAGGCCTGGGATTGGGACCAGGGTATCGCTGATACCCCCCCGACACCGTGGGCGCAGCAGGATCCGGCCGACCAGCTCTATCGCGACGCGCGCGCGGCACTCAATCGGGAGCGCTTCAGCACGGCGGCCGATCTCTTCGCGCAGATCTACACCAAGTACCCGCGCTCGAGCTACGCCGGTGACGCCTACTATTGGCAGGCATATGCGCTGAGCCGGCGCTCGGGCGACGAAGCGCTACGCAAGGCGCTCGACGTCCTGCGGCTGCAGGAGCAGAAGGCGCCCAACGCCAGCACCCGGCGTGATGCCGAGACACTGGCAACCCGGATCCAGGGACAGCTGGCGCAGGGCGGCAACGAGGAGGCTGCCGCGGTGATTGCCGCGACGGCCAGCGCGGCCGCGACAGTTTCCGCCTCCGCCTCCCCCTCGGCGTCCACGATCGTCCGCACTCGGCAGAGCCGAAACCGGGACCGCTGCGGGGACGAGGACGACGTGCAGACGGCGGCGCTCAACGCCCTGCAAAACATGGATGAGGACCGGGCGTTGCCCATTCTCAAGAAGGTCCTGGCGCGACGCGATGCGGAGTCGGTCTGCCTCCGGCGCAAGGCGATGTTCATCGTCTCGCAGCACGAGGGCGCGGAAACCGAGCGCATCCTGCTCGAGGCGGCACGCAGCGATCCGGACGGGGAAGTGCGGGAGCAGGCGGTCTTCTGGCTGTCGCAGGTGGACTCGCCATCGGCAGTGAGCGCGCTCGATTCGATCCTGCGGAGCGCGACTGATCCGGTACTACAGGAGAAGGCCATCTTCGCCCTCTCGCAGCAGGACTCGCCGAAAGCGCGGCAGGCGTTGCGTGACTTCGCGCTGCGCAGCGGCGCCTCGGAGGACCTCCGGGAGAAGGCCATCTTCTGGATCGGCCAGGGCGACGATCCTGACCGGCTGGATTTTCTCAAGACCCTTTACGGCCAGCTCAAGAGCGAGGCGTTGCGCGAGAAGATCCTCTTCTCGATCTCGCAAATCGACGACCGGGCGAGCTCGCAATGGCTGTTATCGATCGCGGGCGACGTCAATGCCGAAATCGAGCTCCGCAAGAAGGCGCTCTTCTGGGTGGGGCAGAGCGATTACCCGCTGAGCGAGCTCGCCACGCTGTACGAGCGGATGCCGAGCCGGGAGATGAAGGAACAGCTCATCTTCGTGTACTCGCAACGCAGCGAGAAGGCGGCGGTGGATCGGCTGATGCAGATCGCCAAGACCGAGACGGACCGCGAGCTCAGGAAGAAGGCCATCTTCTGGCTGGGACAGATGAACGATCCGCGGGTGCCGGAGTTCCTGGCGAGTCTGTTGGAGAAGCCTTGAACAGCGGCTATGGGCTATGGGCTATTGGCTATGGGCTATTGGAGGGATAGATGCGCATACTAGGACTGAGTGCCGTGGCAGTGCTGGTCGGGTGCGCGACGGCGCCGGCGCAGACCGCGCTGGCCGACCGGATTCTCGGCGTGAAAGACGGCACGGTGCGGCTGGCGTACTCCGTCAAAGAGGGCATCTGCGGAGACGGGGAGACCTTCATTCGCGACCGGACGCGCGGTGAGAACAACTTCATCAGCTTCGATGACAGAGGGACTCGTTACAGCAGCCGGAGCTGGCGCGAGCGGCCCTGCGAGCCGGGCCCGGCGCGGATCGCGTTCGTCAAAGACGGAGGGGCCGTCACGAAGGTACGGCTGTACGTGGGCGGCGAGTGGAGCCCGGGAGATCGCGACGTCGTGGACCTCGGTGAGGTCGCGGCGCCCGCTGCGGCCAAAGCGCTCCTGGCGGTAGCGGCGCGGGAACGACGCGCCGATAAGGCCATCTTCGCGGCGATCATCGCCGACAGCGCGGTCGTGTGGCCGGATCTCCTCGCCATGGCCAAGAACGACGGCCTGTACCGGGACACCCGCAAGAATGCGGTCTTCTGGCTTAGCCAGGCAGCGGGCGACGCCGCAACCAAAGGCTTGAGTGAGCTCGCGGAGGATGATGCGGAAGACCGGGAGGTCCGCGACCAGGCGGTGTTCGCGTTGTCACAACTCCCCTCTGAACAAGGGATCCCGGTCCTGATCCGGCTGGCGCGGAGCAACCAGGACCCGAAAGTCCGGCGGAAGGCGCTGTTCTGGCTGGGCCAGAGCGACGATCCGCGAGTGTTGAAGCTGTTCGAGGAGATTCTGACTGGGAAGTAGGCTATGGGCTATGGGCTATGGGCTATGGGTCAACTGCCTTGCCTGAAAGGCCTTAGCTCATAGCCCATAGCGCCGAGCCCATCGCGAAAACCAAGCTACCCAAACTCCCCAATTCTCATTAAGCTCAATAAACGCGACGGCACCATTCCGGTGACCGTCGCGCCGTCGTCCTGAGGCAATGGAGTGGGTGGCATGCGTATCCGTCGAATCGCGATTCTGGGCAGCTTGCTCGTCCTCCCCCTCGCAGGGGGGGCGTTTCTGCTGCAAAGCAAGCAGAGCTTGGACGGCGCTCGGCTCTTCGCGCAGGTCCTGCAGCGGATCGAGGACAACGCCGTCGACTCGCTCTCCCGCAGCGCCATTTACGAGAAGGCCGCGCGGGGATTGGTCAAGAACCTGAAGGACCCCTACGCCGATCTGTTCTCTCCCGAGGAGCTCGCTTCCTTCCAGCGCAACACGCTGCGGAACAACTACGCCGGGCTGGGCATGCAGATCGATCAGCAGGACGATCAGATCGTCATCGTGCGGGTGTTTCCCAACACCCCAGCCGCCCTGGGCGGACTGCAGCCCGGCGATCACATCACGCTCGTCGACACGACCTCGGTGATCGGCTGGCGCACCGCCCAGGTTTCGGAGCGACTGATCGGGCAGCCCGGCACCACCGTGGAGGTCACGGTCCGGCGGCAGGGCGTACCCCAGCCCATCAAGGGGAAGTTCACCCGCGCGGTCATCCGGGTCCCGGCGGTGCCGTTCACCCTGGTGCTGGAGGGGAACATCGGGTACATCCCCTTGCAGGCCTTCAACGAGGCAGCCTCGGACGACGTCGGCAAGGCATTGCTCGACCTGCGCCGTCGCGGGGCGCGTTCCTTCATCCTCGATCTGCGCGGCAACGGTGGGGGCGCGCTGGACCAGGCGCTCGACATCAGCAATCTGTTTCTGCGCGCGGGCCAGGAGATCTCCAGCGTCCGCCATCGTGGGCGGGAGCCCGAGGTCTACACCGCCAACCGACCGACCCCGCTGGTGGATTCGATGCCGCTGATCGTGCTGGAGGACGGCGCCACCGCGTCCGCTTCGGAAATCGTGGCCGGCTCGCTGCAGGATCACGATCGTGCCCTGGTGGTCGGCACGACGTCCTTCGGCAAGGGACTGGTGCAGACGCTCTTCCCGCTCGAGGGAGGCTGGGCGGTCAAGCTCACCACGGGCAAGTGGTACACGCCGAGCGGCCGGTCCATTCAGGCCGAGCACGACCGGCTGGATGACGACCGCTTCGTGGAATACGATTCGGCGGCGGTGGCGCGGGACTCCGCCCGCAAGCGGCCGGTCTTCAAGTCAGACGCGGGCCGTCCGATTCTGGGGGGCGGCGGGATCACGCCCGACATTATGATCACGCCTGACACCGCCAAAGCCGCCGAGCGAGAGCTTGGGAAGGCCGTAGCACCAACCGTCCAGGCTTGGCACATCACGTTTTACAACTACGCGTTGGACATGAAGTCCCAAATCAAGCGTGACTTCATGGTCACTCAGGAGATGAGGGATGAAGTGTTCAACCGGTTGGTGAAGGCAAGGGTCGCGATTACACGGGCACAATTTGATGCGGCGCAGGAGGCAGTCGATAGGAACTTAGAGCGATATCTCACGACAGCGGCCTTTGGAGACTCGACCTACCTGCGGCGCAGTATTAACTATGATGATCAGCTCAGCAAAGCGCTGGAGCTCCTAGCACCGGCGCCTACGCAACGGCAGCTGCTTGCGATGGCGAAGCCAGAACCGCGGTGAGAAGTGAGAGGTGAGAGGGAAAAGCGTATTCCTCTCACTTCTCACCTTACTGGGTCCGTCGTCCCCTTGAAAATCCCGTTCCGCACGCGCGACGCTTTGGCACTTGCTTTGGGATCGAAGAGCAGCCGATCCGTCACTACCAGCTCGCGTTTGATCCGGGCCTGCAGAGTCTTTTCCGCCCCTTCGCGCTTGACGACGACCGGGATGGTCATTCCTTCCGCGTTCGCGTAGCGGCTCCGGAAGAGCGCGCCGAAATCGTCGTCCTTCACCTCCACCTCTCCCACCCGAATGAGCTGATCACCCGGCTCGACACCGGCGGCCTCCGCGGCGCCGCCCGGCGTCACCGCAGTCACGATCACCTTACTGCTATCCGAGATGGTGTTCACGCCCAGGCGGACGACGCGGCTGCTGTCGACCACCACTTGTAACCCCGCCAGCGGACCGACGGTGCTCCAGGGGAAGGGCTCGCGCCCATCGACGTACTTTGCCGAGAAATCCGCGAACGATTTTCCACCGGCGGCGCTGCTCACCGCCGCCCACCATTCCGCGGTGGTAAAGCCCTTCCCATTCTTGTAGGTGCTCTGATAGAGCGCGCGCAGCACGTCGTCGAGCGAGCGGCGGTTGTCGCTGGCGTCGCGGATCAGGATGTCGAGCAGGAATCCGGCGAGCGATCCCTTGTCGTAGTAAATGTCGGAGGTGCCGTCGACCGGCTCGATCCAGGTGGTGAGCGAGGCGTCCTCGAGCGCGACGGGAACAGTCTGCTCGGTGTGCTGCCGCTTGCCCTCCGTAACGCTCAGGAACACAGTCGAGTCGATGATCCCGCCGCGCAGCAGCGCCAGATCGGCGTAGTAGTCGGTGATTCCCTCACTCACCCAGAGCAACGTCGTCGGCTCCGGCTGGTCGTAGCGATACGGCACCAGCTCCGCCGGTCGCAGCCGTTTCACGTTCCAGGCATGGAACATCTCGTGCGCGGTGATCGATGCGAGCAATGCCGTCCCGATGAAACCGGGATGGTAGATGCCGACGTGAGAGCTCTGGTGCTCGAGCGCGCTCCCGCCACCGTAGGACGGCTCGAAGATGATCATCGTGCTGTAATTCTTCCACGGCGTCTCGCCGAATACTTTGGATTCCACCGGGGTGAAGTCCTTGAGCTGCTGCCAGAGGACTTCGCGCGGGGAACCCGTGAGCTGCCCTGCCGGATAGGTCGCCAGCCGGTGCCAGGTTCCTGCGATCTGCGCGCTGTCCAGGTCGAACCGTCCGATGAAGAACGGCATGTCGACGAGGTCGTGATAGTTTCCAGCCTGATAGCCTCCTGCGTGAGACTCGAGACCGGTGACGACGCGCCAGCCGGGTTGGGTGGTTACCCGGACCTGAGCAGCGAAGTCGAGACCAATGCCTTCGGGATAGGGGAAAACGTTGGTGCCGTTGACGAGCAGGAAGTCCGGCCTGGCCCAGGCCATCGCGTTGTCCAAAGTGTCGGCGAGAAAATCGAAACTGAGCTCGACTGAGCCGGCGGCCGGCGGTCGGATGCGCCAGGTGTCGTAGTCGGTCTTATCCCAGACGGCGGGGCGGCCGGCGGCGCTGGCGGCGAAGTTGGAGACCTTGCGGGCGTAATTGCTGAGCTCGTACGCGCCGGGAGTCCAGGCCGGGAGCGACACCAGCACCGGAGCGGCGGAAGTCACCTCGAAGCGCATGGCCACGCGCACGGTGCGCTGCCGCGCCGTCGCCGAGTCGAAGGTGAGCTGGTAGGCGATGTTTCGCACCGCATTCGCAGGTGCAACCTGGGCTCCGAGCGATGACAGTGGAACGGCGCAGAGGATGGCGAGCGCAGCCGAACGGAGACGGGCTAACACGGGGGATCCTTTCCGATGCGAAGAATGACGCTGCTCGCGCTGACCGGTCTCTGGCCCGCAGCTCCCTAGCGCAGCCGCAATTCCAGAATGCGCAGCGGCTCGAGCCGAGCTCCCGGCAGGAGCCGTCCCGCGTCGTCGTATTGCTCCCATTGACTGTTGGCGACGTAGAAATAGCGGTCGCCCCACACGGTGCCGATGGTAGCCTCCCTTGCCAGCGGCACATGCCGGTCGAGCACGTCGATCGCGAGAATACGGTCTCCAGCCGGATGGAGCCGGAGCCGGACGACGCGGGGCGGGGTGACGCCATTCTGAACCCCGATCAGGGTTCCCGCATACCAGGAGAGGCCGTCAATCCCGAGGGCCGTGGTGCGCGGGGGAACCTCGAGCAGGCGCGGTTTCCGCGTCGCCAGATCGACGGCAAGGATGCCATGGGAATAGTCCGCGACATAGAGCGTTCGTCCGGAAGGATCCAGCGTCGGACCCTGCAGCGAGCGAAAGAGCGGGTCGCGGAGAAACTCCTCCGCGCGAGTGCCGCCGCGAGGGATTCTCCAGATGGCGGGATCCCGGCTGTCGGTGGCATAGACATCGCTGTTCGGTGCGACGACGAGGTCACCCAGCAGGTGTCCCGCCGCGGAGGCCGGCAGGAGATACCTGGCCTTGAGCCGCCCGGTCTCCAGATCGAACGCCACGACGGCTGAGCGCCCGCTGTCTGCCGCCGCATAACCCGCCATCTGCGGGACTGCGGCGGTCGTAACCCAGAGGGTCGCGTGCTCGGGATCGGCGCGGACGCCAAGCACCGCCCAGAGACTGTCTTGAGCTTCTCTGATGAAATCGATTGCGCGTCCGGCGCGATCGATCCGGCTGACCTTACGATGCCGAACGCTCCCGACGTACCAGACGCCGGGTCCAGGGTCGTGGGAGATCCCTTCCGCGAAGAAATCGGCTTCCGGCAGCGTCGCGGCCACCGTGCTCCGAATCAGTGGCTCGGCATTCGCCGCGAGCCGGGCGGCCACGGCCTGCAGGGCCGGCGCGGAACGCAGCACGGCGAAGTCCGAGTCGGCCGCAAGATCGGCGCTCTGACCCATATCAGCCAGCAGGGTCAGGGCGCGCACGGCTTCGACGGTGTCCTGCAGGCGCGCCGAGAGTGCGGCGTAGCCCCGCACATAGACCGGCTGCACCGGCCAGGCGCTGAAGGCCCGGCGAAGCTGCTCGCGCGCGGCGCCGTATTTGCCGCGGCGAGAGAGCGGGATTGCGGCGCAGTAGGCCTCGCGGGCGACCCGGGCGGAGTCGGATGCCTGACGGACAGAGGGACGGAGGGACAGAGGGACAGTCGCGGTGAGGACGGCGGAGATCAGCGTGCCGAGCAAAATCTGGCGATGCATCAGGACACCGCGCGTTTGTCGAAGGTTCGGAGCCCGAGGAAGAGGAACACCGCGCTGATCACGACGAGCGCGCCGGCCACCACGGGCACGGGCATGTGGGGCAGCGCGGGAGTAAGCACACCCCGCATGCCCTCCGACACGTAGACCAGAGGATTCACCAGCACGAGGATCTGAATGACGGGGGTCGCCTCGAGCGCGCGCCAGGGGTAGTACGCGCACCCGAAGAAAATCATCGGGGCGACGATGAGTCCGAACATCAGCCCGATCTGCTCGCCCTTGATCGCGGTCCCGAGCAACATGCCGAACGCGGAAAAGGCGAAGGCGCCGAGGAAGGTCATCCCGATGATCAAGCCGAGGTGACTGGCGGTGAGCGCCTCGATCGGCCCCATGATGAGACGCGCCACCGGCAGCACGAAGAGCGCGGCGATCATTCCCTGTACGGTCCCGGAGAGCACCTTTTCCAGGGCGATGACCCAGATGGGCACCGGCGCGAGCAGGCGGTCCTCGATCTCCTTGGTCCAGCCGAAGTCGGCCACCATCGGCAGCGCAACCGCCTGGACGCTCGCGAACGCCAGACTCACTCCGAGGATCCCGGGCAAGAGCGCTCCCGTGTAACCCCGCTGCACGAAGCCCATCTTGGGCAGCAGGAACCCGAAGACGATCGTGAACATGATCGGCTGGAGAGTGGTGCGCAGCAGGAAGAAGGGCAGCTCGCGCGAGACGACGTGCAGGTCGCGGCGGACCAGCGCGCCGAAAACGGTCCAGGGCGACGGACTCAATCGAGCTTCCTCCCGGTGAGCGACACGAAGAGCGTCTCCAGGCTGGGCGGGGTCAGCCGGATGTCGAGCGGCAACCGGCCCGCCTGTTCCGCGGCGCGAAGGAGCTCGGCGATGGCCTCGCCGACCCGCTGGGCATAGGCGGAGAGCTCGACGCCCCGCGCGGAGAGCCGGTTGAGAGTGGGAACCGCCTGGAGCCTGGCGAGGAGCGGAGCGGCGTCGCCATCGAGGGTGACCTCGACCAGAGTGCCGCCGGGTGCTCGGGCGCGTAACCCCGTGGGACTGTCGAGCGCGAGCAGCCGACCGTGGTCGATGATGGCCAGACGGTCGCAGAGCCGGTCCGCCTCCTCCATGTAGTGGGTGGTCATGATGATGGTGCGGCCCTGTCCCTGGAGCGAGCGCAGAATGTCCCAGAGCTCGAGGCGAGCCTGGGGATCGAGCCCGACCGTGGGCTCGTCGAGAAAGAGGATTTCCGGCTCGTGGATGAGCGCGCGGGCGATCATCAGGCGCTGCTGCTGCCCGCCGGAGAGCTGATCGACCTTGGATTCGCCGCGATCGCCCAGCTCGAGCTGCTCGAGCAGCGCCTGGGCGCGAGGCAGCGAGGTACTGCGCGGGATGCCGAAGTACGCAGCGTGAAAGAGCAGGTTCTGGATGGCGGTAAGCTGACGATCAGGATTGGGGCGCTGGGGCACCACGCCGATCCGCTGCTTCACGCCGACGGGGTCGGCGCTGACATCGATCCCGGCGACCGCCGCCGTGCCCGCGGTGGGACGCACCCGCGTCGTCAGCACGCCGATGGTGGTGGTCTTGCCGGCGCCGTTGGGCCCGAGCAGACCGAAGAACTCGCCCGGGGCTACCTCGAGGTCGAGTCCGTCGAGGGCGATGATCTCGCGGACGCCAGCCGGAATAAAGGGCGCCGGCGCAGCATCCGGAGGCGTCAGCCGAGGATTCGGGCGGCCGCGGCGACGCTCCGGCGGCGCAGGATACACTTTGCGGAGCCCGCTGGTCTGGATAGCCGGCGACATGGTCAGAAATCGAAGACGCTGGAATTGAAGCGCGGATTCACGACGTTATTGAACTTCGATCCGAAGGTGAAGCTCAGCCCGATCGATCCGAAGAACTCGTAGGACGTCTTGAGCTGTTTAAGCTGGAGCAGCACTTCGTCATCCGTCGCTCCCGCCTTCGCGAGGGAGAGCTGGTCGCGGACTCTGGCATAGAACGCATTGAAGTTCAGGTCGAGTCCCCGCACGACCCGCAGGTGCATGCCACCCTCCAGGATCAGCCGATTCTGGCTCCAGTTGTCCAGGTAGCTCGAGCCGGTGACCCGCGCCTCCACGCTGCCCCAGGGCTGCACCGCTTCGACCGCCGCCGTCAACGCCTGATTGACACGGGTCTCCCGGAATTTGGAAAAGATGGTTTCCTCGGCGTATTTCGCGTGGATCAGCCCGATCTCGTACACGAACAGAACCTCGCGCCGGCTGGATTCCCGGTAGGGAAAGACATCGTATTCCAGCCCGGGAGCAAAGCGAACCAGCAGGTCATAGTTATCGCGGCTGGATCTCCGGCCCCCGGCGTTGACGCCGAACGACCAGTGCTCGCCCAGGCTCCGCACCCCGAGCAGACTGAGGGTGTAGTCGCTCCGCTTCGAGTGCACCACCTCACCCGAGTCGAGCTCGAAGCGCGTAGTCGAGCGGTTTCCGCGAATAGTGGCGCTGAGCTTCCACGTCTCGGTCACTCGCCGTGCCCGGAACGATCCGGAAAGGTTCGCGGATCTGACCTGCGATTCGAGCTGAAGATGACCACTCGCACTGAGCGTGAACACCCAGAGGTTCCAAGGATCCCTCGGCGGCTGCTGTGCCGCGGCGCTGTCAGCCGCGGTGGGGGCGTCGAAGGTAAGCCGGAGGCGTCCAGCCATCGGGCCTCTCGCCGCGAAACGGGCGAGGCCGAGCCCGATCCGCTGCACGAGCAGCGCGCGAATCTCGTCGAAACTATCGGACTGCCGGGAGTTGAAGACGAATTCGTCGTCCGAGCCGGCGAAGGCGCGCAGGCCGATGAGCTTGAGGGTGTATTCCTGGCCTCCGCCACCGGTACCCCGCGTGGTGAGCAGCAGATGCAGGTCGGCGTCCTGCCGGTCACGAACCCAGTTGACGTAGGTGATCTCCCGCCGGAAATAGTCGAAGTCGCAGGGGCCATGACAGTCGAGAAACACGCGGAGGATCTCGACGGTCCTCGCCAGCGGTTCGTCCTGGGCAACTGCCGCAACAGGCGCTGCCCCAGCGAACCCGGTGAGGATCACGAAGAGCAGCGCGCGCCTCAGGAGGGCTCCCCTCCGACGGGACCGTAGAAGATCACCCAGACG
>DASYTT010000030.1:0-37361 GCA_036002045.1 Gemmatimonadales bacterium
GGTTAAAGTGGCACATGAGCTGGGTTCAGAACGTCGTGAGACAGTTCGGTCTGTATCCGTCGTGGGCGTAGGAGTGTTGAGGGAACTCGTCCTTAGTACGAGAGGACCGGGACGAAGCGATCTCTCGTGTACGGGCTGTCCCGCCAGGGGCAACGCCCGGTAGCGATATCGCGCGCAGATAACCGCTGAATGCATCTAAGTGGGAAACTGTCCCCAAGATGAACACTCCTGGACCGCAAGGTCCCTCAAGGGCCCTGGGAGACTACCAGGTTGATAGGGCGCAGGTGTACGGTGGGCAACCACTTCAGCCGAGCGCTACTAATCGCCCGTGCAGTTTGATCTCTTCCGCTGTTCCTTCCGACTTCATCCGGACCTCAACGTTTTTGGCTATGAGCTATGCGCTATGAGCTATGAGTCCTTCCGGGACCGAGCCCATAGCACCTAGCCCATAGCTCAGAAATGTTGGCTGTCGACTAGCGCGCGGGGGCCACACCCGTTCCCATTCCGAACACGGTCGTTAAGCCCCGCAGCGCCGATGGTACTACGACTGCGAGGTCGTGGGAGAGTAGGCCGTCGCCAGCCATTCCTTGAGAAGCCCGGGTCCCTCGCGGATCCGGGCTTCTTTTTTCTGGCCTGCGGAGCACTAGGCCGTCGAGGCGGCGCACTGAATTCCTTGCTTTCCGGTAATCGCCTAGATTGAGGCAGATGTCGGACTGTCCGAATCCTCGACGGCGTTTTCTGTCCCTGCTCGCGTTTAGTCTTGCAGCCGCGGCGGGAACGCCCAGGCGCGTGCTTGGTATGAGACGAAAGATCCTCGGTCCCAAGCCCCATCCTGAGCCCCGCCCCGGTATTACCTCGGCCAAGGTCTTGAAACCCGAGCTGATCGACAACCCGGACGCGCGGGAGGTCTACGACTGGGTCCGCCAAATCCCCCAGATCGTGGACGGGATTCGCTGCAACTGCGGCTGCGCCGACTTGGAGGGTTACTACTCCCTCCTCACCTGTTATGAAGAGAAAGGGATGGCCCAGCACTGCCAGATCTGTCAGGGGCAGGGCAGGCTCGCCTACCGGCTGCACCAGCAGGGCTGGACCCTCAACGGGATTCGCAACGCGATCGACGTGAAGTACGGCGACTGAGCTCATCGAACCAGGAGTCCTCCCAATGACTTCCTCTATTCGAACCCAGGCGGCGCTCGTCCTGTCGACTGTCGCCCTCTCATCGAACGGCTTCGCCCAGATTCGGATGAGCGAGCCGGCGACCGTCTCGCAGACGGTGGACGGCACGGTCATCACCGTCGCCTATTCCCGCCCGCAGCTCCGGGGCCGGCCGGTGGGGGCCGACGGCGTAATTCACATCGAGCACATGTGGACGCCGGGTGCCAACTGGGCCACTACCCTCGAGGCCAGCAAGCCGATCACCCTGAACGGCCACAAAGTCGCGGCGGGCAAATACTCACTTTGGCTCGAGACGACGGAGCAAGACTGGACCGTCCATCTGAATCCCGAGCCGCGGCTCTTTCACACCTTGGCCCCGAAGCCGAGCACCATGCTTTTGAGCTTCCCGGTCACCCCGGAGCACGTCGCGGAGCCGCTCGAAGTCTTGACCTTCGACTTCCCCGAGGTGCGCCAGGACGGCGCCACGCTGCGACTCCGTTGGGCGAAGGTGGTCGTTCCCTTCAAGATCGACGTGGAGCCCAGCCGGAAGACCGTGGCGATGACCGAGCAGCAGGCCGCGCCGTACATCGGCAGCTGGACGATTCAGATGTACGATGAGCTGATGCGGAAGTCGCCCGAGATGAAGCTGGAGATCCTGCTCGCCAACGGCGCGCTCAAGGGCGTCATGGACGGCCCGATGCCGTTCGCCCTGGAATTCATCCCCCAGCCCGACGGGAAGACCTGGTTCCTTGCCTTCGTCATGAACGGGAAGGTGATGGACGTCGAGCACAACGCCCCGGTGGAGTTCGAGCTCAAAGACGGCCGCGCCGTGCGCATGTTCGGCCGCCCGGTCAAAGGCTTGAGCGACGAGCCTTGGGTCTGGGCCACCCGCCGACCCTGAACGCCGAGGAGGACCTCGCCAGCCATTCCGCTGAAGCCCGTCCTCACTCCGGCGAGGGCGGAACGACGCTGCCGCGCGCCTTACCGCCCCTCTAGGTTTCGTGATGCCCAAGTCCGGTCACATCGCCCTCGCCGGCCGCCCCAATGTCGGCAAATCCTCGCTGCTCAACGCCCTGGTGGGCGAGCACCTCGCGCTGGTCAGCCGGAAAGCCCAGGCCACCCGCCTCCCCGTCACGGGGCTGCGCACCGACGGCGACATTCAGTACGTCTTCCACGATCTCCCCGGCTTGCTGGATCCCGACTACGCCATGCAGCACCGCATGCGAGCGCTCGCGCTCGCCGGCGTCGCGCGCGCCGACCTGATCCTTCACCTGCATCCCGCGCCTGAGGCGCCCGCTCCCGAATTCTGGCAGCTCGCGGGATCTCCCGACCGCCTGACGGCCCGACCGCCCGTCCTCACCGTCTATACCAAGGGCGATCTGATTGCCCCTGAGCGCCGCAGTGAGCTCGCCGCGACCGGTTTCGTCGTGTCCACCCGCACCGGTGAAGGGGTCACGCCTTTGCTCGAGGCCTTGGCTGCACGGCTCCCCGAGCGCGAATTCGCGTATCCCGAGGACGAGATCGGGACCCAGCCCATGCGCTTCTTTGCGGTCGAGTTCCTGCGCGAGGCAGCCTTCGAGCAGCTCGAGGACGAGCTCCCGTATGCCTTCACCGCGGAAATCGAGGAGTTTCGGGAGACGACGGACCCGGTGTACATTCGGGCGGCACTCTTCGTCGAGCGCGAATCCCAGAAGGGAATTCTCATCGGCGAGGGCGGCCGCACCCTGAAAGCGATCGGCAAACATGCGCGCGAGCGCCTGGAGCAGCTGCTCGGCCGCCGGGTGTACCTCGAGACCTGGGTCAAAGTGCTGCCCAAATGGCGCCGCGATCCGGAGCAGCTTCGCCGCTTCGGCTTCCCGGATCCCCTGACCCCTGATTCCTGACCCCTGACCCCTGATCCCTCCCATGCCCCTTGCCCCCGAGCTCCTCGACATCCTGGTCTGCCCCAAATGCAAAGGCGATCTGGAATACCGGCCTGAGGAGGCGGTCCTGGTATGCCACACGTGCCGGCTGGCATACCCGATCGAGGACGACATTCCCATCATGCTCATCGACGAGGCGAAGCCGGTTTGAGCCCACCGGACATCACGCGCGTCGTCGCCACTGCGCAACGTGCCGCAGCGGCGGCCCAGCACGCGTTTGTCGGAACCGAGCACCTCCTTGCCGCAACCTTGACGGACGCGGATGGCGCCGCGGCCCGAGCCCTGGCTGCGGCCGGGGTGTCGCTCGATGGCCTTGCAGAGGAGCTCACGACCGGTCTGCCGCGCGCCGAGCCGGATGCGCCGTCCCCTCCACCACTCAGCCGGTTCGCCGAGCGCGCGGTGGCGGATGCGGAGCGGCAGGGAGGAAACCTGGTGGCGGTTCTGCTGCGCTCACCCCGCGGCCGGATTGCCAGCGTGCTCGCGCGCCGCGGCGCCAAGCTGACCGAGCTCCGTAAAGCGCTCGAACCCGCACGCCCTGACAAGTCCCCCAAGCCTGCCAAGTCCGCCAAGCCGACGAAGCCCACTGCCCCTCCGCCGCGGCTCCCTCCTCATCTCGAGCCCCAGCAGCCCGCCAAACCCCGCTGGCTGCTGCTCCTCCTGCTCGCGATTCCCGCCAGCGTCGTGTTGCGCTGGCAGGATGCCGCGCCCCTCCTCGTGTTTCTCGCCTCCTGTGTCGGCGTGCTTCCTCTCGCCGCGCTCATGGGCCGGGCTACCGAGCAGCTCGCCGAGCGCACCGGTCCCACCGTGGGCGGACTGCTCAACGCCACCTTCGGCAATGCCGCGGAGCTGATCATCGCTCTGGTGGCCTTGCGCGCCGGTCTCTTCGAGCTGGTGAAAGCATCAATTACCGGCAGCATCCTCGGCAACCTGCTCCTGATTCTGGGACTCTCGCTCCTGGCGGGAGGGCTTCGCTCACCGCTGCTCAAATTCAATCGGACCTCCGCCGGCATGAGCGCCGCGATGCTCGCGCTCGCGACTGCCGGCCTCGCATTCCCCGCGCTCTTCCACCTGGTGCACCCCGAGACCACCACGGCTCGGCTGACCCTGAACGAGCTGCAGCTCTCCGAGGCCGTGGCGGTCATTCTCGCGCTCACCTATGCAGCGTCCTTGCTGTTTTCTCTGCGAACCCACAAGGCGCTCTTCGGCGGTGATCCAGCGGCGACTCCCGAGGGAGCGACCTGGAGCCCGCTCAAGGCGACCCTGGTGCTGGCGCTCGCCACGGCCGGCGTGGTCGTGGAGTCCGAGCTGTTGGTGCACTCGATCGAGCCCGTCACCCGGACGTTGGGACTGTCGCAGACTTTTCTTGGCCTGATCGTGATTCCCGTGATCGGCAACGCCGCGGAGCACGCCACCGCGGTAACCGTCGCGCGCAAAGGGAAGCTGGACCTCTCCCTCCAGATCGCGCTCGGCTCGAGCACGCAGGTCGCGCTGCTCGTTGCCCCGCTGCTGGTCCTTGCAGGGGTCCTGATGGGCAAGCCCCTGAGCCTGCTCTTCACACCCCTCGAGGTGGTAGCCTTGGGAGTCGCCACCGTGGTAGTCTCCATCATCACCCTGGACGGCGAATCGCACTGGTTTGAAGGCGTTCAGCTGCTCGCGCTGTACGCCATGATCGGTGCTGCGGCCTTCTTCCTGTAATTGACTCGCAGGGTCGAACTCCCTAAGTTGCTCAGGGATAAACCTTTACGAGAGGACTTGGGGTGCGGACTCGGCCGACCATTCTCTTCTTCGGGCCGGTCGGGGAGCCCATCCCGGACCTGGTTCGGCATTGGGCCGAGGGTCGGGATTTTCCACTCGAGGTTCACTCCGATCCGGCTTCGGTTGAATCGATCGTGCTGCGCGGGCATCCCTGCCTGCTCTTCATCGATGCCGATCAGATGGGCGCTACCGGCCTCGAGCTGGTGCGCCGCCTCAAGAGTGATCCTTTCACCGCGATCATTCCCGCGCTGATTCTCGCGTCCTCCCACGAAGCGGAAGTGATTCAGGGCTGGTTCTCCGCCGGTGCCGACGAGATTCTCACCGGGGTGTTTCCGCTCGCCGAGCAGCAAGCGCGCCTCGACCTTCTGCTGGTACGCACCCAGCGCGACGTCTCGGTGCATCCCTCGACCCGCATGCCGGGCACCACCGAGATCGAGCGCGCCATCCGGCGCGGTCTCGAGGGAAACCACGAGTTCGCCGTCTGCTACGCCGATCTGGATCATTTCAAAGAGTTCAATGACCGTTACAGCTACTATGACGGCGACCGGGTGATCTACATCCTCTCCCGGATCCTCCACGACGTAGTCAAGGGATTGCTCGGGCCTCGCGGCTTCGTGGGGCATATCGGGGGCGATGATTTTATCTTCACCATTCCCGCCGCCGACATCAGCCCGGTCTGCGGCGAGATCCTCTCGGTGTTCGACACCCTGATCCCGTTTCAGTACAACGAGCAAGATCGCCGCGCCGGGTATTTTTTCGGCAAGGATCGCCGCGGCCAGCTGCACCGCGTTCCGTTGATGACGCTTTCGGTCGGCATCGTCACCAATCGGCACCGGACCTTTGCGCACCCGGCCGAGGTGAGCGAGCTGGCGACGGAAATGAAGAGCTACGCCAAGACGCTGCCGGGCTCCGTGTACGTGGTGGATCGGCGGCAAAGCCGCACCGGCGAAGAGCGCGCCGCGGGCTCGCCCGCGCAGCGTGAGGCGGCAGGCGAGGTGCGATGAACGTCAGCTGCGGGAGCTGTCAGACGGTTTTTCGGGTTGACCCCGATAAGGTTCCGGCCGCGGGCGTGCGGGCCAGGTGCTCGGTCTGCTCCGCTGTGTTCTGGGTGCGCCGCGAGGCCGCTGCGGCTCCCCCGCCGGTTCCGCCACCGCCAGTTCCGACTCCGGCATCCGCTCCACCGCCCGAGCCAGTAGTGGCGGCTCCCATTCCGCCTCCACCTCCACCTCAGGTGGTTCCCCCGCCGTTCCGGATGGCTGCGCCTGCTGCCACACCGCCGCAAAGCCGCACCGCCGTACCGGAGACACCGTCGCCTGGCGGCCCGCGTCCCGGCCCCGCCGTCAGCCCAGCCGCTCCGGTTCCACCTGCTGCCGCACCGCCGCACCGCCGCACTGCCACACCGGAGGCCCCCGCCCGGCCGGCCGCCCCTCGTCCGAGCAACCCGTTTCTCTCCCAGGACCCCAAGGCACGCGCGCGCCGGCTCGCCCGGGCTTTGGTGAGCGACATCGTGGTGTATCACCCCGCCAAGCGCCGGGATGGGCTCCGCGACGGGTCGCTCAAGCTCCTCTTCGAAGAGGAGATCAGGAAGAGCTGGGAGGAATACGTGGACCAGGTAGGGCGCGAGCTCGCCGAGTCCACCAGCTTCTTCACCGATGCGCTCAACGACATCCTGGCTGATGGTCAGCCGGTTTTCCCCTAGCAGGTCTCACCGCTATGGCCACGCTGGACGAACGCCTGGACGAGCTGGATCATCGCTTCCTCGAGCTGCGAGAGTTCCTTTGACCTCCCGGCCAAGGAATCCCGCCTCGGCGTGCTCGAGGCAAAACAGGCCGGCCCCGGCTTCTGGGAAGATCCCGAGCGGGCGCGTGCGCTGGTTCAGGAAATCAAAGGCCTAAAAACCTGGGTCGCACCTGCCGAGTCGCTGCAAACCCGGCTCGCGGACGCGCGCGGAATGAGTGAGCTGCTGGCGGCCGAGCCGGATGAGGAGCTCGCCACCGAGCTGGCGGCGGAAGTAGAGAGCATCGCCGAAACGCTGGAAGCCTTCGAGCTCAAGACGCTGCTGCGCGAGCCGGACGATCCCGGTGACGCCATCCTCACGATCAATCCCGGCGCGGGTGGGACCGAGTCGCAGGACTGGGCCGAGATGCTTTCGCGGATGTATCGGCGCTGGGCGGAGCGGCACGGCTACCAGGTGGCGGTGCTGGACTTCCAGCCGGGAGAGGAGGCCGGGATCAAGTCGGCCTCGCTCGAGATCAAAGGCGAGTACGCCTACGGCTTTCTCAAAGCCGAGAAGGGCGTGCACCGGCTGGTGCGCATCTCGCCCTTTGATTCCCAGTCGCGGCGCCACACCTCGTTCGCTTCCGTCTTCGTCTACCCCGACATCGACGATACCATCGAGGTGGACCTGCGGGACGAAGACATCAAGATGGATGTCTTCCGCGCTTCGGGCGCCGGGGGGCAGCACGTCAACAAGACCTCCTCCGCGGTGCGGCTGACCCACCTTCCGACCGGCATCGTGGTGTCCTGCCAGCAGGAGCGCAGCCAGGGAAAGAACAAGGCCACCGCTTACAAGATGCTCCGCGCGGCCATCTACAAGAAGAAGCTCGAGGAGCAGGAAGCGGCTCGCGCGGCGGTAGAGGCGACCAAGACGGACATCTCCTGGGGCAACCAGATCCGCTCCTATGTGTTCCAGCCCTACACGATGGTCAACGACCACCGCACCGAGCTGAAGGTGGCCGACGTCCAGCGCGTCATGGATGGCGACCTCGACGAATTCATCCAGGCCTACCTGAAGCGCTTCGCGGGGAGCGCGCGGTGAGCGACCCAGCCGAACGGAGCTTCGTGGAGGAAGCGCGCCGGTCCAATCGGGCCGCGCTTGAAGCCCGCGGCGTGCACCCCTATTCCTACCGCTACGAGCGCACTCACTCGGCGGCGGCCGCTCTAACGCTCTACCAGGACGGCATGGGTGACGAGGGTCCCCTCGTGGCCGTCGCTGGACGGCTGGTGGCCCTCCGCTCCGCCGGCAAGACGATGTTCGCGCACCTCGAGGACGCATCGGGTCGCATCCAGCTCTATTTCCGCCAGGATGCGCTCGATGCTGCCTGGGAAACCGCCCGCCTGCTCGATCTGGATGACTACGTCGGCGTGACCGGGACGCTGTTCCGGACCAAGACCGGCGAAGTGACGGTTCGCGCGCTCGTGCTCGAGCTCCTGGCCAAGAGCCTGCGGCCCCTGCCGCGCGGCAAGACGCGGGAGACGGCCGAAGGCGCCGTCACCTTCGGTGGCCTATCTGATCCTGAGCTGCGCTACCGGCAGCGCTACGCCGACCTCGCCGTGCATGCCGACGTGCGCAAGGTGTTCGAGCAGCGCGCCGAGGCCATCCGTTTTTTCCGCCGCTTCCTCGACGAGCGCGGCTTCCTCGAGGTCGAGACCCCCATTCTGCAGCCGCTCTACGGCGGCGCCTCGGCCCGGCCCTTCATCACGTACCACAACGCGCTCGACCAGCAGCTCTACCTCCGCATCGCGGATGAGCTCTACCTCAAGCGGCTCATCGTGGGCGGCTTCGAGCGCGTCTACGAGATCGGCCATGACTTCCGCAACGAGGGTATGGATCGCCAGCACAATCCGGAATTCACCATGCTGGAGTGTTACCAGGCCTACGCCGATTACAGCGACATCCTGGCCCTGACCGAGGAGATGGTGGCCGGCGTGGTGCAGCATTGCACCGGCGGCCCGGGCATTACCGTCGGGGACGTGGCGATCGACTTTACTCCGCCGTTCGCGCGACTCTCTTTTGTGGAGGGGATTCGGGATCGGAGCGGGATCGACGTGCGTACCGCCTCCGAGACCGAGCTGCGTGCCAGGTTGCTGGCGTCCGGCATCCCTCAAGAGGTTGCCGCCGAGTTCTCCGGCGGCAGGCTGGTCGACGAAGTCTTCAAGGCGGTGCTGGAGCCGGCGCTGATCCAGCCGACCTTCGTGCTGGATTACCCCAAGGCGCTCAGTCCACTGGCGCGCAGCCATCGGCAGGATCCGGAATTGGTGGAGCGCTTCGAGTTGTTCGTCAATGGAGTCGAAATCGCCAACGCGTTCAGCGAGCTCAATGACCCCGATGAGCAGCGAGCCCGTTTTGAAGACCAGGCGCGCCAGCGTGCCGCAGGCGATGAGGAGGCCCAGGTCCTCGACGCCGATTACCTGCGGGCGCTCGAGTACGGCATGCCGCCTACCGGCGGGCTCGGCATCGGGCTGGACCGGCTGGTGATGTTGATCACGGGACAAAGCTCGATTCGGGATGTGATCTTGTTTCCGGCGATGCGGCCCGAGAAGGAGCTATGAGCCATGAGCTATGGGCTATCAGTTCAAAATTCCTCCGCAAGAGCTTTGAGCCCACAGCTCATAGCCCATAGCTCATAGCTCATAGCACCTGACCATGCTACCGACTCGGCTCGAACGCCATATCGCCTTGCGCTACCTGCGCGGCCGCAAAAAGTCCCGCTTTGCCTCCCTCACTACCATGATCGCGGTCGGCGGCGTGGCCGTCGGCGTCAGCGCCTTGATCGTGGTGCTCGGCGTCATGAACGGACTGCGCGACGATCTGCGCGACCGGATCCTTGTCGCCAATCCACACCTCCGCATGCTGACCTACGGCGCGTCGCTCCGCATGGACAACTGGCGCGAGGCGCTCGACACGGTGCGCCACTATCCGGAAGTGGTCGCCGCCGCCCCCGAGGTGCTCACCAAGTCCATCATTCTCAACTCCGCCGAGTATCCCGCGGCGATCGACGTCGTCGGCTTCGCTCGCGACACCGGCACCATGGCGGTGACGACGCTGCCGCGCTACCTCACGCAGGGAGATCTCACGTTCGAGGCCAAGGCCGACAGCGTGCAGGGCGCTATCGTGCTGGGATACCGCCTGGCCCAGCGACTCTCGGTCTATGTGGGGGATGTGGTCACCCTGGTCTCCCCCACCTCGATGAAGGTGAATCGCGTCACCGGGACCCGCGTCCCCAATCTCTGGAAGATCGAGGTGACCGGGATCTTCGACACCGGCATGTATCAGTACGACGACGGCTTTGGGGTGATGGATCTCGCCACGGCCCAGCGCTTTGCCGGATTGGGCGACGCGGTGACCGGCATTCAGATCCGGGTGCGGGACCCCTGGAAGGCGCCCGAGGTGGGCGACTCGTTGCAGCGCCGGCTCGGCTATCCCTTCCGCTCCTTCGACTGGCAGAGTCAGAACGCGAGCCTCTTCAGCGCGCTGCAGCTCGAGAAGCGCGCCATGGGACTGATCATCGGATTCATCATGCTGGTCGCCGCCTTCAACATCATCGGTACGCTCACCATGGTGGTTGCGGAAAAAACCAAGGAGATCGGTATCCTTCAGGCGATGGGGCTGACTCCCGGCGGGATCGGCCGCGTGTTCCTCGCGCAGGGCGCCGTGATCGGCGGGGTAGGGACCGGGATCGGGTTGCTCGGCGGGCTGCTGCTGGCCTACCTGATCGACGCCTCCGGCCTCATTCGCATCGACCCGGCGATCTACTTCATCGACCGGCTGCCGGTGCACCTCGAGCTGCTGGACACCGTGGCGGTCGTGCTGTTCAGTTTCCTGGTGGCTGTGGTGGCGACACTGCATCCGTCCCGCGCCGCCGCCCGCCTCACCCCGGTTGAAGCGATTCGACACGAATGAGTGTCGTTTTGGAAGCCCGCGAGCTCTCCAAGACCTACCGCGGCGGAGACGGCGGTACTATTGAGGTGCTGCGGGGGCTCTCGCTGTCCGTCTCCACCGGAGAGTTCGTGGCCGTCACCGGCGAAAGCGGTTCCGGGAAGAGCACCCTGCTCCATCTGCTCGGCGCCCTGGACCATCCGACAGGAGGGCAGGTACTCCTGGACGGAACCGCGTACGCCGGACTGGACGCCAACGGGCTCGCGGCCCTCCGCAACCGGAAGCTCGGCTTTGTGTTTCAGTTTCATCACCTGCTGCGGGATTTCACCGCCCTCGAAAACGTGGCAATGCCGCTGCTGATTGCCGGCCAGGCTCGGCATGCGGCGCTGGAACGGGCCCGCGCGCTGCTCGGCTCGGTCGGCCTGGCCGAACGGCAGAGCCATCTCCCTGCCCAATTGTCGGGCGGCGAGCAGCAGCGAGCGGCGGTGGCCAGGGCTCTGGCGACCGGACCCGCGTTGCTGCTTGCGGACGAACCGTCCGGAAACCTGGACGAACGCAACGCCGAACAGCTCCACCGGCTCTTCTCCGGACTGGCCCGGGAATTCCAGACAGCTGTAATTGTGGTGACTCACAATCGGGCGCTGGCAGGGGGCGCCGATCGTGTGCTCCATCTCAGCGAGGGCCTGCTGATGCCGGCGGCCGATTTTGGAGCGGAGGTCGTTCCTTCATGAAGTGCAGCAATTGCGGGGAGCGCGAGGGCGTGGTGAGCCTGACCACGATCGTCGAGGGCGACGTGCGCACCTCGAGCCTGTGCGCCCAATGCGCGGCCGAGAAGGGCATCGAGACGGGCGTCGGCGTGGCCGACACCCCGCTGGGTGGCTTCCTCGCCGCCCTCGGCGAGAGCCTCGATCCCGATGCGCCGCTCGCCGCGGCACTCGAGGCGCGTTGCAGCGGCTGCGGGGCAACCCTGCGCGAATTCCGCGAAACCGGGCGGGTCGGCTGTGCGGAGTGTTACCGCTCCTTCGACGCCCCGCTGCGCGAGCTGCTGCGACGCTTGCACGGCTCCACGCATCACACCGGGAAGCGCTTCACGGGCGTCGCCGCCCGGCCCATCCTCGCTCCCCCCGCCTCTCTCCGCGAGCTCCGGGAACAGCTGCGCCGCGCGATCGAAGCCGAGCAATTCGAGCTTGCCGCCGAGCTGCGCGATCGGCTTCGGGAGAACGAATGATCGATCTCAGCCTGCTCCCTGACGGTGGGATGGCGTGGCTCGAGGCCAGCGGCCCCGGCAGCCACCTGGTCGTGTCCACTCGCGTGCGCCTGGCGCGCAACCTGCAAGAGCACCGCTTTACCACCCGCAACGAGCCCGCCGAGCGCGACGCGATACTGGCAGAGGTGGAGCGCGCCGCGGCAGCTACGCACGGGCTCGGGCGGGCGGTTCGCTTCCGGGTGGACCGGCTCGACCTGCTGGATCGCCAGTTGCTCCACGAGCGGCACCTGATCAGCCGCGAGCTGGCGGCGCCCGAGCCCGGCGCCCGGGTCCGTTCGGGAGGCGGTTTGCTGGTGCAGGAGCAAACCAGCGTGATGGTCAACGAGGAAGATCACCTGCGGCTCCAGGCCCTCCGTTCGGGCTTCGCCCTGGATGCCGCCTGGGACCTCGTGGCAACGCTGGATTCCGAACTGGGGCAACGACTTGGCTTCGCGTTTCACCCCGAGTTCGGTTACCTTACGAGCTGCCCGACGAACGTCGGAACGGGCCTCCGGGCCTCGGCCTTGGTGCACTTGCCGGGGCTCGTGCTGACGAAGGAAATCAACAAAATCCTTCAGGCGCTGACCCAGGTCGGCTTGACGTTCCGCGGGCTGTACGGCGAAGGCAGCGAGGTGGTCGGCAACCTGTTCCAGTTGTCCAACCAGACCACGCTGGGAAAGTCCGAGCGCGAGCTGCTCGACCAATTGGGCAAGCTCGTGCGGCAGGTGATGGAACACGAGGAGCGCTCGCGGCAGATTCTCCTCCGCGATGCGACCGCGATCCTCGAAGACAAAGTCTGGCGGGCGTACGGGTTGCTTCGCTACGCGCGCACGCTCTCCTTCGAGGAAACGATGAACCTCTTGAGCGGCGTCCGGCTCGGAGTGGGGTTGGGACTCATTCCGAACGTCGGGATGTACACGCTGAACAAGCTTCTCGTCTTCACGCAGCCGGCTCATCTCGCCGCCGCGCAGGGGCGCGAGCTCGCTGAGGAAGAGGTTCCGCTGAAGCGGGCCGCCTATGTGCGGCGTATTCTCGAGGAGGAAGTAGGACGCAGGCCACCCGCAGGAGCGCCATGAACGGCTACAACTTCACCGATCGGGTTCGCAAAGTCCTCCAGATGGCACGGGAGGAGGCCGCGCGTCTGCATCACGAATACGTCGGCACCGAGCACATCCTGCTCGGCCTCATCCGGGAAGGGGAAGGCGTCGCCGCCGCCGTCCTCACCAATCTCAACGTCGATCTCGACGACATCCAGCAGAAGATCGAGGAGACGGTCAAGAAGGGGAAAGCGGCCGCCGCACCGGGCCCCGATCTGCCCTACACCTCGCGCGCCAAGAAGGTGCTCGAGCTGGCCATGACCGAAGCGCGCGAGCTCAATCACTCCTACGTCGGGACCGAGCACCTGCTGCTCGGCCTGCTCCGGGAAGAGAAGGGAATCGCCGCGCAGGTGCTCACCGATGCCGGCGTCACCCTGGAGCAGTCGCGGGCCGAAACCCTGCGCTTGCTGGGCAGCGACATGCCGCAGACCCAGTCGAGCTCGGCGGCGCCCACCCCTCCCGCGGCCGCACCCAAGTCGGAGAAGAAGAGCAAAACGCCCGCGCTCGACCACTTTTGCCGCGACCTCACCCAGCTGGCCGCCGAGGGGCAGCTCGATCCGACCATCGGGCGCACCAAGGAAATTCAGCGGGTTATGGAGATTCTGGCCCGCCGCAAGAAGAACAATCCGGTGCTGATCGGGGAGCCGGGGGTGGGCAAGACGGCCATCGTCGAAGGCCTCGCCCTGCTCATTGCCAGCGGGCAGTGCCCCGACGTCCTGCGGGATCATCGGGTCTTGTCGCTCGACATGGCGGCGGTCATCGCGGGCACCAAGTATCGCGGTCAGTTCGAGGAGCGCCTCAAGGCGGTCATGAACGAGATCGCCCAGAGCAAGGCGGTCGTGCTCTTCATCGACGAGCTGCACACCCTGGTTGGCGCCGGTGCCGCGGAGGGCGCCATCGACGCGTCCAACATGCTCAAGCCCGCCCTCGCGCGCGGCGAGCTGCAGTGCGTCGGTGCGTCGACCCTCAACGAATACCGCAAATACATCGAGAAGGACGGAGCGCTCGAGCGGCGCTTCCAGGCCGTGATCGTGGATCCGCCCACCGTCGAGGAGACGGTGGAAATCTTGCGCGGACTGCGCAAGAAGTACGAGGAGCACCACCGGGTTTCGATTCCCGATCCGACGCTGCGCGCGGCGGCCGAATTGTCCGACCGCTACATCACCGATCGTTTTCTGCCCGACAAGGCCATCGACGTCATCGACGAGGCGGGCGCCCGCGCGCGGCTCGCCTCTCAGGCGCCGCCGGCCGAGATCGCGGCGCTCAAGGCCGACCTCGACAAGGTCAACCAGGAGAAGGAAGCCGCGGTCCGCGACCAGAACTTCGAGCGCGCCGCCGCGCTCCGGGACAGCGAGCGCGATCTGCAGAACCGCATCCGCTTGCGGCAGGAGGAGTGGGAGCGGGAGCGTCAGACCAAGCGGCCCATCATCGACGAAGAGGCGGTGGCCTTCATCGTTTCCCGCTGGACGGGCATCCCGCTCACCCGCCTGCAGGAGGCGGAAACCGCGCGCCTGCTCCGCATGGAAGAGGAGGTCCACCAGTCGGTCATCGGGCAGAACGAGGCCATCGCGGCGGTCGCGCGTGCCATCCGGCGCAGCCGGGCAGGTCTCAAGGATCCCAATCGGCCGATCGGTTCGTTCATTTTCAGCGGCCCCACCGGCGTCGGCAAGACCGAGCTGGCGCGAGCGCTGGCCAAGTTCCTCTTTGCCGATCCGCAGGCGCTCATCCGCGTCGATATGTCGGAGTACATGGAGAAATTCTCGGTCTCCCGGCTGATCGGCGCTCCCCCCGGATACGTGGGCTACGAGGATAGCGGCACCCTCACCAAAGCCGTGCGCCGGAAACCCTACTCGGTGGTGCTGCTCGACGAGATCGAGAAGGCCCATCCCGACGTCTTCAACATCCTGCTCCAGGTACTCGATGAGGGCCACCTCACCGACAACTACGGCCGGGTGATCGACTTCAAGAATACGGTCGTGATCATGACGTCGAATGTGGGAGCGCGCGATATCACCCACTCGAAGGCGCTGGGCTTCCACACGGGCGACCGCGCCAACACCTTCGCGAAGATCGCCGAGACGGTGAAGGACGAAATCGCCAAGGTCTTCAATCCGGAGTTCCTCAACCGGCTCGATGACGTGATCGTCTTCCATCCGCTCGACCGCGACCACATCGCGCAGATTGTCGCCGTCCTGGTGCGCGACGTGCAGCGCCGCATCGGGGACGAGGTCAAGCTCACGCCGGCGGCCACCGATTTCCTGGTCAAGCACGGCTACGACCAGACCTACGGGGCGCGCCCGCTCAAGCGGGCCATTCAGCGCTACATCGAGGATCCGCTGAGTGAGAAGATTCTGACCGGCGAGTTCATCCGGGGCGACGAAATCGAGGTCGATGTCGCCCCCGAGGGAGACCGGCTTACCTTCCGCGCCCTCACGGGCTCCCGGGCCTAGCAGGAATCAGGAAGCAGGAATCAGGAATCGGTGAAACGGCAACCCTGACCCCTGCTTCCTGACTCCTGACTCCTGATTCCTGATGCGCCTCCTCCTCCCGCTTTCGCTCGCTGCCACCTTGCTCCTCGGAGTGCGGAACGCGTCCGCCCAGGAGCAACCCACTCCGATCGCCGACACCATCGCGGTGGTCGGCGCCGTGCGGAACTCCGCCCAGCAGGTGATTTCCTACTCGGGCATCCAGCGCTATCAGCCGGTCACCTATCGCAGCGTGCAGCGCGCGATTCAGGCGCTCTTCGCCACCGGCCAGTTCGATGATGTGCGCGTGGAGCAACGCCAGACAGCGGGCAAACTGGCGCTGCTGCTCATCGTCAAAGAGCGGCCCCTGCTCCAGAAGTGGACCCTCAAGGGAGTCGAGGAGGAGGTGGAGGGAACGGTGCGGCGGCGGATCAACGTGCCCGAAGGCCGCCCGCTCGATCGCGCCGCGGTGCAGCGCTCCCGGCACGCCATCGATTCGCTGTTCCGCAAGCGCGGCTATTACGCCGTCCAGATCAAGGTGACTGAGCTGCCGCAAGACAACAATCAGGTCCGCCTGATCTTCGATGTGACGCCGGGACCCCGCGTGGTCGTGGGCCGCGTGGAGATCGAGGGCAACGCCGCCTTCAAGGACAAGGACATCGTCAAGGGCATGGCCACCCGGCCGGAGGGCTTCTGGTGGTTCCGTAAGGGTGAGTACAACGAAGAGCGCGTCGAGGACGACCTGCGCACCTCGATCCCGAACTGGTACGCCGACCGCGGCCACATCGACCTGCGGGTGGTGAGCGACAGCCTGGTTGCCGATAGCGTGCCCGGCAAGGCCATCATCAAGGTCCGGGTGGAAGAGGGCCAGGCCTACAAGGTCGGACGCTTCGAGATCGCGGGGAACCGGCGCTTTTCCGTGGAGGAGATCAGCACCCTCTTCCCCTTCGGGAAAGGCGTCCTGGCGGGAGACGGCAAAGAGGTCGCCGTGCCCTTCAACCGGAGCGCCTGGTCCGGAGCAACCGAGCGGCTGACCAACCTGTACCAGAACAATGGGTACATCTATTCCAGCGTTATCCCCGAGGAAATTCGCCGCACCGGACCCGACAGCACCCACTACGTCGATCTCAAGTGGACCATCCGCGAGGGCCAGCCGGCCACCATCAACCGGATCATCATTCTCGGCAACGACGTCACCCACGAGCGGGTGATCCGCGAGGCCATCGTCATGCTGCCGGGGCAGACCTTCAATCGGGAAGCCCTGATTCGTTCCTACCAGAACGTCTCGAACCTCAACTTCTTCCAGCAGCCGCTGCCGCCGCCCGATCCGGTCCAGACCGAGAACGGCGTCGACGTCGACGTGATCTTTCGGGTCACCGAGCGGCGCACCGGCAACATCAACTTCGGGGCCTCCGTCGGTCAGGGCGTCGGCATTGGCGGGTTCATCGGGCTCGAGGAGCCCAATCTTTTCGGCAAGGCCAAGCGCGGCAAGTTGCAGTGGCAGTTCGGCCGCAACATCAACGACTTCAACCTGAGTTACACCGACCCGGCGGTGTTCGACAGCCGCATCTCCGCGACCACGACCATCTTCAACTCCCGCCGCCGCTACACCATCGGCGACCTCGGCAGGCAGCGGCAGCGCGGCTTTCAGAACCAGGTCGGCTTCCCGTTGTTCGGCTCGCGCTATACCCGGGTCTATACCTCCTGGGGGCTCCAGCAGATCCGCTATAGCGATGCCGCGGCGGATCTGGGCCGCGTCTTCACCTGCGACAACTGCACCCGTTCGTCGGTCGGCTTGAGCCTCGCGCGGGACACCCGAATCGGCCTGCCCTTCGCCATCGCGGGCTCTTCCGTCACCATCGGGACCGAGCAGAACGGCGGCATCCTGGGCGGCACCGGCAATTACCAGAAGCTCGACTTCGAGGGCCGCTGGTACACGCCGCTCGGGCGGGCCGGCGGAGCCGACGAGTTCGGCGGAGGGATCCAGTTCACCCTTGGCCTCACCGCCAAATCGGGCTTCATCATCGGGCGCACCGGCCCGTTCTATACCGAGCTGTACTCGATGGGAGGGGTGCAGTACGGAATTCCGCTGCGCGGCTACGAGGAATTCGCGATCACCCCGGGTGGCTTCGATCCTCAGGCGGGCGGCTCGCAGGCGCGGCCGGAATCCTTCGGGAAGGCCTATGCCGCCTTTACGGTGGAGGCCGGCGCCAGAGTGAGTCAGGCCCTCTATCTGAACCTCTTTACCGACGCCGGCAACGTCTACCGGCGGGCGCGGGAATACAATCCGATGCGGCTGTTCCGGAGCGTGGGCGTCGGCGTCGCCGTCATCTCGCCGCTCGGACCGCTCGGTCTAGATCTCGGTTACGGCTTGGACCGGACCGACTTCGCCGGCCGGCCGAAGCCGGCTTGGCAGCTGCACTTCCGGTTGGGGAATTTCTTCTGAGCCAGGGGCTCAGTCATGCGGGACCATTTTGAGGAGGAAAAGGGAATGATCTCCGTCGTTCGGAGGCTCCTCGTAAGCCTCGCCATCGTCTCATTCGCGGGCGCCGTTACAGCGGCTGCGCAGCAGCCCGTATCCCCGCCGGGCGGGGCCAGCGGGGCGGGCACCCTCCGGATCGCCTTCGTGAAGGCGCGCACGGTGCTGCAGAGCATGCCGGGTTATGCCAAGGCCGAAAGCACCTACGCCAAGGAGGCCCAGAGCGCGCAGGCGGAAGCCGACCGCATGCAGGCATCGTGGGATTCCACCATCGCCGCCTACCGGCAGTCCATGGCCATGCTCTCCGCCTCCGCGAAGACCGCCCGCGAGAAGGCCCTGCAGGCCCAGAGCGACACCCTGCAGAGCAAGCTGCAGAAGATCAAGGAGCGCGTCGACGCGAGAGAGCGCGAGCTGCTCACTCCGATGCAGACCCGGCTCCAGGCGATCATCGACGGCATCCGCGCGGAAGGAAACTTCGCCGCGGTCGTCGACCTGGATAATCCGTACTCACAGAACATCGTGTCGTACGACAAGTCGCTGGATATTACGGAACGAGTGGTCCGGCGGCTCCAGCAAAGCGACTAGCGTGCCGCTTCCGCGGGCGCCGGTTCCGCTCACCGCGCAGGCGGTCGCCGAGCTGGTGGGCGGCCGCCTGGTGGGCGATGGCGCCAGGATGCTCACCGCCGTCGGTTCCCTCGAGGGGGCCGACGGCGAAACGCTTTCCCTCCTCGCGTCCGGACGCTATCTGCCCGCCTTTCGCGCCTCGCGGGCGGGCGCCGTGCTGCTCAAGCCGGAAAACGAGAGCGACGCAGCGGGCCCACCCGCGCGGATCGTCGTGACTGACCCGCAGCAGGCCATGGCGCGCGCGGTCGCCGCGATGTTCCCGGTCGCTCTGCCCGCCGGCCGGATCCACCCGACTGCCACCCTCGCCGCCGGGGTGCGCCTGGGCCGCTCGGTTTCCATCGGTCCCCACGCGTTGCTCGGGCCCGGGGTATGGCTCGGCGACCGGGTGCGCCTGGGAGCCGGCGTGGTCCTCGAGGCGGCTGTCCGCGTGGGCGACGATAGCGAGCTCGGCAGCCACGTCGTCTGCAGCGAAGGGACTACCATCGGCGCGCGCTGCGTGATCAAGCCGGGCGCCGTCCTGGGAACGCCCGGCTTCGGCTACGTCGCGGGACCGGCCGGACCAGCTCGCATCCCGCACGTGGGCGGCTGTCGGGTCGGCGACGATGTCGAGATCGGCTCGAACAGCTGCGTGGACCGGGGCAGCATCGAGGACACCGTGATCGGAGCCGGGAGCAAGCTCGACAATCTCGTCCACGTCGGCCATAACGCGCGGCTGGGCGCCCGCTGCCTCGTGATGGGGGGCAGCGTCATCGCAGGAAGCGCCGACATCGGCGACGAGGTGATCATTGCGGGTCATGCCGCGGTGGGCGGGCACTTCCGCGTCGGCCATCGCGCCCGCATCGGAGCCAAGTCCGGGGTGATCTCCGCGGTACCCGACGCGACCGATGTCAGCGGGTTTCCCGCCCGGCCCCACCGGGAATTCCTGCGGGCCCAGGCTGCGCTCTACCGCCTGGCAGCCATCACCCCAGAGCTGGAGGAGCTGGCGGAGCAGCACCGGCGCAATGGCTAGGCGGACCCTCAGCGGGCAAGCGACCCTTTCCGGAATCGGGCTGCACACGGGGGCCACGACGCGCATCACCTGCGGCCCGGCGGGAGCCTGGCAAGGGATTCGCTTTCGCAGGCTGGATCTGCCCGATCACGCGGACATCCTCGCGGACCTGCCCCACGTGCTCGATACCGAGCGGCGGACCGTGCTCGGAGCAGGCGAGTGCCGGGTCGAAACGGTAGAGCACCTGCTCGCCGCCGTGGCTGCCCTGGAGCTCGACGACGTGCTGATCGAGCTCGACGGGCCCGAGCTGCCCATTTGTGACGGGTCCTTTGCCCCCTACCTCGAACTGCTCGAGCGCGCCGGTCCCTGCAGCGGCCCTGGTGAACCCGCCAGCTTCACGCTCACGACGCCGTTTGCGCTCAGCGAAGGCGGTGCGAGCTATCAGGTCTCCCCGGCGCCGGCCTTGCGGCTCACGACGACGATTGACTGGAGCCATCCGCTCATTGGCCGACAGGACGGCTCCTGGGAAATCTCCGCCGAAACCTTCCGCCAGGAGCTGGCGCAGGCCCGGACTTTCGGATTTACCAGCGAGGTGGAAGCCTTGCGGGCTCGCGGTATGCTTAAGGGTGGCTCCCTGGAATCCGCCGTGGTCCTCTCGGAAGATCGGGTGCTCGGCACGACCCTCCGCTGGCCCGACGAGTTCGTCCGCCACAAGACGGGCGATATTCTGGGGGATCTCGCGCTGGTCGGCGGCCGGGTGCAGGCCCACATCGTGGCCGTCCGGCCGAGTCATCAGGGTAACGTGGCGGTCGCGCGCGCCCTCGTTCGAACCACCGCGCAACGTGGAGGTGGGATGCTCGACATCGAACGCATCATGGAAGTGCTCCCGCACCGGTATCCGCTCCTGCTGGTCGATCGGATTCTCGAGCTCACCCCGCGCAAGCGTGTCGTGGGCATCAAGAACGTCACCATCAACGAGCCGTTCTTTCAGGGCCACTTCCCCGGCCATCCCATCATGCCCGGTGTGCTCATCATCGAGGCCATGGCGCAGGTCGGCGGCATGCTCCTGATGGACGACCTGCGCGAGCCCCCGCCCAAGGTGGTGTACTTCATGGCGCTCGATAACGTGAAGTTCCGCCGGCCCGTCGTCCCCGGGGACCAGCTTCGCTCCGAGGTCGACATCGTCCAGCTGCGGGGCCGCAACTGCCGCCTCAAGGGAATCGCCTACGTGGCGGGTCAGGTCGTCGCGGAGGCCGAGATGCTGGCGCGCGTGGTAGACCGCGGATGACCTGGATCCACCCGACCGCGCTGGTAGACCCGGGCGCCCGGCTTGGCCAGGGCGTCGAGGTGGGGCCCTGGGCGATCGTGGGGCCCGGCGTGAATATCGGCGACGGCTGCAAGCTCGGCCCCCATGCGTCGCTCGAGCGCAACGTGCGGCTGGGTGCCGGCTCGCGGGTGGGGCAGGGCAGCATCCTCGGCGGCGATCCCCAGGATCTCAAGTACCGCGGTGAAGAGAGCTGGGTCGAGGTCGGCGAGGGAGTCGTCATCCGCGAGTATTCCACCGTCAATCGCGGCACGGCTCAGTCCGGAACGACGCGGATCGGCGCGGGGTCCTACCTCATGAGCTATGTCCACGTGGCGCATGATTGCCAGATCGGCGAGGGCGTCATTCTCTCCAACGGCACCCAGCTGGCAGGCCACGTCACCATTCAGGACCGGGCGAATCTCTCCGGACTGGTCGCGGTGCATCAGTTTGTCACCATCGGGACGCTTGCCTTCATCGGCGGCTGCTCCCGGGTCACCCAGGACATCCCTCCCTACGTGAAGGCCGTCGGCAATCCGGTGGAGCTGTTTGGGCTCAACACGCTCGGGCTGCAGCGGGCCGGTGTCCCGGCCGACACGATCGCTGTGCTCAAGCGGCTCTATCGCCTCTGCTTCAACTCGGAGCTCAACTTTTCTCAGGCGTTGGACCGCGCGCGCATGGAGCTTCCGGCACTGCCCGAAGTCGAGCGGTTTCTGGAGTTCCTGGCGACCTCAGAGCGGGGAGTTCCAGCGTAACACCGCGCATCTTCCTCTCCGCGGGCGAGCCTTCGGGCGATCTGCACGGGGCTCCCTTGGTTGCCGCGCTCCGCCGGCGCTTACCAGGGGTCGCGATCGATGCGCTGGGTGGGCCAAGGATCGCCGCCGCCGGCGCCACCGTGCGCTATCCCAGCGAGCGCTATACCGTACTCGGCTTCGCCGAGGTCCTGAGCAAGCTCCCGGCCCATTGGGCGCTGCTGCGCCGGCTGCGCCGGGACTTTCGCGCCCGTCGTTACGATCTGCTGGTGGCACTCGACTATCCCGGGTTCAACGTCCGCCTTGCGGAGGCCGCCCGGGGGCAGGGCGTCAAGGTGCTCTACTACATCGCGCCGAAATACTGGGCCTCGGGAGCGCGACGGAGCCGCCGGCTGGCGCGAGCGATCGATCGGCTGGCCGTGGTCTTCCCGTTCGAGAGAGATTTCTTCGCCCGCTTCGGGGTGGCCGCGGAATACGTAGGACACCCGCTGCTCGACCGCGGCCCGCCGCCGTTGCGCGAAGCGGCCCGCGAGGCGCTCGGCACCGCTCCAGAGCAGCGCCTGTTGGCGCTCTTCCCTGGGAGCCGGCCCCAGGAAATCGCGCGGCTCTGGCCGCCCTTTCGCGCCGCCGCCCGTCTCCTGCTCGGGCGGGGGAGCTGCGAGCGCGTCGTGGTTGCGGCCGTAGCAGGAGGGAGCTATCCGGACGCCGGCGGGCTGCTGCTTCGCTACGATGATCCGGCTACGATTCTGGCCGCGGCGGATGCCGCGCTGGTCAAGTCGGGAACGGCGACCCTCGAGGCAGCCCTCGCGGACGTTCCCTTGGCGGTCGCCTATCGGCTCCACTGGTTCACGGCCTGGCTGGCTCGGCGCCTCCTGACCGTGCCCTGGATCAGCCTCGTGAACCTCCTCGCCGAGGCACCGGTCGTGGAGGAGCTGCTTCAGGACGAGGTCCGTGCCGAGCGCCTAGCGGCCGCTCTGGAACCGTTGCTCGCGCGGCCGAGTCCGGCTGCCGCCCGCCAGCGCGAGGCGTTCGCGGGGGTGCGGGCGCGCCTGGGGGGCCCCGGAGCGGCCGCCCGCACGGCGGAGCTGGCCGCGGACCTCCTCCGGTGAGGCTGACCTTCCCTCCCGGGCTCGTGACGGGCTTGGCGGGGCCGCTCCTGACGCTGCTGGCCCGCTCCTGGCGAATCGAAACCGCAGGGGAATCGGGTTGGCGGGAGCTGGCTAGCAAGGGCCGGCCTTACGTGCTGCTCAGCTGGCATGACGCCTTGCTGCCCCTGTTGTGGCAGCACCGCCAGCGTGCCCTCACGATCGTGGTGAGCGAGGCGCTCGACGGGCGCTATCTGGCGGCCTATGCCCGGAGGCTCGGCTATCGCGAGGTCTGGGGTTCGAGCACCCGCGGGGGAGTCCGAGCCCTGCTGGGAGCGGTAAAGGCGCTGCAATCGGGGCGCGCTGTCGCCATTACTCCCGATGGGCCGCGCGGACCCCGTCGCGTGCTCAAGGATGGGGCCCTGCTGGCGGCGCAGCGGGGAGCTGCTCCCGTCGTGCCGGTTCACGCCGGAACCAGCCGCGGCTGGCGGCTGGGCTCCTGGGACCGGCTGTTGGTTCCCCGGCCCTTTGCGCGGGTGCGGATCGCCTACGGAACGCCGTTTCAGGTGGAGCCCGGAGAGTCTGGAATCGCCGCGGCCCGGAGCCGCGCCTTGCGGGAGCTTGCTCACGCCGTGCGGGAGGTGCGATGGGACGAAGAGGCGATACCCACCGGCTGATCCGCTGGCTCTGGACCAGTCGGCGTCTCGATGCCCAGCTTGCCCGGCTCGCGCTCCTGCCGCTCGCGGCGCTGTGGCGCGTGGGCATGAGCGTGCGCAACCTCGCCTTCGACCGGGGCTGGCTTGCCGTGCGGGCACTGCCGCTGCCCGCGGTCGCGGTGGGGAACTTGAGCGTCGGTGGCTCGGGCAAGACCCCGATCGCCAGTTGGATTGCGGCGTACTACGCCTCACGGGGACTGGTGCCCGGCGTGTTGCTCTCGGGCTACGGTCGCGATGAGGTGCTGGTGCACCGGCAGCGCGTCCCGACTGCGCGAGTCGTGGCGGACCCGGATCGGGTACGGGCCGGCGTGCAGGCAGCGGCCGAAGGAGCCGTGGTGCTGGTGCTCGACGACGCCTTTCAGCTGCGGCAGGTTCGCAGCGATTACAACATCGCCGTGGTGAGCGCGGAAACCTCCCGCGCCGTGCGCTGGCCTCTGCCGGCCGGACCGTGGCGCGAAGGGTTATCCGCGCTCGCTCGCGCCGACGCGCTGATCATCACGCGCAAACGCGCCGCTGCCACCGTCGCCGCGGAGCTGGCCGGGCGGCTGGCAGCGCGCGTCCAGGGTCCCACGGGCGTGGTGCATCTTGGCGTACGCCGCTACGAGGGGCTGCTGACGGCCCGCGCCACTCCGGCGGAAACCCTCGCCGGAAGCCGCGTGGTAGCTGCCGCCGCGATCGCCGATCCCGATGCCTTTATCGCCCAGACCAAGGCGACCGGCGCCCAGGTCCAGGTGGCGACCTGGCGCGATCACCACGAGTTTCGGGACGAGGACGTCGCCTGGCTCGCCAAGGCGGCCCGCAAAGCGGATCATCTCGTCATCACGCAGAAAGATGCGGTCAAGCTGCGCGACCGTTGGCCGGCCAGCGTGCCCGAGCCGCTGGTCGCGGTGCTCGACGTGGAGTGGGAAGCCGGGGAGGCGGAATTCAGGGCCGCGCTCAATGCCATCGTCACCCCGGTGGAGCGGCTGTAAACTTCAGGGGCGCGAATTCCCAAGTGGAGCATTGATCATGTCGCAAGCGATGACGGGGACCTGGATGCGGCCCGAGAAAGACACCTTCCTCGGCGCGGAGAACCCCTTCGAATCCATGATGGCGCGCTTTGATGAGGCCGCCCATCACCTGAATCTCGAAGTCGGGTTGCGCCGCGTGCTCCGGCATCCCGAAAAGCAGCTCATCGTGGCTATCCCGATCCAGCGCGACAACGGCGAGGTGGAAGTCTTCACCGGCTATCGCGTGCTGTACAACACGGCACGCGGTCCGGCCAAGGGAGGCATCCGCTTCGACATGCAGGTCACCCTGGACGAGGTGAAGGCCCTCGCGGCGTGGATGACCTGGAAGTGTGCGGTCGTCAACCTGCCCTTCGGAGGCTCCAAGGGCGGCGTGGTCTGCGATCCCAGCAAGATGTCGGTGCCCGAGCTCGAGCGGCTCACCCGCCGCTACACCTCCGGAATCATCGATATGCTCGGTCCCGACTCCGATGTTCCCGCGCCGGATGTCAATACCAACGAGCGGATGATGGCGTGGATCATGGACACCTATTCCATGCACAAGCGCCATACCGTGACGGCCGTGGTGACCGGCAAGCCGGTCGCCATGGGCGGTTCGCTCGGGCGGCGGGAGGCGACCGGTCGGGGTTGCATGATCGTGACCCGGGAGGCGCTTCGGCAGGTGAAGCTGCCGCTCGAAGGCACCCGGGTGGTCGTGCAGGGCTTCGGCAACGTCGGCTCGATCAGCGCCCAGCTGATGCAGGAACAGGGCATGCGGATCCTCGCGGTGAGCGACAAGGACGGCGGGATCTACAACCCGAAAGGCCTGGACCTCGCGGACGTCCTCCGGCACGTCAAGGAGCAGAAGGTGCTCCGCACTTACCAGCAGGCTGATCACATCACCAACGCGGAGCTGCTCACCCTGGACACCGATGTGCTGGTGCCCGCCGCGCTCGAGAACGTGATCACCGACGAGAACGCGGATAAGATCCGCGCCAAGATTATCTGCGAAGGCGCCAACGGACCCACCAGCGCCGACGCCGATCACATTCTGCAGGACGCCGGCATCCTGGTCATCCCCGATATTCTCGCGAATGCCGGCGGGGTAACGGTGAGCTATTTCGAGTGGGTGCAGGATCGCGGCGGTTACTTCTGGGACCTGGAGACCGTCAATTCCCGGCTCGAGAAGATCATGGTGAGCTCCTACCAGGAGTGCGAGGCGATGGCCAGTCGCAACCACGTGAGCATGCGGATCGCGGCCTACATGGTCGCGATCGACCGGGTTGCCCAGGTACATCGGCTCCGGGGGATGTACGCTTGATGGTCGCTATGCGCTATGGGCTATGAGCTATGGGCTACGGCCCTTTCCGGAAGAGCGTTAGCCCATAGCCCATAGCCCATAGCGACATGCATACATACCTGCTCGCAGTAGGAAAGCTGCGTCCTTACTACCGCGCCGCCTGTGATGACTATCTCCAGCGGCTCCGGCGCTACGGGCCGATCACGGAGCGTGAGGTGCGCGAAGCCGGCCGCGCCGCCACCCCGGAGCTGTGTCGGCGGGAGGAAGCCACCCGCCTGCTTGCCGCGTTGCCCCCGCAAGTCGTCATCATCGCGCTCGAGCGCGCGGGGAGTTCCTGGACCAGCGCTGAGCTGGCGCGCCGGCTGGATGGCTGGCGGACCGCCGCCAGCGACCTGGCGCTCGTAATCGGCGGCGGGTTCGGCCTGGCGCCGGAGCTGCTCCGCAAAGCGAGGTACCGCTGGAGCCTCGGCCCGCTCACCTTCCCGCACGAGCTGGCGCGGGTCGTCGTGCTGGAGCAGTGGTATCGAGCCTGGACCATTCTGCGAGGGGAGCCGTATCACAAGAGCGGTGAGAAGTGAGAGGTGAGAAGTGAGAGGTAACCGCACCCTCGCCATAGATTGGTTACCTCTCACTTCTCACGGCTCACCTCTCACCTTTTACTTTCCCGCAGTTATGGACTGGTTCGAAGAATACTTTGGCGAAGAGTATCTGCTCCTCTATCCCCACCGGGACGCGGAGGACGCCGAGCGGCTGGTGGAGCTCCTCGCTGCCCGCGTCGGCTTGCGACCCGGCTGGTGGGTCCTGGACGTCGCTTGCGGCACCGGACGGCACGGAGCCGCCTTTCGGGACCGCGGCGCGCGGGTGGTCGGGCTGGATCTGTCGCAGCACTTGCTCTATCGCGCACAGGGAGCGGCACGGCTTCCTGTCATTCGCTCCGACGTGCGCCGCATCCCGGTGCGCGCCGGGAGCATGGATCTCACGGTGAACCTTTTCACCAGCTTTGGCTACTTCGACCTGGATGCCGAGCACGTTCGCGCCTTGCGCGAGATGGTCTCCACCGTACGTGCGGCTGGCTTCTTTGCGCTTGATTTTCTCAATGCCGCCCGGGTGCCCGGTGACCTGGTGCCCCGCGAGCAGGGTGAGCTGGCCGGGCATCCAGTCTGGATTCATCGCTGGCTCGACCCGGCCGGCCAGTACGTGTTCAAGAGCATTACCACCGAGGACGGCCGCCGTTTCGTCGAGCGAGTCCGTCTCTTCACCCCGGCTGAGCTGGAAGAGTTGTTGGCCCAGGCCGGCTGCCGGGTGACCCACCGGCTCGGCGACTATGACGGCGGGCCTTTGCGTCCCGATTCGCCCCGCGTCGTCCTGATTGGGCAGGTGCAATGACCGTCTCGCTCGTGGATACGCCTCTGCCCGCGCCGGTAAGTCTCCCGCCGCTCCGCGAAGCCGCCTGGAATCCGGCGCTCGAAGCAGCGCTGTTCCGGGTCGAGGGCGACGCAGCGTCCGTTGCGCGGCTCCGCCTTCCCGGGGCCCTCCTGGTTACCACCGGACAGCAACCCGGGCTGTTCAGCGGGCCATCGTATGCCGTGAGCAAAGCGCTCTCCGCGCGGGCTCTGGCAGCGAGCCTGGAGCGACGCTGGAACCGGCCGGTCATTCCGCTCTACTGGATTCCCGGGGACGACCACGATCTTCACGAAGTCGCCAGCGTCTCCTGGCTCAACGCCGAAGGCGGTTTGGTGACGGCGGCGCTCCCGCCCAGACCCCCCGAAGCCCCGCTCACGCCACTCTGGCGCGAGCCGCTGGGTGACGCGGTTCTCCCGCTGCTCGATGCATTCGAGCAGTCCTTCGCGGCCGCCACCGGCTCGGCCGCCACCGTCGCGTGGCTGCGCCGGCATTACCGGCCTGCTGCTACGATCGCCGGCGCCTACGGCGCTGCGATGGCCGAGCTGCTTGCTCCCTTCGGGATACTCTGTCTGGACAGCACCCACGCCGCCGTCAAGCAAGCAGCGGCGCCCCTGCTCCTGCGCGCGCTGCAGCAGGCGCCTGCGCTCGACGCCGCGCTTGCCGCGAGGGCGGGCACGCTCGCCGCCGCGGGTCAGGATCCTGGCGTGCCCGTGGGGGAGGGCGCTTCGCTCGTGTTCGTCGAAGGCCCCCTCGGACGCGACCGCCTCGTCCTGGATGGCAAGGAACTGCTCGCCCGGCGGAGCAAGACCGCTTTCACGCTCGCCGAGCTCACCCGCATCGCGGAGGCCGAGCCGGAGCGGCTCTCGGGAAACGTGCTGCTCAGGCCGGTGCTGGAGAGCGCGCTGCTGCCGACCGTAGCCTACGTCGCTGGTCCAGGAGAGCTCCGTTATCTCGCGCTGACGCCGCCGCTGTATCAGCAGCTGGGTGTCACCGGCCAGACTCCGGTGCCCCGCTGGTCGGGATTCTTGCTGGAGCCCAGGGTGACGCGGGTGCTTGCCAAATTCGGCGCCGATCTCGAGGAACTGCTGGCCGAGCGGGATTCCCTGGAGGTCCGGATCGCCCGGCAGGTGTATCCGGAAGGGACCGATCGGGCCTTTGCCGCGCTGCGCGAAGCCATCGAGCAAGGCTACGAGCCGGTCATCCATGCGGCGCGCGCGGTCGATCCCACCCTCGAGCGTCCCGCAGGCGCAGCCCGCGCGCAGGCTCTGCACGGCCTCGACGAGCTGGGCAAGAAGCTGGCGCAGCACGCCCGAAAGCGGGAGAGCACCGAGCTCGCCCAGATTGCCCGCGCGCGCCTCTCGGTGCGCCCGGAAGGGAAGCCCCAGGAGCGGGTGCTCTCGATGGCCGGGTTTCTGGCTCGCTACGGCTCCGGGTTACTCGATGACTTCGCCGCCCACATCGACGGCTGGTACGAGCGGGTCCTTGAAGCGGCAGGAGCCACCCTCTAGACTCGATCCATGGCGCTGCTCGAGATCGTTCTGCTGATCGTGCTGTTGATCCCCATCTTCGCGATCTTCACCGATTCGCCGCTGGGTCGTGCCGTGGCACGCCGGCTCGAGGGCCGGAACGCGCCCCCGCCGGAGCTGGCTGACCTCGTCAAGCGGGTAGAGCTCTTGGAAACCGAGCAGGAAGAGCTGTCCCGCTTGGTCGCGACCCTCAAGGAAGAGAACCAGTTCTTCCAGCGGCTGCTCGAGGAAGCTCCTCGCCCGCTGCCTCCGCCGCCCGCACCCTGACCTCCTCACCACCCCGTCGCGCCGCCGCCAGCCTGGTGGCCGCCGGCATTCTGCTCAGCCGGCTCACCGGACTGGTCCGCCAGCGGGTCCTGGCCCACTTTCTCGGTCTGACCGCGGCGGCGGATGCCTTCGCGGCCGCCTTCAGAATCCCCAATCTGCTCCAGAATCTGTTCGGCGAAGGAGTCCTCAGCGCCTCGTTCATCCCCGTCTATGCGCGCCTGCAGGCCCAGGGTCGCGACCGCGAGGCGAGAGCGGTGGCAGCCGCCGTAGCCGGTCTGCTTGCGGTGGTGGTGGCCGTCCTGGTGGCGGTGGGGGTGACGGCGGCGCCGCTGCTGGCGAGCCTGGTGGCTCCCGGATTCACCGATGCAAAGCGGGAGCTGGCCGTCCGGATCATCCGGATCCTCTTCCCGGGCGCGGGGCTGCTGGTCTTTTCTGCCTGGTGCCTGGGAATCCTGAACAGCCATCGCCGCTTCTTTCTTTCCTACGCCGCGCCCGTGGTGTGGAATGCGGCGATCATCACGGCGACCCTGCTGCCGCCGCGCGGAACCGCCGCGGAAAGCATTGTGCTCTGGACCGCGTGGGGCGCGGTCGCGGGGGGCCTGCTGCAAGTCGCCGTTCAGCTGCCGGTGGTCTGGCGGGTTAATGGGCCATTCCGGCTCGGCCTGGGCCGCGGCGATCCCAACGTCCGCACGGTATTGCGGAATTTCCTGCCGGCGTTCGTGGGCCGGGGCGTCGTCCAGCTCAGCGCATTCGTCGACTCGATTCTGGCGAGCTTTCTCCCCACCGGCGCCGTGGCGGCGCTGGCCAACGCGCAGACCCTCTACATGCTGCCGGTGAGCCTCTTCGGCATGTCGGTGGCGGCCGCGGAGCTCCCGGAGTTCTCCGCCGTCGCTGCCGCCGAGAATGCGCACGGACTGCTCCGGGAGCGGCTCGAGCGCTCCATGGCGCAGGTCGCCTTCTTCATCGTGCCGTCGGCGGTCGCCCTCGCGGCGCTGGGTCAGGTGATCGCCGCCGCCATCTTTCAGACCGGGCTCTTCAGCGCGGACGATGCCCGTTACGTCTGGGCGATCCTGGCCGGCTCCGCTGTGGGGTTGCTCGCCGGCTCGCTGGGCCGCCTGTACTCCTCCGCCTGGTACGCGCTGCACGACACCCGCACGCCGCTCAAATTCGCCGTCCTGCGCGTCGGTCTCACCACCGTGCTGGGCTACCTCGCTGCGTTCGAGCTGCCCGGCTTGCTGAACCTGGAAGCCCGTTGGGGCGCCGCAGGGCTTACCGCGTCGGCCGGACTCGCGGGTTGGGTCGAATTCCTGTTGTTGCGGCGCGGGCTCGACCGGCGGATCGGCAGTACCCGCCTCAGCGCGGGATACGCCGCGCGCCTGTGGGCGCCCGCGCTGCTGGCGGCGGCGGCGGGTTGGGGCATGCTGCTGCTGCTGGACCACCGGCTGGGACCCATTGCGACTGCCCTCGCCGTGCTGTTTCCTTTCGGGATCGTCTACCTGGCCGGAACGCTCGCGCTGCGAGTGCCGCTCGCCCGCCGTCTTCTGGGCAGATCGCCCCTACCTCCCACTGCAGGCGGATGACCCCAGCAGAGCTTCCCGAGCAATTGCAGCGCAAGCTGGACTCGCTCCCCACCGGGCCCGGGGTCTACCTCTGGAAGGGCAGGGACGGGGCGGTGCTCTACGTCGGCAAGGCGCGCAGCCTGCGCGGCCGGGTGCGCAGCTATTTCTCCGCCGACTACACGGCGAGCCCGAAAAACCAGCTGCTGCTCCGGCTCATCGAGGATGTGGACACCATCGTCGTGCAAGGCGAATCGCAGTCGCTGCTGCTCGAGAACAACCTCATCAAGGAGTACCAGCCCCGCTTCAACGTCCGGCTCAAGGACGACAAGAGCTACCCATCGATCGCCGTCACGCTCAAGGAGCCTTTCCCGCGAGTGCTGGTCACCCGGCGTCGAGATATTCCCGGCGCACGCTACTTCGGCCCCTACAGCGATGTGGGAGAGATGCGCCGCGCGCTCGCGCTGGTTCGCCGCATCTTCACCGTGCGGAGCTGCGACGACGACCTGCCGGGCCAGCGGCGCGAGCGCCCCTGCCTCGACTATCATATCGGCCGCTGCCTGGCGCCCTGCGTCGGCTGGCAGGACCAGGCCGCCTACCGGGCCATGATCGACGAGGTGGTCGCCTTCCTCGAGGGGAAGACGGTCGACGTGCGCACCCGCGTGCGCGCGATGATGGCGGAGGCGAGCGCGCGGGAAGACTTTGAGCGCGCCAAGGATCTGCGGGATACCCTGCGCTGGCTCGACGAGGTCGACACGCCGGCCGCCATGGAAAGCCTCGGCAGCGGTGACGCCGACGTCATCGGCTACGCCCGGGATGGCGACGATGCCGTGGGAGTGCTCTTTCGCGTGCGCGAGGGCCGGGTCGTGCACCGGGAGCATCGTTTCCTCGAGAACGTGGAGGAAGAGCCCGACGCGGCCGTGCTCGCGGCTTTCCTGGTGCGTTACTACATCCCCCTCGAAGACAAGGCCGCGCGCGTCGTGCTCCCCTTCCAGCCGGAGGAGCTGCCGCAGATCGAGGCGCTGTTGCCCGGGTCGACCTGGCAGGTCCCCCAGCGAGGAACCGCCTTCCGCTGGCTCGAGCTCGCGGAACGGAATGCCCGCCACCTGCTCGAGAGCCTGCGCCTGGAATCGTTCGAGTCCGACGAGCGAGCCGGGGACCCCGTGTACGCGCTCGGCCGTGATCTCGGGCTCGTCGTGATACCGCGCACGCTGGTGTGCGTGGACATCTCCACCAGTCAGGGAAAAGACACCGTAGGCTCACTGGTGACCTTTGAAGCCGGTCGGCCCAAGAAGAGCGAGTACCGCAAATTCCGCATCCGGGGCGAAGGCCAGCGCGACGACTTCGCGGCGGTGCACGAAGTGGTCACGCGCTATCTCACGCGCCGGGGCGAGGAGGGCAAGCCGTTGCCCGACCTCATGGTCATCGACGGTGGCAAAGGACAGCTCAGCGCCGCGCTCGCCGCGGCGCGGGCCGCCGGCGTTTCCGAGCTTCCCATCATCGGCCTGGCAAAACGGGAGGAGGAGGTCTTTCTGCCGGGCCGCCCCGATCCGCTTAAGCTTCCGCGTCGGAGTCCATCGCTGCGACTGCTCCAGCGCGCGCGTGACGAGGCGCACCGCTTCGGGCTCGCCTACAACCGCAACCGGCGCAAAGCCCGTACGATCACCTCCGCCCTGCTGGAGATTCCGGGGGTAGGGCCGGAGCGCCGGCGCCGCCTGCTGGAACGCTTCGGAAGTCTGGCTGGCGTAGGCTCCGCAACCGAAGCGGAGATTGCAGCGGCGCCCGGATTCTCGAAGGCTCTGGCGGCGCGGATACTCAACCATCTTCGTGCGCAAACCAGCTGATTGGCCAGTATCCCATAGCCCATAGCCAATAGCCCATAGAAATGGATTGGATTCTCGAATGCTCCGCCTGCGGCGGAACCGCCTCCCCAGCCGGCCTCCAGACCGTATGCGAATGCGGCCAGCCCTGGCTGGTACGCTATCCCGGACGCAAGCTCACGCGGGCTGACCGGCCGCGCGGCGGACCCGGCGGTGGCATGTGGCGGATGCGGAGCTTCCTTCCTCTCGAGCCGCTGGAGCACCCGGTGACGCTCGGCGAGGGCGACACGCCCTTGCTCGCCGTGGCACGCCTGGGCGCGCGGATCGGGCTTCCTCTCGCTCTCGTCAAGGATGAATCGGTGAATCCCACGGGCAGCTTCAAGGCCCGTGGACTGGCAGCGGCAGTAACCCGCGCGGCCGCCGCCGGGGCTACAGGCTTCACGCTCCCCACCGCCGGCAATGCGGGCGTCGCGGCCGCGGCCTACGGTGCCCGCGCGGGAATCCCGGTGCGCGTCTACGCCCCCCAAACGACCCCGCCCATGATTCTCGCGCAGATCACCGCGTTCGGGGCGGAGCTGCACCTGCTCGACGGCCACATCGGCGATTGCGGGCGCGCCAGTCGAGCTTACGCAGCGGAGAGCGGAGCCTTCGATCTTTCCACTCTGCGCGAGCCGTACCGCATCGAGGGAAAGAAGACCCTCGGTCTCGAGCTGGCCGAATCGCTCGACTGGACCCTTCCCGACGCGATCATCTACCCGACCGGCGGAGGCACCGGGCTGATCGGCATGTGGAAGGCCTTTCTCGAGCTCCGCGATGCCGGCTGGGTGACCGGCTCCTTGCCGAGAATGTTCACGGTGCAAGCTGCCGGCTGCGCCCCCGTGGTGCGTGCCTTCGAGGCGGGGGCATCGCGCGCGGACCCCTGGCAGGATCCCTGGACGGTGGCCAGCGGGCTCCGGGTTCCGGCACCCCTCGGTGATCGCCTCATGCTCCAGGCGCTCCGGGAGAGCGGGGGCGGGGCCGTGGCCGTGAACGATGCCGATCTCGTGGAGGAAGCCCGGCAGGGCAGCAGGCTCGAGGGCATTGATTTCGCGCCCGAGGGAGGTGCCTCGATCGCGGCTGCCCGAGTCCTCCGCGAGCGCGGTGTGCTGCGCCCCGAGCACCGCGTCGTCCTTTTCAACACCGGCGCCGGATGGCTGTACCGCGAGCTCCGGGAATTGCCTCGAAACTGAGCCCGGGCGATATTTCAAGTCTCTATCCGATCAGCACTTCGCGATCTGAATTCAAGGAGTCCGAAACATGAGGCGTACCTCGGTCCTGGTCCTCGTGACCGCGCTAGCGGCCGGCCCGCTCGCGGCGCAGCAGGGCGGGATCAACCTCCGGCTGGCCCAGGGCCAGCCGGCCAAGTATGTCCCCCCGCTTTGTCCCCTCAAGGCGAACAATTCCAAGGTCGACAAGGCGGTCAGCGCTCTGCGCAAGGCATACGACGCCAAGACCCCAGCGGATCGGAGCGCGCAGCTGAACGAGGCCAAGCTTGGTCTCACGTCGGCCATTACTCAGGATGCTCAGGGCAACAACGGCGCCGCCTGGTACTACCTGGCCCGCGTGGCGCTGCTGCAGGGCGACCCGGTCGGAGTCGACAGCGCCTTCACCAAGGCACTGGCGCTCGCACCCTCCTGCGAAATCGACATCACCCAGTACCGGCAGAACAACTGGGCGCTGCTGGGCCAGGCCGGCGTAGAGATGCAGCGCAACGGGCAGCTCGACAGCGCGATGGTGCAGTTCCGCGACGCGACGATCCTCTTCCGCGGGCTGCCGCACGTGTACACCAACATGGGGGTGATGTTTGCGAACCTGAAGCCGCCCCAGGAGGACAGCGCCGCGGCCTATTTTCTGAAGGCGCTCGAGATCGCCGAGGCGGATACCTCGCTGGTGGAAGACCGCAATGCCGTAGCGCAAAACCTCGCCATCGTGTATCAGCGGCTCGGGAAGAACACCGAAGCGATTGCGATGTGGCGGAAGTATCTGGGCTGGAAGCCGGACGACGCCGAAGCGCAGAAGTCGCTCGCCGCCGCCTTCCGGGCCGCCGGGATGGCCGATAGCGCGGATGCGCTGGAGACCGGCATCGTGAACCGCTACGCCAAGATGAATCTCGACTCGCTGGACACGCAGGACCTCATGTCGGTCGGGATTCTCGCGTTCAACAAATCGAATTTCTCCGACGCCGAGGTCGCCTTCGCGAAGGCGGTCAAGCGGAATCCGTGGAGCCGCGATGCGCGTTACAACCTCGCCAACGCTTATTTCGCCATGGCCAGGCAGGCAGGCGATTCCGCCGAGGCGCTGCGCAAGCTCGCCAAGGCCAAGCCCACGGACGCGCAGAAAGCTGCGATCGCCGATACCGTCAAGCTGGACGCCCAGGCCAACGCAGCCAACACCAGCCTGGTGGCGGAGGCGACCAAGCTCCTCGAATTCGAGCCGTACAACGAGGACAACCTGAAGCTGCTGGCGCAGGGACAGCGGGCCCTCAAGCTCAACGAGGCGGTTTACAAGACTGCGGAGACCCTCGTGGCGCTGCCCTTCAGCGTGGAAATCACGCTGTTCCAGATGGGACCGGACGGCGCGAAGTTGGCCGCCGAAGCCACGGGCCGCGCCCCGACGGACGCCACCGGGAAGCCGATCAAGACCGGGCCCGTGACGCTCGTGGTGGAGTTCATCGATCTTACCGGGAAAGTGATCGACACCAAGGAGGCCCCGATTCCGGTGCTCGAAGCGGGGAAGCAGCACTCCATTTCGCTTGACGCGAAGGGGGCCGGCATCACCGGCTGGCGCTATCGGCTGAAGTAGCTCTCGGGCAGCCCCCGCCTCCGTTGACGGGAGCGGGGGCGCTTGACATACTACGCTCGATCTGCGGGCGTAATTCAGTGGTAGAATGCCAGCTTCCCAAGCTGGACGTCGCCGGTTCGAGTCCGGTCGCCCGCTCTCGGTAACAGCAACTCCTACAACGAGAGAGGCCGCCCGATCAGGCGGCCTCTTGTGATTCCTGCGACTCCCTCAAGCTATTTCCTGAACCTGACCTCTGAGCTGATGAGGTTGGCGGTCGCCTGATCCACGATCCCGGTCACTCGCTGCTCGGAGAAGCGCGACCGTTGCAGATTCATGATGATCTTCTTCGTCACCGGCCCGAAGAGGGCGTTGTTCCGCTCTGCTGGTGGGATGAAAACCTCGAGCCGCTCCAGCTCGTCGTGGAGCTCCCGCACATCATCGCCCTCCATGCCGGACGATAAGGCTCGCCTCACTGCCTTCATACCGGTTGAGATGGCAAGAACAGGACCTCCGCCCCCTGTCATCGGTTGGTCAGCTCGGACAGTGCGAGCCGTCAACCTTTTCGTCTCCTATCCTAACCTCGGTGCTGGAGGCGGGTGGACCCCCTGCTGAGGATTCGAACGCAGCGCGCAAAGAATGGCCGGGCGCGGGTGCTTTCAGTTCTGCCTCGACGGCGCTACAACTTGCAGCGGCTGTCCTCCTCCCTTCGCTCCCGCCGGACTTCGCCGAGCTCTCGCCTTCGCAACTAACATCACTTCTGAACCCCTAACCCTTGATTTTCTAATGCATTAGGGTCATTTTACGCCATGATCAAGGTGACTGCGGTCCGTCCCGGCTCCATCGCAGCTGAGCTGGGACTTGTGGCCGGCACCGAGCTCGTGGCCGTCAACGGCCGCGAGCTCGAAGACTTTCTGGACTGGGAATTCCTGGCGGCCGAGGAAGAGTTCACTCTCCAGATCCGTCAACCGGACGGGCTGGAGATCGAATTCGAGATCGAGCGGCCGCTCTCCGAGCCGCTTGGCGTCGCCGTGGAGCCTCCCCGCATCCGCCGCTGCGCCAACCGCTGTGACTTCTGCTTTGTGGATGGCCTGCCGGAAGGCCTGCGCGACGTGCTCTACATCCGCGACGATGACTACCGGCTCTCTTTTCAGTACGGCAACTTCGCCACCCTCACCAACCTCAAGCCGAAAGACACCAGGCGGATCATCGAGTATCGGCTGTCGCCCCTCTACGTCTCGGTCCACGCCACCGACCCGGTCACCCGGCGCTGGCTGCTCCGCAACCCCACCGCACCGGACATTCTCGAGCAGCTCCGCCATTTCGCCGCGCACGGCATCCGCTTTCACACCCAGATCGTGCTGTCCCCGGGCGTCAATGACGGCGCAGTGCTCGAGCAGACGCTCAGTGACCTCTACGCCCTGCATGAGGTCGTCTTGAGCGTGTCCGTGGTTCCCGTCGGTCTTACCGAGTTCAGCAAGCACAGCCTGGTGCGCGAGCCCACCGCCGAGGAGTGCCGCCGCGCCGTCGCCCAGCTGGAAGCCTGGCAGGGCAGGGCTCTGGCCGAGCGCGCCGCGCACTGGGTCTACGGCGCCGACGAGCTCTATCTGCGCGCCGCGCTCGAGCTGCCCGCCGAAGCGAGCTACGAAGAATTCGATCAGGTGGAAAACGGAGTCGGCTCAGTGCGCTTCCTGCAGCGCCGGATCCGGGAGAGCGCCGACCTGTTTGCGGAATGGCAGGGGCGGCACATCGGGGTGATTACCGGGACCTCGATGGGAGCGCTGATGCCCCAGGTGCTCGCTCCCCTCGCCGCGGCTTCCGGCGCCCGTTTCGAGCTCATCCCGGTCGAGAACGGGCTCTTCGGCCCTCGCGTCACCACCGCCGGCCTGCTCCCGGGCGAGTCGATTGCCGCGGCGCTGCGAAACCACCCTCTCCTCGACTTTGCGTTGTTGCCCGCCGAAGCGGTCAATGACGACTTGCTGTTCATCGACGGGATGAGCGCCGAGACGCTCGCCGCCGGGCTCACGCTGCCGATCCGCTTCAGCAAGTACTTCAGCGACGCGCTGGAGCTCGGAGCGGCGGCGTGAAGCTCTCCACCGTCGCCATCGTCGGCCGTCCCAACGTGGGCAAGTCCACGCTCTTCAATCGCATCCTCGGTGGCCGCTCCGCGATCGTCGCGGAGCGGGCCGGCACCACGCGCGATCGCCATTTCGGCGAGGCCGAGTGGGCCGGCCGCCGCTTCTGGCTGGTGGATACCGGCGGACTGGTGCCCGATTCCAGCGAGCCGATGGACAAGGCCATCCGCCGTCAGGTCGAGCTCGCGCTGGACGAAGCCGACCTCATCCTGCTGGTGGTCGATGCCAAGGAGGGCGTGCATCCCGTGGATCAGGCCATCGCGGAAAAGCTGCGCCGCGCGAAGCGACCCATCCTGCTGGTCGC
>DASYTT010000031.1:0-14904 GCA_036002045.1 Gemmatimonadales bacterium
GGCCGATCTCTTCGACGCCCTTGAAGTACTTGAGAACCCGGTAGGACACGCCGAACACGGCGCTCCAGAAGCCGGCGCCGAGCAACAACAGCAACACGCTGCGGGCGCCGACTTTCGTGCGCTGCCGCCGCAGCCGAGCCAAGAAGCTCCGCCACTTGGGCCGGAGGATGTCGAGCACTCCGGCAGAGTGGCGGGAGAGCTCAGCGCTCGAAGAGTTCACTGAGCGCCCACTCCGAGAGTCCCCCGGTGAGCTTGAGGAAGAGCTCTTCCAGCGAGGCATCGCCGGCGGAGGTATGCGCGCGCAACTCGTCCATGCTCCCCGCGGCCACGATCCGGCCGTGTTGCACGATCGCGATCCGGTCGCACATGGCTTCCGCGATCTCCAGGGTATGGGTGCTCATCATCACCGTGCCCCCGCGGCTGACGAATTGCCGCAGCAAGTCCTTCAGGAGCCGGGCCGATCGAGGATCGAGCCCGATCATGGGCTCATCCACGACGATGACTTGCGGACGATGGAGCAGCGCACTCGAGATGATGAGCTTCTGCCGCATCCCGTGGCTGTACGACTCCGTCAGCTCATTCTTCCAGGGCAGCAGCTCGAACAGCTCCAGCAGCTCGTCGCTGCGGCGCTCAATCGCGGGCCCTTCCTGACCGTAGAGTCCCGCAACGAAGCGGAGAAACTCCGCGCCGGTGAGCTTGTCGTACACGAAGGGCCGATCGGGGATGAAGCCCAGCCGGCTCTTGGCGCCCTGCGGATCCTCGCGCAGGTCGATTCCCGCGATCCGGATACTTCCCGCGGTCGGTTGCAGGATCCCGGCGATCATCCGCATAGTCGTAGTTTTGCCGGCGCCATTGGGACCCAGCAGGCCATAGAGCTCACCCGCTGGAATGGTGAGGGAGACCTCGTCCACCGCGGTGAATCGGCCGTAACGCTTGGTGAGATTGGTCAGTTCGATCATCGGACTGTCCGGAGGGGCAAGAACCGCGCCGAGGCCACCAGGGGCACGAGATCGATGGGACGGCTGCGCTCCCCGATGGCAATCCGAATCAGGGAGGCGGACGCGGGCAGGTGACCGAAGGTGGGATCGGCCGCGATCCAGCCTCCCAGCCAGAGCTCGCTCCAGGCGTGCGCGAACACGCCCTCGGAAAGCACGGCGACCCCCGTGACCACGCGGGCGGGAATCCCGTTTGCTCGAGCGAGGGTGACGAGCAACCGGGCTTTCGCGTCCGGATTCCCCCGCCGCGCTCGCAAGGCATTGAGTGCAGTTCCGAGCGCCGTAGCAGCAGTGTCGGTCTCCACCTGGCGTGCCACCCACTCGGTCAGCGCGCGCGCACTGTCGCGCGCGGTCGCCGCCCGGCTGAGGATCCCGGCGGCGATGTCGTGCATCCCCTCGCCCCGCAGAGCGAGGTCCCACGCCGGCCCCACCGCCATTCGTGGCTCCGCCGCATCACCCTCGCGCTCGGTGTCGCGCGAGACTCGCAACGTGTCGCCGCGCATGGATTGGCGTCCGCCGTCCAGGCTTGGCATTCCGATGCCTCCCGCGGGGCCGGAATCGCTTGGCACATAGAACTCCCGCACGGCTGCAGTGGTGTCCAGCTTACGACCAGCCGCCACCAGGGAGACCATCCCGGGGATCGTGCGCCGCCAGGCAGAGCTTTCGCCGCGGCGGACCCATCGGTAGTTGTTCCAGACCATCTCGAAGGCTGAGCGGACCAGCGTCAGCCCTCCCGCTGTCTCTTGCAAGAGCAGCGTGCCTCCCCGGTCCACCCACGAACGGGTAGGAGCGCCCGAGAGCTCGTGATCCAGGCGCCAGGCGCGGAGCGTATCGCTCGTTGCTGGAACGAAGCGGCCGGAGACGGAATCCCAGGCCGCGCTGTCGGGCACGATGAACGTCGACTCCGCCGCCACCCGAACGCGCAGATTGCGTACTCGGCCTCGACCGAGCTCGATCAGCGGAACCGAGAAACTCTCACCCACTCGGAGGTGGCCGCCGAACGCCGCGCGATAGGGCAGCATGTCCGGCAAAATGACCTCGGGATCCGCCCGCAACCGGACGCGACCCGCCAACTGCTCCTCGCCTTCGCTGTTCACCAGCTCAAGGATCGAATCGGCGCCGAGGCTGCCGATCAGCCGCTCCGCTGGACCGATGCCGAACGCGGTCCGGCTGAACCAGCGGAGTCGAAGCGCTCGCGACAGGCCATACTCGGTCCCAAGTGCCAACTGGCGAGTCGAATCTCCCAGCGGCAGGTCCAGCACGAGCTGCTCGGTGAGCCGCACGCCGTCCACCACGGTGTCGACGCCGAGATTGAGCGTACCCACCTGACGACCATCCGCCAGCACAGCGAAATACTGCGCTCCGGGCTCGAGCTGCTTGATGCGCTCCGTCATGCCGGCACTGCTGCCGGTCGCGAATTCGCGCCGGGCCAGCCAGGCGAGGGCGACCGCCCAACCCAGCAAGACGAGACGTCCGATATTGCGCCGCGTGAGACCGAGGTGCATCAGCGGATGGTTACCTCGCGGGCTTTTTTGTGCATTGCCATCGCCTCGTCGGTGCGGCCCATCCGGTCGAGCAGCCGACCCATCAGCTTGTAGCTGCGAGGATCCGCCGGCGCGAGGGCGGCGGCTCGCTCGAGCGCTTGCAGGGCGGCGGGAAAGTCTCCCTGGGTTTGCAGCGCCTCGCCGAGGTAGTAGGTGGCTTCGGGATCTCCGGGAACGCACTGCAGCGCCTCGCGGAAGGCCTCGGCTGCCTCTGCGCCGCGGCCCCGGCGGAGCAGAGTAAGCCCCAGATGGAAGTGCGCCGGCGCATAGGCGGAATGCTGGCGGATAGCCTCACGCAGATCCTGTTCGGCCTCACTGGTGCGACCCGAGCGGGCGAGCAACTCGCCCCGCTTGACCAGGATGACCACCGGATCGGGAGCCTCGCGGAGAGCCTGATTCAGCTCGGCAAGCGCTGGCTCGGTTTCGCCGCTCTGATCGAGCAGCTGCGCGAGCAGCGCCCGCACCGCCGCGTCGCGAGGAGCGTCTTCGAGATAGCGGCGCAACAGAAGCACGGCGTCGAGCAGGCGGCCCAGCTCCGCCAGCTCGCGTGCCTGTCGCGGAATGCGGAGTGCTTCCGGCTCGGCGCTGACTCCGCCCATCTGAAGGATGGGTCCCGGGATATCTGCGGCGAAAGGGCGGAGCCAGGGGATCTCGTCGGCGACGGGGTCGAGAGCGTCTCCCTCGAGCTCCAGCCGGTCGAATCCCTCGATGGCCGACTCGTCAGGTTCGGGAGCGCGAGAGTTTCGGAGTCGTCGCATGCTGGAAAGTAGCTATGGGCTATGAGCTATGTGCTACGGGCTGAAGCGCTTTGAGCCCATAGCCCATAGCCCATAGCTCATAGCGCATAGCCGCTCCCTTGAATCCCCCCTTATTCCGTCCCTACTTTTCCCTTCTTATGTCCGAAGAAGCGCTTCGCGTTCGTGGTGCTCGGGAGCACAACCTCAAGAACATCACCGTAGAGATCCCTCGTAACCGCCTCACGGTCATCACCGGGCTCTCGGGCTCGGGCAAATCGTCGCTCGCGTTCGATACCATCTACGCCGAGGGCCAGCGCCGTTACGTCGAATCACTCTCGGCGTACGCGCGGCAATTCCTCGGTCTGATGGAGAAGCCGGACGTCGATGGCATCGAAGGTCTTTCGCCCGCTATTTCCATCGAGCAGAAGTCCACCGGCCACAATCCCCGCTCCACCGTCGGGACCGTGACCGAGATCTACGACTACATGCGGCTGCTGTGGGCGCGAGCCGGAGTGCCGCACTGTCCCAGGGATGGCAGTCCGGTGGCGCGGCAGAGCGCGAGCCAGATCACCGAGACCGTGCTCGGCTGGCCGGAAGAAACCCGGATCCAGATCCTGGGTCCGCTGGTGCGGGGGCGTAAGGGCGAGTTCAAGGAATTGTTCGAGGATCTTCGCAAGCGCGGCTTCGTGCGGGTGCGAGTGGATGGGGAGGTCTATGATCTGAATGCGGTCCCTGCGCTCAACCGGCGTCACAATCATGACGTCGCGGTTGTGGTCGACCGCCTGACCGTCCGACCGGCCGACCGCAGCCGTCTCAACGATTCCATCGAAACGGCGCTGAAGATCGCGGATGGGGTCGTCGAGGTGGTCCGCCCAGGAGAGTCCGTGTTGTTCTCCGAGCGCTTCTCCTGCCCCCAGTGCGGTCTCTCCCTTCCGGAGCTCGAGCCGCGGCAGTTCTCCTTCAACTCCCCTTTCGGCGTTTGCCCCGAATGCCATGGACTGGGAACCCGCCGGGAGGTCAATGCGGATCTCATCCTGGGCGACCCGAGCATCTCGATTCTTGAAGGGGTCGTACTGCCCTGGGGCGAGCCCTCCGGCTATTTACGCAAGGTCGTGCTGCCAACCCTGGCGCGGGTCTTCAAGTTCGATCCGGCGTCCCCCTGGAGTGCGCTGAGTGGCCAGGCCAAACAGCTGCTGCTCCATGGGGCGCCGGGCAGACCGTTACGGTTCGGCGCCGATGGCCCGCGCACCCGCGCAGACTACGAGACGGAGTGGGAAGGAATCCTGAAGAACGTCGAGCGGCGCTATCAGGAATCCGCGAGCGATGCCGTGCGCACGCAGCTGGAGGAGTTCCTCGTCGAAATGCCCTGCCGGCTCTGCAAGGGCCGGCGTCTCAAGGCCGAAAGCCTGTCCGTGCTGCTCGGCGGCCGTAGCATCGGGGATATCGTCGACCTGCCGGTGGACGACGCAATCGCCTTCTTCGAAGGGATTCCCGTTGGGCGCGGCCTCGCCGGCGGCGTGGATCCCGAGATCGCCGCGCCCATCCTCAAGGAGATCATCGACCGGCTGGCATTCCTGCGCGACGTCGGGCTCGAGTACCTCACCCTTGGCCGCGGAGCGGGGTCGCTGTCGGGTGGCGAAGCCCAGCGGATTCGCCTGGCCACCCAGATCGGATCGCGGCTCGTCGGCGTGCTCTATGTACTCGACGAGCCGAGCATTGGCCTGCACCAGCGCGACAACGCGCGCTTGCTCGGGACGCTGCGCGAGCTCCGCGACCTCGGCAACACCGTCCTGGTGGTGGAGCACGACGAGGATACTATTCGCTCGGCTGATCACGTGCTCGATCTGGGGCCCCGCGCGGGGAAGCATGGTGGCGAAGTCGTGGCCGAGGGCACCGTGGCCCAAGTGCTCGCCCACCCCGACTCGCTGACCGCGCGGTATTTGCGCGGTGAGCTGCGCGTTCCGTTGCCGGCGGGCCGGCGGGCCCGCGATCCCAAGCGCGCCATCCGAGTCGTGGGTGCCCGCGCCAATAATCTGCACAACCTGAGCGTGGAGATTCCGCTCGGCCTCTTCGTGGCGATCACCGGGGTTTCCGGCTCCGGCAAGTCGACTCTGGTCACCGATCTGCTCTACGCGGCCCTCGCGCGCCATTTCTACCGTGCACGCGTGATTCCCGGCGCCCATGATCGCATCGAGGGCTTACAGCACATCGACAAGGTCATCGAGATCGACCAGAGTCCCATCGGGCGCACCCCGCGCTCCAACCCCGCCACCTATACGGGACTCTTTACCCCGATCCGCGAGTTGTTCGCCCAGCTGCCCGAAGCCAAGATGCGCGGGTACGGACCGGGACGCTTCTCCTTCAACGTGAAAGGGGGGCGCTGCGAAGCCTGCGAGGGCGATGGGCTGGTCAAGATCGAGATGCACTTTCTCCCGGATGTCTACGTTCCCTGCGAGGTGTGCAAGGGACGGCGCTACAACCGGGAAACCATGGAAGTGCGCTACAAAGGGCGCAGCATCGCGGAGGTCCTGGACCTTACCGTGGCAGACGCCCTCGAATTCTTCAGCGCCCAGGGCCGCATCAAGGAGAAGCTCGAGTTGCTCAACGATGTGGGCCTCGGATACCTCCACCTGGGCCAGTCCGCCACCACGCTCTCCGGCGGAGAAGCCCAGCGCGTCAAGCTCGCAACCGAGCTCGCCAAGCGAGACACCGGACGCACCCTCTACATCCTCGATGAGCCCACGACGGGTCTTCACTTCGAGGATGTTCGCGTACTCCTTGAAGTGCTGCACCGCCTGGTGGACAAGGGCAACAGCGTGCTGGTCATCGAGCATAATCTGGACGTGATCAAGACGGCTGATTGGATCATTGACCTGGGCCCCGAAGGAGGCGCCAAGGGCGGACGCGTCGTCGCGGAAGGCACCCCGGAGCAGGTCGTGAACGTCCCGGAAAGCCACACGGGACGATTCCTCCGTCGCGCAATACATTAGGACGACCTCTGCAGGCCCGGGCACCATGGAGTACGAAGCGATCGTGGAGCTGCTCGACTACGCGGGAGGCCACGACCAGGTGGTGCGCATCATCACCACCGACGGCCACGAGGTTGTCGGCATCCCAACCAGTGTGGACACCCACCCTACTGCGCTCGAGGTGTTTCTCCGGCCCGTGGGTGCCGATGACACCGAAATAGCGGTTCGGCTGACGCATATCGAAGCGGTGGCAATGGCCTGAATCGGCTGTTCCGTTGTGAAACATTCTGGAACATGGTACCGTAGGGGGCCTGAATCACCCCAATGAGGTAGCGAGTGAACCCCGGAAGCCTTGGAGTCCTGATTCCGATCATCGGCATGCTGATCGGGTTCTTTGTGATCTTCTCCAGGAGCGACTTGGGCCGCGCGCTGGCTCAGCGGCTCTCGGGCGGGGCTCAGGATCCCCAAGCGCTGGAGGGGGAGTTGCGCGAGCTCCGCGGTGAGGTTGAGGCCATCCGCTCCGAGCTGCTCGAAACCCAGGAGCGCCTCGACTTCACCGAGCGGGTGCTCGCTGGCGTCAAGAAGGACGGCTGAAATGCTTCAGCTGCCCGGTCCGACGCCCACGGATTTCATCCCTCTCATGGGCATGGTTACCGGCATTGTGACCATGGTAGTCATCGGAGTCGCCTTCGTGAAAGTGGCCCAGAGCCAGATCGGCCAGGCGATCGCGCGGAGGATTCACGGCAAAGGTGCTCTGGATCCCGAGCTCCGCGAGGAGCTCTACGAGCTGCGCGAGCAGGTTGCCGGTCTCGAGCAACGCCTGGCTGAGAGCGAAGAGCGCCTCGACTTTACCGAGCGGTTGCTGGCCCGCCCGTCCGAACCCGAACCGCTGCCCGGCCCCTCGCGGGCCGAGCAGCATTGATGCGAGCCGTGGACCCCGAAGGCATTCTCGCGATCACCTTCATTTTTGGCGGGGGAGGACTCTTCCTACTGGCCATCAGCCCGGTTGGAAGGGCGTTGGCCGATCGCATCCGCCACGGTCCGCAATCCAGCAGCAGCGGGCCTGACCCCGAAGTGCTAGCCGAGCTCGAGCAGCTTCGCTCCGATGTCACCGATTTGCAGGAGCGCGTGGATTTCGCCGAGCGGCTGCTGGCCGAAAAGAAGAACCCGAGGCTGCCTGTGGGCGAGGAGCACTCCTGATGCTGTTCCTGCTGCAAACGCCGCCGACGCCCCCCACCCTGCCGCCACCGAGCTTCATCGATTCGAACACGGTGGAAGCCGTCGTGATCGGGCTGACCATCCTCGCCGTCACGACGGGAGTGTTTTTCCTCCTCAAGCCGTTGGTGCTGGCGCTGGCTCGCCGGCTCGAAGGCCGCACCGCGGATCCCGCGCTCCACGGAGAGGTGGACCACTTGCGAGAGCAGATTGCCGATCTTGAGCCGCTCCAACGCCGGGTGCAAGAGCTCGAGGAGCGGGTCGAGTTCGCCGAGCGGCTGCTGGCCCAGCGCCGCGATCAGGACTTACTTCCGCGCGGAGGCGAGAGCCGATGAGCTGGTGGCGGCGGGTCTTCGGTCTCGACGGCTTCGACATCGCCCTGCACGCGATGATCACCGGCATCGTCCTCTTCTGGATTGGTGCGGTGAACGATCGCGGCGAGGACCAGATCATCTTCGGTTCGATGGCCTTGGTGACCTCGCTCCTCGTCCTCGGGGTCCGCCGCCGGCTTGCCCTGAACCGACAGGAAAGACTCGGGTCGACCCAGGCCGACATGGTCCGGCTTGCCGAGCTGGAGCAGCGAGTTGCCGAGCTCGAGTTTGACCGGGCGCGCCTGCTGGAGCTCGAGGAGCGCCTGGATTTCACCGAGCGCCTGCTGGCTACCAACAAGGAACAAGTTCGGGAGCTGGCTCCATGAGTTGGTGGCGCAAGACCTTCGGGCTGGACGGGGTGGATCTGCTCATCCATTTCGGCGTCACCGCCTCACTCATCGGCTTCGTGGCGGGAACGGGTGGCCCGGAGGAATTACTTCCGGTGCTCATAGGGCTCTCCCTCATCGTGCTCGGCGTGCGGCGCAGCATCGCGCTGCGCACGGCTTCGCGGCACGGATTGACCACCGGCGAGATGGCCGCCGAGCGAATCGCGGAGCTGGAGCAGCGGATGGCGGACCTCGAATCGGCGCAGGCCCGGGTGGCAGAGCTCGAGGAGCGGCTCGATTTCACGGAGCGGCTGTTGGCGCGCTCCTCGGAGCAGCGGGTGCTGCCGGGAGGCCTGCAATGAGCTCCCAGCGGGAAGTGGAATCGTCATGAGGACGCGAGACAGCCGCAGTCACATGACCGCCACGCTTGGTGTACTTGGCTTGGCCGCAATTGCAGGCTATGTCGTGTTGGCGTTGGCCCTCGGCGGCAGGTTTGCCGTTCCCATCGGGATGATCGGCGCCGGCGCAGCCGCCTTGGCCCTGCGTGGCCCGCTGGGTCAGGCCATCGCCCGGCGCTTGGACGGTTCCGATCCGCCCGCCGAGGCGCTTCCCGACCAGCTCATGGCGGAGCTGGACGAGGTCCGGGGCCGTCTCGCGGAGCTCGAGGAGCGAGTTGATTTTTCCGAGCGCTTGCTCGCACAACATTCCCGGGTGCCCGAGCGTTAGAGCCGGAGCACACTAGATTTTGGTGGTCGCATGGCACATTCGGAGGCAACCAGGAGGCCGACGCAGCGATGCTGACGCGTGAAGACATCCAATCGTTTATCGACCGTCTGGAAGGTGGGATGGTCGAGTCGAAAGAGCTCGAGCCCGGGCTCTGGCGCGTGCTGTCCCAGTCCGGCGCGGAAGTCGTCGTGAACTTCGCCCCCCCGGTCGTAATCCTCCGGATGCGGGTCATGGAGCCGCCGGCCAGCGACGATAAGAAGAGCGGGCTCTACCGGCAGTTGCTGGAATTCAATGCCCGGGACTTGATCCACGGCTCCTACGGGCTCGAGGGTGACCACATCGTGCTGACCGATGCCCTGGAGCTCGAGGATCTGGATTACTCGGAATTCGAGGCGAGCTTCGATTCCATGACTCTCGCCCTCGCCTCGCACTTGAGCGCGCTCGCGCCGTATCGGGAAAGGTAAGCAATGGGAATCTTCGAGCGGTTCTCGACCATGCTTCGGTCGAATATCAACGACCTCATCTCGCGGGCCGAAAACCCGGAGAAGATGCTCAACCAGCTGATCCTCGACATGAAGTCGCAGCTGGCCAAAGCGAAGCAGGAAGCTGCGGCGGCGATCGCGGACGAGAAAAAGCTGCAGGCCGACGCCGAAGGACTGAAGAAGCAGGCCGAGGACTGGGAGCGCCGGGCGATGCTCGCGGTGCAGGAAGGCCGCGACGACCTCGCGACCCAGGCGCTGCTGCGCTACAACGAGGCCTTGCAGGGCGCCCAGTCACTGCACGAGACCTGGCTCAAGCACAAGGCCGATACGGAGAGCCTCAAGGGCCAGTTGCGCCAGCTCAACGACAAGATCGAGGAGGCCAAGCGCAAGAAGAACATCCTGGTCGCGCGCGCCAAGCGGGCCGAAGCGCAGCAGCGTATCCAGGAGACCATGTCGGGCATGAACGACAAGAGCGCCTTCGAGTCGTTCGAGCGGATGGCGGAGAAGATCGAGGCCATCGAGCGCAAGGCGCTCGCCGCCGCGGAGCTGCAGCAGGAGTTCCAGTCCGACGACCTGATGGAGCAGTTCAAGAAGCTCGAATACAGGGGCACTGCAGACCAGCAGCTGCTCGAGCTCAAGGTGAAGATGGGCCTGGTGACGGGCGGGAAGGAGACCCGCGCGCTCGGCGCCGGCGGCAAGAAGCCGGACGTCCACGACGCGGAGCTGCTGGAGAATCCGGAGAAGCCGTAGGGGTTTGGGGAGGGGGATTGGGGTTAGGCCCCAATCCCCAACCCCTACTCCCTGAATCGAACCAGCCGGTTTCCCAGCGGGAGCTCCGCTTTCCGCAGCTCCGGCGCGCCGCGTAAACACCCGAAGCCGAACGTGGCGCAGCGGCCGATCAGCTCGAAGCTCTCATAGCCATAGGGAATGCCTTCGCTGCCCAGCGGCGAGGTCCCGTCGGCGAGGTGAAAGTGCAGGTGCGGCTCCGTGGAGTTTCCGCTGTTGCCGACCAGCCCGACCACCTGACCCCGTTTGACGAGCTGGCCCAGCTTGACCTGCAGGGAGCCGGGTTGCAGGTGCGCGTAGAACGCGTAGCGGCCTTCCCCGATATCGATGATCACGTGATTGCCACCCACGGTCTCGAGGGTGATCGGCACTGCGCGTGAAGCGGGGCCCGGGACGTTCTCCGGAATGCTGTCCTTGACGGCGACGACCCTTCCGTCGGCCACCGCGAGCGCTTCACTGCCATAGGCGTGATAACTCTCGTTCTTGAGCTGGTCGCCCGAAAACGTGCGATGGTCGTCCGCGACTTTCACGTAGTCGATCGCGAAGCGCTGCGCGATGGTCGCGGTGCCAATGATGACGAGCGCGCGACGGTGTCCTGACTCGGCCATCGGGCCGTTCGCCGTGAACCAGACGCCGCCGCGCAGGGGTGGTCCGATCGCGGAGGCTACCGGAAACACCGTCACCCCTGGGCCGTCGATGCTCTGTGTCCGCAGGCTGTCGCCGCTGCCCGACTCTATCGTCAGGCGCTGCTGCAGCGCTGCCGGGGGAGGGCCTCCGTCCAACGGCAACCACAGGTAGACCACGGCTCGCAGCCCGCTGGCCAGCGTGGCTCGTTCAGCCGCCGGCAGCTGTACGGCAGGCCGCGAGATAGCTCGCACCAGCGCGCTATCGCTCAAGGTCAGCAGGACGCGCCGCTCACCCTCTGCTGCCGCGATTTCCACTTTTTTCAAGGTCAATGTATTCCTGGCGAAGTTCGTGACGTGCAGCTCGTAGGCCAGGAACGAGTTGCCCTCGGCAGTGGCGACGGTTGGCGGCTTGGGAACCCGCAACTCGAGGGCAGGAGGCAGCACGGCTGCCTGCGCCCTGATCGCCGGGGGTGCCGTAACCAGGTTGATCAGGAAGATCCCGGAACCGAGCCGGAAGGGATGCCAGCATGATTTCCAGCAGCGCGACACTGTACGGGGACAGGACGCTGACCTTGTCGCCCTTGCGCAAGCCGCCGCGAGGAGTAGTTCAGCGGTCCAGCAGTTCAGCGCGGCACCCGAGTGAAGACGATGTCTGCCAGGGCGGGTTCCAGCGGGACAGCGATGCGATCCACTTCTCCCTTCTTGTTGAGGTAGAATGTCACCCTGCCGCTGATCGGCACTGCGGTGGAACGGCCGTCGAGCTCCCAGATGTCGTAGTGGAAAGGCAGCAGCGGTACCCGGTGGCTGTCCAAGCCCAGCTCCAGCCCGGTGCCTGTGCTCGAAATGGTCAGTCGTCCATATCCGGGGTGCTCGTAACTGCCGGTGTACTCCGAGAGCGGATGGCTCGGAGTTGTGCCCGGCTTCCGCTCCGCCTCTCGGGCTTTGCGCACACTGTCCGCCCGGACTGTGTTCTCCGAATCGAGCTTTTTCTGCCGGCCGACCCAGTCCACCGGCGTGAGCCCGAGGAACCGATCGTAGAGGTACCGGCTCACGATGGACGCCGCATTGGTCCCTCCCAGGTTGGTGAGGACTATGACGCCCAGCCGATCATGCGGGAGCCAGGACATGCCCGAGCTGAAGCCATCGATTCCGCCGCCGTGCTGGACCACCTTGTGCCCGCGGTAGGTCGTGACACCCACGCCAAGCGCGTAGGTGGACGGCCCCAGCTCGGGATAGTCGGGTCCAGCGCCGTCCGAGACCGACACTGGCGCCTGCATCCGGGCCTCAGTCGAAGCCTGGTAGAGCCGGCGATCGCCCACCCTCCCAGAGTCGAGCCGGAGCTCGAGGTACTTGAGCATGTCTTCGATGGTGGAGTTGATCGCGCCCGCAGGAGCAATTGCGTCGAGGCTCCGGAACGGGACTTCGACCAGCAAGCTATCGCGCCAGGCATAGGGCAGCGCGTAATCCTCCGCCCTTGGCGAATCGGCAACGGAGGTATTGGAGCGGCTCATACCGAGCGGGGTGAAGATCCGCTCGCGGATCAGGTCGTCCCACGTCCTCCCGGTGAGCTGTTCCGTGAGGTACCCCGCCGTCATGAACATGAGGTTCTGATACTGATAGCGGCCCCGGAATGACGTGGTGGGTTCCAGGTAGCGAAGCCGCTGGTAGAGCTCTTTCCGCGTGAAGGCGCGCCCGTACCAGAGCAGGTCGTGGCGCGGAAGACCGGAGCGGTGGGTGACCAGATCGCGGGGGGTCAGCTCCCGGGTGGCGTAGGGGTCCCACAGCTGGAAGTCAGGGAGGTAATCCCGCAGCGGCTTGTCCCAGGAGAGCTTTCGGTCCTCGGCTAGCATCCCCAGCAGCATCACGGTGAAGGATTTCGAGTTCGAGCCGATCGCCATGACCGTTCGGGTGGTGACCGGCTGCATGTGCTCCACATCCCGGTAGCCGTAACCCTTCGCAAACACGACCTGTCCGTCCTTCACCACGCCGAGCGCCAGGCCGGGGACGTGCCACTGCCGCATCACTACTTGCGCGAGGCTATCGATGTCCCTGCCGTCTCGAGGGTGCGCCAAGCGGCCGGTCTGGCCATCCGCTGGGGCAAAGCTCAGCAGCAGCGCTAGGGCAGACCTCAGAAGATCTCGCACGAGTCCTCGTCGACCCCCGGATCCCGGGCAGCCTCAGGTCCCGAGGTTTGGATTGTTCAACCGCTCGATATCTGGCAACGGCAGGCACCTGAGATCGGCGTACGTGCCTCCTTTGATCGGATAGGGAGTGCCGACTGGCGGATCAAGGGCCAGATTAAACCGGTTGATATCCCAGAAGTGGTGTCCCTCTAGGAACAGCTCCTTGGACCGCTCCGAGACCAGAAACGCCTGAACGCTGGCTGCGTCGGTCGGCCCGGCATACGGCGGGAGCGCCACCCCAGTCCGACCCCGCAGCGCATCGAGCACCGTGATAGCCCCAGCCGGGTTTCCCGCGCCCAGCTCCGCTTCAGCGATGATGAGCTGGGCTTCTTTCCATGAGGCCAGGACGATCGGAGTGTTCAGGGAGGCGTACTTGTCGGCGTACCAAACGGTGCTCACGGCATCGGCACCGCGGGCCCCCTGGGTGACCCGGACCCGCGGATCGTTCAGGTTTCGGTAGTTCGCCGCCACGCCGTACAACAAGCTCAGCCGGTTCCGCTGGACGATGTTGTTCTGGGCGTAGATGGCGGCTGAGCTATATGGCATGTTGTACACGAAGTTGACCGGTACGAGGGCTGCGTCAGCCTTCGCCTGGGCATACTTCGTGGCGTTGACCGGCTGACCTGGGAGACGCGCCAGGTCGAGCCGCGCTCGGGCCCGCCCCACCAGCGCGGCACGCTCGATGTCGGTGTTGGCGGCGGCCTGGGCTTGGGTCATGGCTTCGGCAAAGCTGGCCTCGGCCAGAGTGAAGAAATCCGCTGGGAACAGCTCGGGACCCAGGTTCTCGGCCGCCGAGCAAAAGCCCTCCCCTATCAGCACCCGGCTATAGCCGAGCAGCAGGTTTGCTTCTGCCAGGAGCCGCGGCTTGGTGGCTACCTCCTCGTCCGAGAAGCCGGAGATGGTCGTGATCGCGGTCTCCGCGGTGAAACGCGCGGTCTGCAGCGGCACGTAAACCCCGAAGGCCTGGCCCGTCGAGCAGGATGACTCCGCGTAGGCCTGCCCCAACGAGTTGTTCCAGTCGCGCCGGTCCCAAGGCCAGGCAGCCGCGGCAAGCTGGGTGTCTTCCATTTCGTCGGTGAGCAGCGCCGCTCCGTTGATGTACGCCTGGAAGGCGCACCCCAGCGCGGCCCGGGTCCCGTCGACGAGCAGCTTCGCGCTGGCAGCTTTCTTGAGGTTCTCCTCCAGCACCCGGCTCGGGGCCTGGACCTCGAGGAGGCTCGAACAGGCCGCGGTACCCAGCAACGGCAGCAGCATGAAGCCGGCCCGGTTCACCAGCTTATTGATCCTATCGATCAGTCGAGATGGATTTCGCATGGATCATCCTTTGCCCGGTGCCCGGCTCAGAAAGTGAGGTTGAGCACGGCCTGGAATGAGGCCAGCTGCGGAGTGTTGTCCTGCTCCAGCCGGGTGAAGAGGTTGCTGACGAAGAAGGCCTCGGGATCCAGGCCGGTCCAGTTGGTCCAGGTGTGGAGATTCCGAGCCGAGAGAGTAAAGGTTGCGTCCTGACCACCGAATCGTCGTGCCAAAGGCCGGGGAAAGCTGTAGCTGACGGAGACCTCGCGCAGCTTCGCGAAGTCGGCCTTGTTGATCACCCAGCTCTGGGGCACGTTGTTGCTCTGCAGCTCGGCCAGGTAGAGCGGGTCGTAATTCTGCGGGTTGAAGTTCGCGTCGCAGCGCAGGAAGACCTGGCACAGCGCCCGCAGATTGTTGTCGAAGTGCCGGTTGCCAAGCTTGAAGTCCACCAGGGCGTAGACTCGTAGCTTTCCCCATAGGGTGGCCGTGGTGCTGAAGATGCCTTCCCACCTGGGATCCCAGACCCCCAGGAAAACTCCGCCCGCTGCGGGCGAAGTGCAGGCGACTCCGGTTGTTCCGTCGGGGCCGCCGGCGCAGAGCACGTTGATAGCGCGCCCGGTAGCTGGATCGAAGTCGGCGCTGATGACCTTG